>NZ_BAAHWX010000001.1:0-376877 GCF_054784995.1 Paucilactobacillus salsurae | reverse complement strand
GGAAGAGTAAGACCCCTCAGAGATGATGAGGTAGATAGGTTGGAAGTGGAAGTGCAGTGATGCATGGAGCGGACCAATACTAATCGGTCGAGGACTTAACCACAAAGTGGTGTCCGGTTAAGAAAAAGATGATACTGTTTAGTTTTGAGAGCGCAAGTTCTCAGTGTACTGTCTATGATAGAATAGTGCATATGAGTGTGGCGGCGATGGCCAGAAGGATACACCTGTTCCCATGCCGAACACAGAAGTTAAGCTTCTGAGCGCCGAGAGTAGTTGGGGGATCGCTCCCTGCGAGGGTAGGACGTTGCCATGCTTTTTGATGGAGGATTAGCTCAGTTGGGAGAGCGTCTGCCTTACAAGCAGAGGGTCACAGGTTCGAGCCCTGTATCCTCCATTGAGCCGTTAGCTCAGTTGGTAGAGCATCTGACTTTTAATCAGAGGGTCGACAGTTCGAGACTGTCACGGCTCATTGCCAATCTTTGATTGGTTAAATATTTAGGCATTATTGTGATGCCGACTTAGCTCAGTTGGCAGAGCATCTGTCTTGTAAACAGGGGGTCGGAGGTTCGAATCCTCTAGTCGGCATTTAATATGCGGAAGTAGTTCAGTGGTAGAACATCACCTTGCCATGGTGGGGGTCGCGGGTTCGAATCCCGTCTTCCGCTTTGCCAATTCTATAATATGCCGGGGTGGCGGAATTGGCAGACGCACAGGACTTAAAATCCTGCGGTCAGTGATGACCGTACCGGTTCGATCCCGGTCCTCGGCACTTATTATGCACCCATAGCGCAACTGGATAGAGTGTCTGACTACGAATCAGAAGGTTGTAGGTTCGACTCCTACTGGGTGCATTGATTTAACGGGAAGTAGCTCAGCTTGGTAGAGCACCTGGTTTGGGACCAGGGGGTCGCAGGTTCGAATCCTGTCTTCCCGATAAAAATAAATGACGTTTGTTGTTTGTTTTCGCGGTGTAGCTCAGCTGGCTAGAGCGTCCGGTTCATACCCGGGAGGTCGAGGGTTCGATCCCCCCCGCCGCGATAGATTGGGTGTATGCGAACTTGGACCTTTAGCTCAGTTGGTTAGAGCAGACGGCTCATAACCGTCCGGTCGTAGGTTCGAGTCCTACAAGGTCCATTAGGAAAAGGCTGGACGTTGAATCGCATACGTACAATCACTGTGTTTTTTTGTTTATGGAGGATTACCCAAGTCTGGCTGAAGGGAACGGTCTTGAAAACCGTCAGGTGGGTCAAACCACGCGGGAGTTCGAATCTCCCATCCTCCTTATTATCGCGGGATGGAGCAGTCTGGTAGCTCGTCGGGCTCATAACCCGAAGGTCGTAGGTTCAAATCCTGCTCCCGCAATTTTGGTCCGTTGGTCTAGTTGGTTTAGGACGCCTGCCTGTCACGCAGGAGATCACGAGTTCGAGTCTCGTACGGACCGTTTTTGGCTCGGTAGCTCAGTCGGTAGAGCAACGGATTGAAGCTCCGTGTGTCGGCGGTTCGATTCCGTCCCGCGCCATTAATTTGAATATATTTTATGCGGGTGTAGTTCAGTGGTAAAACCACAGCCTTCCAAGCTGTTGTCGCGAGTTCGATTCTCGTCACCCGCTTTTAATGGGCCTATAGCTCAGCTGGTTAGAGCGCACGCCTGATAAGCGTGAGGTCGATGGTTCGAGTCCATTTAGGCCCATTTTGGAGAAGTACTCAAGTGGCTGAAGAGGCGCCCCTGCTAAGGGTGTAGGTCGCGTAAGCGGCGCGAGAGTTCGAATCTCTCCTTCTCCGTTTTTTATATGACCCCTTGGTCAAGTGGTTAAGACACCGCCCTTTCACGGCGGTAACATGGGTTCAAATCCCGTAGGGGTCACTTTTATTATCGCGGGATGGAGCAGTCTGGTAGCTCGTCGGGCTCATAACCCGAAGGTCGTAGGTTCAAATCCTGCTCCCGCAATTTTGGTCCGTTGGTCTAGTTGGTTTAGGACGCCTGCCTGTCACGCAGGAGATCACGAGTTCGAGTCTCGTACGGACCGTTCTAGTTAAGTCGAATGAATACATTCGACTTTTTTTGTGGTTAAAATTCTTTACAAATACAAATATCGAAGGTATGCTATTAATAATTACAATTGTAGACGAGGGAAAATAAATGAAATCAAAAGAATTTTCAATTAGTACAGCTGAATGGCAAGTAATGCGGATTGTTTGGACACTAAATGAGGTGACAAGCTCGGATGTGATAAAGCAATTGGCAGACAAAAATGATTGGAAGGAAACAACCATTAAAACCTTATTAAGTCGGTTAGTTGATAAAGGTTTTCTGACAACTCGCAAGAATGGACGTATCAATCATTTTACGGCCAATATCAGTGAACAAACGGCAATTGATACTGCTAGCTTAAACTTATTTAATGATATGTGTGCAATGCGCGTAGGCAGCGCGGTAAATGAAGTTATTCAACGTAAAGCGTTATCTAAAAGTGATATAGAAATGTTGATTGAAACTTTGAAACAAAAGTTGGCAACGGCACCAGAAAAAGTAGACTGTGACTGCCTAACAAGTCAAAAATCGGCCTAAAAAAAATCAAGCAATCAATGATAAACTTCACAATGGTTGAAAAACTGACTGTTATGAAGGATGTTTGTCATGATTGGTTGATTTTTAATTATTGTTGGACAGGGAGATAGGTTTGTTCAAAAAACGAATCCGTTGATTTTTTGTGCTTAGTAAGTGTTTGATAGCCGGTACTTAATTTCCAGTTCTTCAAGCTTGCTTGATTTTGCCATGTTGTTAAAAGAATAATCTCGTTTTGATCTTTTTCGTTTTGAAGAATACAGTGACTTAGTAAACCACTGGGAAGTTGGTCGGGAGAAAAGTAGTGTTTTAGAGTCGATATTAATACTTTACGGTCATCTTCACCCAATGAAAAGTGTTCAAAATGGAAAACACCGTTATTGGGATTATCACTGCTACTGGCAAGGATGGCATAATTAATTGGTGACATAAAAACGCTTGGTTCATCGGATAAATCAAGTAACTGAAGTTGTTCATCACTATGAGAGGATTGCAATAGCTTAAATGATCGTTCTGGATGCTTGTCAATAATTTTTTGAAGTAGTTCAGTACTACCAAATGTGGCACTCACCGTTTTTAACATTTTGAAAACCTCACTTTTCTTTAAATTATAGAAGTTTTCAGTATTAAAGGAAAATGATACTATCTAGTAGAGTAAATATTGGAGGTAATGAGAGATGAAAATTACGGTTTTAGGATTTTATGGTGGTTATCCATACAATAATGAAGCAACAAGTTCATATTTGATTCAAGAGTCCGGGTTTAATTTATTGTTAGACTGTGGCAGCGGTGCATTGCTTAAACTTGAAAATGTATTGGATCCTTTACAGTTAGATGCAGTGATTTTATCACATTACCATGCGGATCATATTGCTGATATTGGAGTTCTACAACATTATTGGCAATTACGTCAAGGCATAAGAAAAGAAGCCTTACTGCCAATTTATGGACATCCATTTGATCAACCTAATTTTGAAAAACTTAACTGGCCCAATTCAACTGTTGCACAAGCTTATGACGTAAAAAAAACGAATTCAATTGGTCCATTTAATATTAGCTTTATGAAAACAAAACATCCGGTAACGGCATTTGCCATGCGAATTAGTAATGCAGAAAACAAAAGCATGACGTTTACAGCTGATTCAGCTAACATGGAAGAGTTTGTAGATTTTGCTCAAGGAACGGATTGTTTAATTACTGATACCAATTTTTTGACATTACCTAAGCAAACGCCAGTTTGGCACATGAGTGCGCAACAATCAGGTCAGTTGGCAAATCACAGTCAGGCTAAACAATTAATCATGTCACATTTACCACAAGATATTGTGCCCGAAAAATTAATAGAAAACGCTCAAAAAGAAATTACAAATAGTGTAACGATTGTGAAATGTGCGGAATCTGAATTAGTTGTAAATCTGTAAAAAGGCGCAGTTGATGGTTGAAACTACTTTTAGTAAGTGAAATGTTCACAAAAAATTCATAATTTGAAGCTTTTTTGAACTATTAGTTAAATAATAGTTGTAGGCAATTGTATTTATGACGATATTCGTTGATATTAGCTTATAATAGTAAAAATAATTAACATATTTACAGGATATGTTAATTAAAATGTTTGACCTTTATTTAATTATTTTCAAAAAAGTATTTATTTTCTTGGTTATATGATGTATAATAAAAAGCGTAGAAAGAGATAGCCACATAGCAAATCGTTATGTGATTCAAGGAGGCAATCATTATGGTTACATTATATACATCACCAAGTTGCACATCTTGCCGTAAAGCGCGTGCATGGTTACGAGAACATAATATTCCTTATCAAGAAAGAAATATCTTTTCTGAACCGTTAACAATGGATGAAATTAAAAATATTTTAAGAATGACTGAAAATGGTACTGAAGAAATTATTTCAAAACGCTCAAAAGCCTATCAGGACCTGCACGTTAATTTGGACGAAGTGCCAATGAAGACACTTTACAGTTTGATCCAAAAAAATCCTGGTCTGTTACGTCGGCCAATTATCATAGACGAGAAACGCCTACAAGTTGGATACAACGAAGATGAAATTCGTCGTTTCTTACCACGTGATGTTCGTGCACTTGAATTGGCGAAAGCACAACGTGCTGCAAACATGATTTAAATTGATTAAATTGAATATCAAAAAAGGGGTTGTGACGTGTGTTATGACTTCTTTTTTTGTGGGTGGATTTACTTTACTTTTTATTGAAAACAGTTAAAATATACTTTAAATGACGTGGAATTTGGGCGAATCGAAGGGAGCGCAATTTCGATGGAAATGGAACGCATAAATGAAAACACGATTCGCGTTTTAATCGGTAACGATGATTTAAACGAAAGAGGAATCACTGTCCTAGATTTATTAGGCAGTCACCAACAAATCGAAAGTTTCTTTTATAGTATCCTAGAAGAAGTGGATACTGAACATCAGTTTCAAGACAACGACTCAGTCACTTTTCAGGTGCTTCCCAATAGAAACGGATTAGAGTTGTTCATTAGTAAAAATAATTTTGTTAATGATAGTGATGATGAATCTGATGAGGCAAACGATAGCAAACAAGATGAGGTTTCTGATTTTTTGAAACGCCAGCTTGGCCAGACTGATCAAAATACTTCAGATCGTCGACGTACAGCTGTCGATAATAATGATGTTGAAAAAGTGATAGCTGATAATCAAGTTCAGACATCAAGAGTGGTTATTGATCTTGGTGATTTTGAAAATATGATTCAAGTTGCTCGTCTACTGCGTCTTGAAAACGCAAGTTCAAATTTATATCGATATCATGAACGATATTATTTGGAAATCACGTTTTTTGTGGAAGAGACTAGTGATGAAACAATTAAAGATGAATTATCAATTGCGTATGAATATGGGAAAAAGTCTACCGTAACGGCAGACGTTTTAGCCGAGCATGCTGAGTTGGTAATGGAATCAACTGCTTTGGAACTAACCAGATACTATTTTGTTAAGTAAAATTGAGCGCAAGCTCTTTTTTTTTGCAATTTGTTCATTATTAACGTACTTGGTAAATGAGGTGAGTACGATGATAATGGCAAGTGATGGTCAAGAAATGATTCATGCTAATGAAGCTATTTTGAAGAAGACATACTACTGTCCAGTTTGTCAGGAGCATGTCTTTTTAAAAGCTGGGCAAATTAAGATGAAACATTTTGCTCATCAAAGAGGAAGTCAATGTGTTGATGCTGAACCGGAAAGTGTGGAGCATTTTCTTGGAAAAGAGCAACTGTTTTATTGGGCCAAATGCCAAAATTATTCTCCAAAATATGAGGTCTATTTTCCAGAAATTAAACAACGAGCCGACTTAATATTTCGGATTAATGAACGTCCTGTCGCCATTGAATTTCAGTGTAGCCCGTTGTCAATTGAACAGTTAGATATGAGAAATAAGGGTTATCGTCAAATTAACATTCCAGTATATTGGGTTTTAGGTGCGCCCTATCAAAACAAACAATTGTCCCATGCTAAAATTAGCCAGTTTACGCAATGTTTCAATAACCAGCCACAAATTCTATTTTGGAATACCAAGATTGAACAATTTGAATTCTACAGCTATCAACATACGGATTGGATGCGATCTTTGGCACGAAAGACTTCAGCAAAAAAAATATTGATTGAGCAAACCAAAAGTATCCAGACTAGGTTGATGACCAGAGAGGTGAGCTTAAAACCGCTAGTTCAGATGTGCTATCAACAACGGCATAATTTAGCCGGTATGCCACTGGTTGCCCACGTGGCACAAAGTAGTTGGCCCTGGACAAAAGAACTCGAAACAATTTGGCGTGTCAAAGTTTTATTGGCACTGGAGCGATTACCACATAGCTTCAGCTGGACGCGGTCACATTGGTTAGAATGGCTATTTGGGGCTGTTGAAGACGCTTGGCATTCATTTCCATGTCTTCTTAATGCTCAGGCAATGATAACAGTGCAAGTCTTGCAGCCATTTACACATGCAATGTTAGAACAGAATATTTTAAAACAAAATCATGATCAAATTTTGATAGCTCATCACCCGAGGTGGTTTGTGAGCGCGACAGAAAAGTTAGATTATTTGCAAAATAAAAAAGCATGATTTGCATTAAATCATGCTTTGAAAATTTATAAGACGCGGAGAAACGGGACTTGATGATTGCTATGGCCTTTGTTTGGTTTTTTAGGTTCCTTTGAGCAGAGTTTCAAAAGTGATTTATAATCAAAATCATCAACCAAAACACCATAATCTTGCTGAGTTTCGTTAAAGATAACTGCAGAAGCAGTATGTTCAATACCCATTTCATTCGCCATCTTTTGATCAGCATGAAAGGCTTGTTTCGCTAATTGTGATTGGCGATCTTCGTTAAACATGTCAATATCTAAATTAACTTCTTTGGCCGTTTGCGTTGCAATATCATTACAATAAGAGAGACCCTGCTCAATAACTTGTTGTTGCAATTGAATTAAAAATTGCCGTCCTTTTTTTCGTCCTTGAAATAATGCCGCTTTATAATCAAGAACCACTTTAAACATTTTTTGTGAGATTTCATTACGCAATTTCAAATCATGACTGTCTAAATGATGATGTTCCAACGTGCTTGTGATGGTTTGCATATTTAGCAATGGTACAAATTGGTAAACGACCTGCTTGTTCAGTTGTTCATCCACCCGGACAATGTCATATTCACGCTGAAGACATTGCTGCCCTAAAGGATTGACAAATAAATAAACTTCTACCACAATAATCCTCCTCAAAATTGATAACTATGTATCCCTTAACCACTCAACCTTACTTTAACAAAGTTTTGCAAAAGTACAATTGAAACGCTTGTGAAATCACTGTCGCGCATTGAACTGGTTTTCTAAGTAATTAAAGATAATTTTGCCAAAAATTTGGCTGAAAGTAAAGTTAAATGGATTAACTATTTATTTTGTGGGTTATTTATAATTGAACAGTATAAAGATATGCTAAAATGGAGAAGGAAGAAAGTGGGGGGCGTTGACATGACTGAAAATTGGCGACATTTTTTATTACCGTACCAGCAAGCTGTAGATGAATTGAAAATTAAGCTCCGTGGTATGCGTAAACAGTTTCAGGATTTGAATCAGCATGCACCAATTGAATTTGTCACTGGCCGCGTTAAACCAGTTGATAGTATCAAGGAAAAAATGGTGCGCCGTCATATCGAAGATGATCGACTTGAAAAAGATATGCAAGACATTGCGGGCTTACGCATCATGTGTCAGTTTGTTGAAGATATTTACCAAGTGGTCGATCTATTACGAAAAAGAACGGATATGAAAATTTTAGAAGAACGTGATTACATTACCAATGCCAAGCCGAGTGGTTATCGGTCATATCACATTGTGATCGAATATCCAGTTCAACTTGTTTCAGGTGAGAAAAAATTGTTAGCTGAAATTCAAGTTCGAACATTATCAATGAACTTTTGGGCAACCATTGAACATTCGTTGAATTATAAGTATCAAGATGATTTTCCACAGGAATTAAGCGATCGTTTGCAAAGAGCTGGGGAAGCAGCTTTTAAATTGGATACAGAAATGTCGGAAATTAGAGAAGAAATTCAAGAAGCACAAAATCTATTTTCGTATGGCAAAAGTGATGCATGGACCAAACAAGAATCTATTGACCATGAACAAACTGATGATAAGCGTCAGTGAAAATTAAGATAAATAAGGGATAAGATGATTATGAAGGTAGCACTCTATAAAAATGACACGCCAAAATCAAATGATGTTGCTCATCAAATTGAATTGGGTCTAAAACAGGCACATTATGAGCTCGATAATCGAAATCCAGATTTAGTGATTACAGTTGGTGGCGATGGCACATTATTGTCTGCTTTTCATCATTATCAAAATCAATTGGAAAAAATTAGATTCGTGGGTATTCATACGGGACATTTGGGCTTTTATACTGACTGGCGTGATTATGAAACTGAAGAGTTAGTAAACAGTTTAAAACAGGACAGTGGGCAAAAGGTCAGCTACCCTTTATTGAATGTTGACATTAAATATGATGATGACACTGTTGAGCACTTTATTTCTTTGAATGAATCTACTGTCAAAAAAATAACTAACACAATGGTGTGTGATATTTATATTAAGGGACAGCTCTTTGAGCGATTTCGCGGAGATGGTTTATGTGTTTCCACACCAACCGGTTCAACCGGTTATAACAAGTCAATTGGTGGGGCAGTGATTGACCCTAGCCTGGTGGGATTACAACTAGGTGAAATTGCATCAATTAATAATCGTGTTTTTCGAACGCTCGGATCACCAGTGATTGTTGGCAAAAACCAATACGTCGATTTGGACTTAAATCCTGGTGATAGTCAGTTAGTAGTCGGAACTGATCAAATGCAGGTGCATGACAGCCGTGATGATCGAAAAATTGTTAATATTCATTATCAAATTTCTGATCAAAAGATCTATTTTGCCAGTTATCGCCATACTAGTTTTTGGTCACGGGTTGGCGAGGCATTTATCGGAGGTCAAAGTGAAGTTTAGTTGGACGTATCAAAATTTGGAACCAATCAAAGTTCGTACTTTCCTAGGTATGCACGGGGTTAGTCGTTCATTGCTTATCGTTGCCAAGTATCATGGCGGCGATATTTTAGTGAATAATCAACATGCGTGGACGATTGATGTCATGGAACAAGGTGATACGGTGACGCTGTTGTTGCCAGCAGAACAGGCTAGTGAAAAAATAGAAAATTGTACAGCGCCAATTGATATTTTATATGAGGATGCGGACTATTTAATTTTGAATAAACCGGCCGGTGTTGCAACAGTTCCAGCTCACCATGTGACGGTTGCTGATAGTTTGGTTAATCGGGTTAAGTACTATTATCAAACCAATCAGTATGAAAACCAGGTAACGCATGTTGCAACACGCTTAGATAAAGATACCAGTGGCATCGTCATTTTTCCAAAACATCGCTTTGCACACACTGTGTTGGACCAACAGTTAAAAAAACATCAAATTAGAAAATACTACACGGCATTAGTATCAGGTGAATTAGAAACGGGCCACGGCCTTATTGATGCGCCAATTACTCGTGACCCAGATTCGTTTGTTAAACGACAAGTAGCATTAAATGGTAAAAGTGCCCAAACTGAATTTTGGGTGCAAAATGTTGGTCAACAAGTTAGTCAAGTAGACATTATGTTGCATACAGGCAGAACGCATCAAATTAGGGCGCACTTTGCTGCCTTTGGTCATCCACTCTTGGGTGATGAAATGTACGGAACTGGATCAGCATTAATTACGCGACAGGCACTGCATTGCCGTCAGGTAACATTCTATAGTCCTTTTCAACAAAAAATGATTGATGTGCATTGTACACAACCAGATGATATGCAAAAAATAATCAAAGCGTTATGAGGTGGTCACTGTGGTTGAAGAAGTAGAAAATATTGAAGTTGGTGCAATTATTGCTGCACTTGATGGCCATAATGGTCCTAAATTCCGTGAACTTTTTTTAGCGTTGCACTTTTATGATCAAGCACAAATTTTTACTTCATTATCACAACCACAACGCCAAGTAGTTTATCGATTTTTGTCAACAAAGGAACTTGGGGACATGTTTGATGAACTTGAAGTCGATGATGTTTCATTAGTGATCGAATATCTGAAAGAAATGACACCCCAAAGTGCAGCTGGCGTGTTATCCGCAATGTACACCGATAACACCGTTGATATTATGGGTGAAATGGACAAAACGGATTTATCAACGTATCTCAATCTACTGCCAAAAGATGAAATTCCGGAAGTTAGACGTTTACTCAACTATGAAGATAAGACTGCCGGTTCATTAATGACGACAGAGTATGTTGCCGTTGACGAAAGCGAAACAGTTGCTAGTGCAATGCAGGCGGTGAGACATCAAGCTGAAACTGCTGAGGTCGTGTACTACGTCTATGTTTTGGACGATACACAAAAGTTAGTGGGGGTTGTCACACTTAGAGAATTATTGACAAATGATAAACGCACGATTGTTTCAAAAATTATGAATGACAATATATATTCAGTGCAAGTTGATGAAAATCAAGAAGAAATTGCACAAAAGGTACGTGATTATAATTTCTTAGCAGTGCCAGTTATTAATCGTGCTGGTCATTTACTGGGGATTATTACGGTTGATGATATCATCGATGTTATTGATGAAGAATCGACAGAGGATTATTCAGGACTTGCCGGGGTTAACGTGGATGACACGACTGAAGCACCGTTTGTGGCCGCTTTACACCGTCTACCGTGGTTGATTACGCTATTATTATTGGGGATGTCGACTGCTAGTTTAATTAATCATTATGATTCATTAGTGAGCGAGGCTAGTATTTTAGCGGTCTTTATTTCTTTAATTACTGGAACTGCGGGGAATGCTGGTACACAGTCACTGGCGATCGCTGTTCGAAAAATTTCAGTTGAAAATGATCGTAAAATTGGGCAACTGATTGGTAATGAAGTTTTAACAGGTGCACTAATTGGTGTCGTTACGGGGATTGTGATTACAATAATTGTGGGCCTATGGAAGAGTAATTTTGTGCTAGGTGGCATTATTGGTATCTCAATGATGGCCGCCATCACAGTTGCCAACCTGGCGGGCAGTTTGATTCCCATCATGATGGATAAAATTGGGGTGGATCCAGCTGTTGCAAGTGGGCCATTTATTTCAACTGTATCGGACTTAACATCTGTGTTGATTTATTTTACGATTGCGCAAATCTTTTTAAGTTATTTAAATTAATGCAAAAAACAGGCCAAATTCTAATTAGAATTTGACCTGTTTTTTATTATAATTGAAGCAATTTAACACAGACACCTTCTGGTACATTAAAATCTTTTTGAATTGTTGTTAAGAGACCAGTTTTGGCATTACGAGTGTATAAAGTTAAGTTATCAGTGTTTTGATTGGCACAAATTAAGAATCGTTGACTAGCATCGAATGCAAAGTCACGGGGAAAGTCACCGCCAGAACTAATTGACTGAATCTGTTCCAGTGTTCCATTTTCAGTGGTCTTAAAAACGACAATTGAATTATGACCACGATTTGAAGCGTAAAGGAATTGACCATCGGCAGAAATATGAATTGCGGCCGCACCGTTGTGACTGGTCCAATCGGTTGGAATAGTCGTAATGGTTTGAACATGTTCAAATGCACCGTCGTGGTAACGTAGTACTTCGATTTTGCTACTTAGTTCACCTAATAGATAGGCAAAAGGCAGTGTAGGATGGAAAACAATGTGGCGTGAGCCGAATCCCAGTTCACTCTGATAGCGTGAGTGCATCACTAATTTGCCATCTGTAGAGACATCGTAAACAAAGGTCGTATCCATTCCTAAATCGCAAACCACTAAACGCTTGTCGGGAGTAAGATCTGTAAAATGAACGTGTGGTGCATCCTGTTCAGCCTTGGGACCAGTTAGTCCTAAATGAGTGACTTCATCAGTTTTGGTGAGCGAGCCAGTTTTGTCAATTTTGAAAACACAAACGGTTCCGGCATGATAATTGCCGGTGAACACCAATTGACGTTGTTCATCAATACCAACATAAGCAGGTGAGGATCCAGGATCAATGAGCGAATTAATTTGTTTGATCGATTGTTGGTTCAGGTCAAAACCAGTGACGCCACCATGATTTGTTTGTTTATCAACACTGTACAGGTGGTGATTATTGGAGATGGCTAAATAAGTGGGACTACCAATTTTAATAATTAAGTTTGCATCAACCAGTTGCTGTTGATCTTCGTCTAGCGTCACTTGATAAATTCCTTGACTTGTTTTTTTGGTGTAGGTGCCGATTACAAATTGTTGTGCCATGAGTATTCTCCTTTTTTATTCATTCCCATAATAACAGTGACCGTTAATCAATGCCAGTCGATTCAGACTATGATAAACTATAAATTAATGAACTTCTGAAACGAGGGATCGGTGTGGATAAAAAGCCAACACAATCAACTAATTCAATTTGGAATCTGCTAAAAAATAGCCGAATTGTCAGTACGTTAATCATTGTTTTACTAGTATTGCTTATTTTACTGGTGGGACAGAAGGTTTCGTGGCTGTTTACGCCAGTGCGCCAATTTTTGAGTATTGTTGGTTTGCCAATCATTTTAGCGGGTGTTTTTTATTACTTACTCAATCCCCTGGTCGATAAAATGGAACATCGCTTTCATGTTAATCGAACAATTACAATTACGGTAGTTTTTATTGCTGTAGTCGGACTGCTTGCTTGGGGAATTTGGAGCTTAATTCCAGCAGTGAATCGACAAATTCAAAGTATGATTGCTGTTTTTCCAACGTATGTTAATCACTTTAGTCATGAAATTAACGGATTAATTAAACAACCAGTTTTCCAACAATTTCAAGATCAGTTAAATCACTTAACAGATATGGCTTCTAAAGAGCTGTCACAGCGTGCTAGCCAGTATGTTAAGTCGACAGTTAATTCGGTTGGGAGTGTTTTAGGAACTTTAACCACTGTCACTGTTGCCTTAATCACCATGCCTTTTATTTTATTTTATTTACTGCGGGATGGTCATAAATTACCCAAATATCTCGTTAAGTTTGTGCCAACAAAATTACAAAAATCATTTGGCAACGTCCTGACCGATATTAATAAACAAATTAGTAATTATGTCCGTGGTCAATTAACCGTGGCTTTCTTTGTTGGCGTGATGTTTTGGATTGGATATCTCATCATTGGTTTGAAATATGCATTGACAGTTGGTATTATTGCCGGCGCGCTAAATTTGATACCTTATCTCGGATCGTTTCTAGGAATGATTCCAGCTATTTTAATCGGTGCGTTTACATCACCATGGATGCTAGTGAATGTGCTAATTGTTTTTGCAATTGAACAGACAATTGAAGGACGAGTATTGTCACCATTGATATTGGGCAGCAACTTAAAAATGCATCCAGTCACAATCATTGTGGTCTTATTAGCTGCTGGTAAAATGTTTGGCATTCCAGGCGTCATTTTCGGTATTCCTGGATATGCTGTGATTAAGGTCTTGGTGACGCATTTATATACGTGGTATCGCGGACAGTCAGATCTATATCAAGACTAAAGATGAAGGACGAAGAGATTGAAAAAAATTGATATTGCAGCCAATTTTGTGGCACAAAATTTAGCGTTATTTATTTGTCCGGTTTGTCAGGCACCAATGCAATCGGTTGATGAGCATAGTGTGATTTGTGAAAATGGTCATTCGTTAGATTTTAATAAGCATGGCTATTTATACTTTTTAACACACGGTGTAAAAAGTGAATACGGCGATGGCATGTTAAGTGCAAGACGACAAATCTTAACAGCCGGTTTGTTTGATCCAATTATCAATCATATTAATCAACAGCTATCAGATCAGCCACAAAAAATTTTAGATGTTGGTTGTGGTGAGGGAACGCCATTAAGTAAATTGGAACATCTGCGAGATAATCGAGATACTGCAATTGGCTTTGATATTTCAAAAGATGGCATTAATTTAGCCACTCAACTGCCAACTGATGCTTTCTTCTGTTTAGCAGATTTACGAAATTTGCCTTTTGCTGATCATAGTTTTGAAACCATTATTGAATTATTTTCACCGTCAGATTATCAAGAATTCAAAAGACTATTGGCACCAGATGGCACATTGTATAAAGTGATTCCGAATGCTGGCTATTTACAAGAAATTCGCAAGTTATTGTACCCAGATGGTGAACTGAGCACCTATGACAATCAAAATGTGTTAACACTATTTAAGGAACACTTTGAGCACGTCACAGTCAAACAGCTTCAGTATCAGTTTGAAGTGCCAGAAAATTTACGGGCTAAAATCATCGAAATGACACCACTTCATTGGGGTAAAAATGCACTGTCGCCTTCTGCTGAGCAAATTAGGAATCTAACGAAGGTGACCGTTGATGTATCAGTACTGCAGGCACAAAATGATAAAATTTGATAAAGTTTGCATTTTGTAATTAATAGTGATACATTATGTTGTAGAAATCGTTTGGTAGCTGACATCGACATGTCGTTGGCAACTATCAAGGAGTACTTCATTAAAGCAGCGTTTCGCCGTGCCCACACCGAGACCCTGCTTTTTAGTTTGCTTAAATTACTTAGCATGAGGAGTTTACAAATTGACTAATCATATCGTATTATTTGAACCATTGATGCCAGCCAACACTGGCAATATTGCCAGAACATGTGCGGGAACAGATACCAAGCTACATTTAATTAAGCCATTGGGATTTTCTGTTGATGACAAACACATGAAACGCGCCGGGCTAGACTATTGGGATAAAGTAGATATTACATATCACGAAAATTTGCCAAGTTTTATTGAGAGCATCGATAACTTAGATCAGCTATATATTGTATCTAAATTTGCATCACAAACATATGTTGATCCAGACTATACAACAACTGGCGATCATTATTTTTTGTTTGGCAAAGAAACGACTGGATTGCCAGAACCATTTATGCGTCAGTATCCACAAAATGCAGTACGAATTCCGCAAGATGATGAAAACATCCGGGCCCTTAATTTATCGAATAGTGCTGCGATTGTCATATATGAAGCATTGAGACAACAACAATTTAATCATCTAGATCGTGTGCACGAATATCCGAATGATAAATTAAAGTAATCAGTGGTAACTGGTACAATAAGATCAGAATGAAATGAAAAGAGGAACTTTTTGTGGCTGCTAGAAAAAAAGCAAAACGAACAAAAAAAACCACACAACGACGAAAAAATGAATCTGCGATTAATAATTTAATCGGTGTCGTTTTAATTTTATTAAGTTTGCTAGGCTTATTTAACCTAGGCGCAATTGGAACCTTTATTGCTAACGTTTTAAGAATTCTCGTGGGCCAAACCTACCAACTATTAATTTTAATTATTATGTTGTATGCTGTTTTTTTGACGTTTCAAGGAAAGCTGCCCAAGTTTAAACCCCGATATATAATCGGCGTTTTATTTGCGTATGTGGGATTATTACTCTTATTTCACGGCATCATGTTTAATCAAATGAACCGTCATACTGACTTTATTGCGATTACTTGGACCAATTTAAATCAAGATATTATGCAAGGCAGCATTGATATGAGTGTTGGTGGGGGGATGATAGGTGCATATTTATATGCCGGTGCCTACTATCTACTTTCTTCGATTGGCACAATGATTCTATCAGTTTTACTGATACTGATCGGTATTGTTGTCTTTTTCAACCTACCAATGAATCGGATTTTAAATAAAATTGCTCAAAACAGTAAAAAAGCATGGCTGGCGTTCAAAAGCAACCGTGCAACACGGCGTGCCAAACAAGAAAAAAAGCAACCACAAAAACAGTCACCTGTGTCAGCCAAAAAAACTGGGGACAAGCCACTGATGGTTGAGAGTGAAAAAGATTTACCTTTGCCGCATAATCAAGAAGACAAAAGACCACAGCAGACCAGCATGCCGATTGAGCCAAACATCAATGTTGCAAGTGACAAAGTGGGTGATGAAGCCAACCATTCAGATGATGAAGTGACGCTGCAACCAACTCAAGAAAGTGAAAATACAGATTATCAACTGCCAGGTGTTGATCTGCTAACCAAGGTTGCCGATACTGATCAAAGTGGTGAGGTAGATGCAATTAAGAAAAACACTGAAACACTGCGAGCAACATTGTCATCCTTTGGTGTTGAAGCTCAAGTCGAGAATGTTAATTTAGGGCCGTCAGTAACAAAATATGAATTAAGACCAGCGGTGGGCGTCAAAGTTAGTCGTATTACACATTTAGCGGATGACTTAGCATTAGCTTTAGCAGCGAAAGATATTCGGATTGAGGCGCCGATTCCAGGTAAGTCTTTGATTGGGATTGAAGTGCCTAACAAGCAAATTGCCACTGTTGGTTTCCGTTCAATGATTGAGGCAGCTCCTAAGAACGATAAAATGCTAGAAGTGCCTTTGGGCCGTGCAGTAACTGGCCAAGTAGTGATGGCTGACTTAACTAAAATGCCACATTTGCTAATTGCTGGAGCCACTGGGAGTGGTAAATCAGTGGCAATCAACGTAATTATCACGAGCATTTTGTTGAAGGCCAAACCACATCAAGTTAAGTTCTTGATGATTGATCCAAAAAAAGTGGAGTTGAGTGTTTATAATGGCATTCCACATTTGCTGAGTCCCGTTGTCTCTGAGCCAAAACGAGCTTCTAAAGCACTGAGTAAAGTAGTGGCTGAAATGGAACGACGGTACGAACTTTTTGCTGGATTTGGTGTGCGTAATATTAAGGGTTATAACAAAATGGTTCAAGAAGCCAATGAAAAAAATGATGACAATGATCCGTATTTACCACTTATTTTAGTGATTGTTGATGAATTAGCCGATTTAATGATGACAGTTTCCAATGATGTTGAAGATGCGATTGTCAGAATTGCTCAAATGGGACGTGCTGCCGGAATTCACATGATTTTAGCGACGCAACGACCATCTGTCGATGTTATTACCGGACTGATTAAAGCCAATGTTCCATCACGAGTCGCCTTTGCGGTGTCTAGCGGGATTGACTCACGAACCATTTTGGATACGAACGGGGCAGAAAAATTACTTGGCCGCGGTGATATGCTGTTTATGCCAATTGATCAAAATAAACCAACACGAGTACAAGGTGCATTTATTTCAGATAAAGATGTTGAGTCCGTAGTTGACTTTATTAAAAAAGAACAACCGGCAGAATATGATGACAACATGGTTGTTAAAGACGAAGAATTGCAGGCAGCTGAACAAAGTGATGATGTGGATGATTTATTTAATGACGCAGTTGACTTTGTTGTAGATCAGCAAAAAGCGTCGACGTCGTTGGTTCAACGCCGTTTCCGAATTGGCTATAATCGTGCCGCCAGAATGATTGATGAAATGGAACAACGTGGGATCATTGGTCCTTCAGAAGGCTCAAAGCCACGCCAAGTATATAAGCAATCATCCAAAAATGAAGAATAAAAAAAGATCTCGTCAACGAGATCTTTTTTGGTTCATATGGCTAATTTCGTCCAATTTTAATATAATCCGAGTCCGGCAACAGCACCGAAAATGAGACTGCCGACCATGGAAATAATCATAATCCAAACAACTACCATGGTAACTTTTTCAAAGTTTGAGCGTTTTTTCTTCTGCATGGAAATAATTCCGCCTTTCCAAAATTCTTCAACTAGTGTACCCAATTTTTTATTGAATATCAAATGTTACATGTAATTATGACGTTTTAAAATTTGCATTGTCACGACACAAATTACGATGGTCATGACTAAAATCCAAGTGAAAGCACCGACTATGTGAGCATATGGGAGCGCAACGTTCATCCCATACAACCCGCCAATAATAGTTGGCACGGTTAAAATAATGGTAATAGAAGTCAACTTTTTCATAACATCATTTAAGTTGTTGGAAATTACCGATGAAATCATATTACTGTATTGGTCTAAGACCCTCGATTGTTTGTTGACCATCGTCTGTGCTTGCTGATTTTCAATCATGGCGCGTTGGGTGATAAAAGACACTTCGTTATCGTTGAAATAAGCATCCGTACTATCTGTTTTGGATAGGACGGTCTGATTTTGTTCTAACGCTGTTTGAAATTCGATGAGCGATTTTTGAATGGCCATAATTTGATAGATTTGCGAATTTTGGGTAGCCGATGTTAATTGACGTTCAAGTAAATCCATTTTTTTAGCGGTTTCATTCAGCGCATTCACAAAATCGTGTGAAATAAACCAAAAAATTTGCGATAAAAACTTTTCGCGATCTTGAATAATGCGACTCAATTTATGTTGATGCATGATAAAATGTTGAATAAAAGCTGCCGGATGTTTAGAGACAGTGATAATCACATTGTTCGTTAATATAAATTGAATCGGGTAGGTACTATATTCAATGTATCCCAATGGACTAGTGGTGTACTTTGGATACTGCATTAAAACGGTTAATGGATGTTTTTCATTGAGATTATTGCCAGAAATTCTGGAATTTTCTTGATCATCCAGAATAGCTGTGAAATAATTTTTAGGTAAATTAAACTGGGTTGTTAAGGTTTTAATATCTGCTTCGCTTGGTGCTTCCACATTGACCCAACTGGCATCTTCAATTTGAAGGTCACTGGGTAGGAGTGTTAAATTAGTTTCATGTGCAGAAAAGTATTGGATCATCGTACCACCTCTTTGGTCCATATTTTAACGAATTGGCATCAATCGTGCAATTTTCGTGAAAAAATCATTCACTAAATTTAAAAGGAACAACTAAATCAAATGAAAGTTTTACTAACACAATTTATCGCTATTATTATCCTATCAATTGTTGCCGCAATTTTGCGGCGAGTTTTTTATCACATTTGGCCTAAACCAATTCACTATTTCGATTTTTGGCCACCCGTTTTATTGTGGTTTAGTTATCAAAATATCTCAATTATCTGGTTTGCTTACGTTATTTTGATTTGGTCGGTGATTACCGTTAGTATCGTTATCTATCAGTGGCGACATTATCATGAATTTATTTACAAGCGCTTCGTTCCTGTTTTTTGGCGTTTAACATTATTGTACACAGCAGTTGCTTATATGTTTTCTGTTGGTTTAAAAATATTGGGATAATCTCCCACTTAGTCCCCACATGCTGAAAAACATTGATATCATAAGCCTTTGAGTAATCAAAGGCTTATTTTTTTGATTAAATTACAAAATTTTGGGATTTTGTGGTGAATAGTGGGGGAATGTGGTAGACTAAAATCAAGCTTTAGTGAAGGGGGTGATTAGTCGTGTTCATGGGAGAATTTTCACATTCAATAGATACAAAGGGACGACTAATTATCCCCGCCAAATTTCGCGAACAGTTAGGTGACCAATTTGTGGTGACTCGCGGGATGGATGGCTGTTTATTCGGTTATCCACAAACAGAATGGCAGAATCTAGAAGCCAAGTTAAGTGAATTACCACTAACCAAGAAAGATTCACGGGCGTTTGTTCGATTCTTCTATTCAGCAGCCACTGAATGCGAATTTGATAAACAAGGCCGAATCAATATTCCTCAGACACTGGCTAAACACGCAGATCTATCAAAAAAGTGTGTCATTGTTGGTGTCTCAGAACGATTTGAAATATGGAGTGAAGATCGTTGGAATAACTTTGCAAGTGAAGCTGAAGAAAACTTCGATGAAATTGCAGAAAAAATGGACTTTGGTATGTAAGGATTAGGAGAAATTAATGACTGAATTTAACCACATCACGGTGCTATTGAAAGAGGCTGTTGCCGGTCTGAATATCTCAACAAATGGTATTTATGTCGACGCAACTCTTGGTGGTGGCGGCCACAGTCGTGAAATTTTAACTCAACTTGACCCAAATGGTCATTTATATTCATTCGATCAAGATCAAACGGCTATTCAGTATAACCAAGATAACTTGGCTACATATATTGACAACAATCAGTTAACGCTCGTTCAAAACAACTTTCGAAATTTGACGGTTGCGTTGAATGAATTAGGCGTTAATGAAATTAATGGCATTGTCTATGATTTGGGAGTTTCATCACCGCAATTGGATGATGGACAAAGAGGGTTTAGTTATCAGCATGATGCACCATTAGACATGCGAATGAACCAAAACCAAAAACTAGATGCCTACCAAGTGGTTAATGAGTGGTCTTACGAAAAATTGGTTCGTATTTTATCACGATACGGTGAAGAATCCTTTGCCAAACCAATTGCTCGTTCTATTGAAAAAAATCGTGCGAATCAGCCGATTACAACCACGTTAGAATTAGCGGAAATTGTTAAGAATGCGATTCCAGCAGCAACTAGACGGCATGGCGGTCATCCAGCCAAGAAAAGCTTTCAAGCAATTCGCATCGCGGTAAACGATGAACTTGGCGCATTAGAAGACTCATTGGAACAAGCACTTAATCTGTTAGCGGTTGGTGGTCGCATCAGCGTCATCACATTCCAGTCCCTGGAAGATCGGTTAGTGAAAACGATGTTTCGCGAACAAACCACCATTCAAGATTTACCGGCAGGTTTACCTGTAATTCCAGATAACATGCAACCAAGTTTCAAATCAATTACGCGAAAACCGATATTACCAACTCAAACAGAATTAGAACAAAATCATCGTGCACATAGTGCCAAGTTAAGAATCATTGAAAGAACAAAAAAATAAATAAGGAAAGTGATCATCATGGCAGATAACGCGGCAAAACAGTATAATTCACAAGAATGGCAACAAGCAGTTGAACAACCTCGGGTTGCCCCAAGTCCTCAAGTAGCACCAAATCGGGCACCTCTTAAGGTCACTTGGTCACGATTTGAAAAAATACTAGTAACAGCCTGTGGTTTAGTGTTAACATTTATGATGGTAGCTTTGGTGTCTACAAAAATTACTTTGACGAATAATCAGCATCAGTTGCAAAACGTCAATACAAAAATTACTAAAATTAGCAATAAAAATAGTAGTGCTAAACAAGTCATAAGTGAATTAACAAGCCAGTCTCACCTGGAAAAAGTCGCAAAAAAACATGGTTTGACACTTTCTAACAACAATATAAGGAACGTCAATAAGTAATGAATAATCGACCTAAACGAACGAACAGTAGTAAAACAGTTAAAAATCGTAAAATATTCGGCCAATGGCTGTTTTTTCTTTCGATTGGGCTATTTATCATACTGGGCGTTCGTTTTGCATATATTGGTATTTTTAAAGATGTGCAAAATGTCAATTTGAAAAATCGTGCTGAAAAATTATATACCCAACAACATGTTATTCAAGCAAAACGTGGCACTATTTATGATGCCAATAATAATGCGATTGCAGAAGATACAAATACATATACAATTTATGCTGTTATTGATAAGAATCAAAAATCGGCCAGTGGAAAGCCACTGTATGTGACGAATAAACAAAGAACAGCTGAAGTTTTATCAAAATATTTAGGATTGAGTCAAACTAAAATTCGTGAAATATTGACACCTAGCAAACCAAATACGTTTCAAGTGGAATTTGGTAGTGTAGGTGCCAATATTTCGATTGCAACAAAACAGAAAATCGAAAGTGCAAATTTAAATGGCATCAATTTCATTGCTACACCCTCGCGTGAGTATCCTAATGGCAAATTTGCATCACAATTAATTGGGTTAGCGCAGCCAATGACAAATAAAAAGAATCAGCAAACTAGTTTGGTCGGCCAAATGGGAATTGAAAAAGCTTTAAATAGCCAACTGACTGGTGTGAATGGTATTAAAAAAAGTAAAACTGATACTTCTGGCTACCAAATTAATGACTCTCAACAAATTTCAAAAAAAGTGAAAAATGGAAATGACGTTTATACTACACTTGATAACAAATTACAAACATTATTGGAAAATAGTATGGATGCTGCCTATAAAAGCTCACAATCTGAATCAATGAATGCAATGGTCATGAATGCTAAAACGGGTGAAATTGTTGCTGCAACACAAAGGCCAACTTTTAATTCTGATACGAAATCGGGAATTGAAAAACTGTGGCGAAACACGTTAATAGAAGACACATACGAACCTGGTTCAACAATGAAGGTATTTTCACTCAGCGCCGCGATTGATTCTGGTCATTTTAATCCAAATGGATATTATCACTCTGGAACTTATGCAATAGGCGGTGGGCAAGTTACCGATTGGGATCAAGGTGGCTGGGGATCGATCACGTACAAAGAAGGTTTTTTTCGTTCCAGTAACGTTGCAATGGCTCACCTTGAACAACTAATGGGTGCAAAAACGTGGAAAACTTATTTAAACAAATTTGGCTTTTTTGAACCTGTGAAAGTTGGTTTGGGAACTGAAGCAAGTGGGGCGACTCCATTTAAGGGAACATTGGAACAAGCTAATACAGCTTTTGGTCAAGGAATTACTGTTACCGCCGTACAAATGATGCAAGGATTCAGTGCTATCGCTAATAATGGAACAATGTTGAAACCTTATTTTATTAGCAAAATAAAAAATCCAACTACGGGTAAAACCATTAAAAGTTATCATAAAAAAGTAGTTGGTCATCCAATTACTAAGTCTACTGCTAAAAAAGTACGACAGTATATGCAAGGGGTTATCTATTCAAAAGTTGGGACAGGTGGTGTGTACGAAATTCCAGGATATCGAATTGCTGGCAAAACCGGAACTGCGCAAATTGGATCAGCACATGGCTATGAATCCGGCGCAACGAATTATATTTATTCGTTCGTTGGAATGGCGCCTGCAAAAAATCCACAATACGTCATGTACATCACTATGAAAAAACCAAAAAGTAGATCGCAAGTTGCAGAAAAATTCATGTCTCCTGTATTCCAACAAGTTATGAAACAAGCATTGGATGAGCATAAGGCTCAATCGTCTAGTCAGGTAAATTTTGTTAAGGTTCCAAAAATAACTGGAAAGCAAGTCAATAAAGCACAACTACTGTTGACTGATAAGAAATTACAGCCAGTGGTATTGGGAGCTGATTCACAAGTTCTAGAACAGTCTTTTGCTGCCGATCAAAGTGTTTTACAAAAATCTAGAATTTTTGTTAAAACCAGCGGGCAAATGACAATGCCAGATTTGTCAGGATGGTCTAAGTCGGATGTTGATCGTTTTGCAAACTTTACTGGCTTGAAATTAACGCAAAAAGGATCCGGTTTCGTGAAGGATCAGAGTATCAAATCAGGGACAGTATTTCACAAAAACCAAACAATATCAGTAACATTTGAATCAAAATAGGAGAGAGTGAATCATGAGTTTATTAGCTGGAGTATTAACGATTGTCAGTGCTTTTTTAATTACATTTGGCCTTACACCATCGTTAATTAAATATTTTCGCGCTAAAAAAGAAGGGCAACAAATTAGAGAAATTGGACCAAAGTGGCATGCCAAAAAAGCTGGAACGCCAACCATGGGTGGCTTTATGTTCTTAATTGCCATTGTGCTAACCGCAATTTGGGTAGCAGCTTGGCAGAGGCAATTGGACAACGCTATGTGGGCTCTTATTTTGACGTTGATCTTGTACGGCCTGATTGGTATGTGGGATGACAGTATCAAAATTTTCCAGCATCAAAACGAAGGATTTAAACCCTGGCAAAAAGCTTTGGGACAAGTGATTGCAGCGATGGTGTTTACAGCCATTTATCAGCATGAAGGTTTTCAAATGGGCTTTGGCAGTCTTCAGATGGGCTGGTTGTATGGTTTGTTCATTATTTTTTGGCTCGTCGGTTTTTCTAATGCAGTCAATTTAACTGACGGTTTAGATGGCTTGGTTGCAGGAAATGCATCAATTTCATTTTTAGCCTATTTTTTGGTCGCCTTATATCAGCATCAATTTGAAGTAGCGATTTTCTGTTTAGCCGTTATTGGCGGTTTAGTTGGTTTCTTACCATACAATCATAAGCCGGCTAAAATTTTCATGGGTGATATGGGCTCTCTTGCATTAGGCGGCGCACTGGCAGCTGTAGCCATTTTGGTACATCATGAATGGTCATTATTATTGATTGGAATTGTTTATGTTGTAGAAACTGGCAGTGTTATCTTACAAGTAGCTTCATTTAAGTTAACAGGAAAACGAATTTTCAAGATGAGTCCGATTCATCATCATTTTGAAATGTCAGGGTGGAGCGAATGGAAAGTCGATATTGTTTTTTGGTCAACCAGTTTAATTGCATCAGTCATTGCACTAGCTGGAATGTGGGTATTTAATCATTAAAAATGAATTGAAGGAGATCGAAAAAGAATGAAACAAACCACCAAATATCAAAATAAGAAAGTCTTAGTCATAGGCATGGGCATGAGTGGGGTGAATGTTGCGCTATTACTCAAAAAATTGGGCGCGCAGGTGACCATTAATGATAAACAAGACCATGAGGCCAATGATGCTGACGTCATTAAGCTACAACAAAACGACATTACGGTGATCACAGGATCACATCCACTGTCGTTAGTTGATGAAGGCTTTGAATTGGTGGTTAAAAACCCAGGAATTCCATATGATAACGTTTTGGTGAACGCATTTAATCAGAAAAAAATTCCGATCGTCACAGAAGTGGAAATTGCCGCTTCAGTTTTTGAAGGACAATTGGTTGCAGTGACGGGAAGTAACGGCAAAACCACTACCACCACAATGATTACTAAAATTTTACAGCATGCTAAACAAACTAGAGTGCACGCTGCTGGTAATATTGGGATTTCATTTAGTGATGTCGTTGAATCAGCAAAAAAACAAGATACGATTGTTGCGGAATTATCAAGTTTCCAATTAGCAGGAACCATTAACATAAAACCACATGTCGCCGTTATTACTAATATTTTTTCTAATCATTTAGACTACCATAAAACTAGAGAAAACTACGTTGCAGCAAAAATGAAAATCACTGCCAATCAAACGGCTGATGATTTTTTTGTCATTAATTATGATCGAACTGAATGGCAACAGCTAGCAACCCAATCGTTAGCGCAAGTGATTCCATTTTCACGTCAAAATAAAACACAGACAGGGGCTTATCTGAAAAATGGTAATTTATGCTTTAAAGATGAGACAATTATGCCAGCAAAAGATCTAGCTACGATTGGTGATCAAAACATTGAAAATGCGTTGGCGGCAATTGCAGCAACTAAAATCTTAGGAGTCGCAAATGAAGACATTGTGGCCGTTTTGACTACTTTTAGTGGGGTCCGTCACCGTTTGCAATATGTATTAGAATATCAGGGTCGAAAATTTTATAATGATTCTAAGGCAACTGATATTGAGGCAACTCAGATGGCTTTAGCTGGATTTATGCAACCAGTTATTTTACTGGCGGGTGGCCTTGATCGAGGTTATACATTTGAAAAATTGGTGCCGGCATTTAACGCACATGTCAAAGCAATTGTCGTTTCAGGACAGAGCGCAAAAAAAATGGCAGACGCTGCAAAAAAAGCGGGCATTAAACAGATTGAATTTGCTAAGGATTGCGTTGAAGGTGTGCCTCAGGCTTATGCATTGAGCGACCCTGGTGACGTGATTTTATTGTCACCGGCGAACGCAAGTTGGGATCAGTTCGAAAATTTTGAGGTTCGTGGTAATGAATACATTGAAGCAATTGAGAAACTAAGTGGGAAGAAGGAACAATCATGAGATTAATGGTTTCAGGTGGTGGAACGGGTGGCCATATTTACCCCGCACTCGCGCTCATAGAACGTCTTAAACAAGTAGAACCCAACTCTGAGGTGCTATATGTTGGCACTCATCGTGGCCTAGAAAATAAAATTGTTCCAGCTGCGCATATTGAATTAAAGACCATTCAAATCCAGGGATTTAAGCGATCCTTATCACTTGATAACTTTAAAACGTTATTTTTGTTTTTGAAGAGTATTAAAGTGGCCAAAAAAATGATTCGTGATTTTAAACCAGATGTTGTTTTGGGAACAGGCGGTTACGTTAGTGGATCGGTGTTATATGCTGCTGCGAAAATGGGGATTCCCACGGTGATTCACGAACAAAATAGCGTGGTTGGTATTACTAACAAATTCTTGAGTCGTTACGTTGATAAAATTGCGATTTCTTTTGATGCAGCCAAAAACCAATTTCCAGAGCAAAAAGTTGTTAAAACTGGTAATCCACGTGGACAACAAGTTGTTAATCGAAAGAGCGATTTTTCATGGCAAGAGTTTGGACTGGAAGATGATCGACCAACGATGTTGATTTTTGGTGGCAGCCAAGGGGCACCAAAAATCAATTCCAGTGTGGTAGAAGCCATTCCAGAATTTAACCAACGTGCATATCAAATCGTTTTTGCAACTGGACAAAAGCGGTTTGAAACAGTTCAGGCTCAATTAAAGGATCAATCTGTCAATCATAATATTGTCATTAAACCCTATATCAGTAACATGCCTGATATTTTGCCAAAGGTTTCAGTTATCGTGGGGCGTGCGGGTGCAACAAGTATTGCCGAATTAACTGCACTGGGCATTCCATCAATTCTAATTCCTAGTCCGTATGTGACTGCAAATCATCAAGTAAAAAATGCACAATCGTTAGTTAATGTACATGCGGCGGAAATGATTTTAGAGGATGATTTGTCTGGCCAGAAATTAGTAACCGTTGCGGATAAAATGATGCAAAATGAAGACCTTCGCCGCGAAATGTCTCAAAATGCCAAACAAGTTGGGATTGCTGATGCGTCAGATGAACTGATTGAGCTACTAAAAGAAGCCATTAAATTGCATCCATAAAAAAAGGGGGATTGGCGATGAGTGACAAACGCTCACAACGTGAACAACGCTATCGACAGCGACTTGAAAAAATTGAACAAGAACGTCAAGCACAAAAAGCGAACACAAAGGCCGCTCATCGTCCAAAAGACAATATTGGCAATAAGATACCAAATTTAAAAAAACAACGTCAATGGCAGTCGACTTGGCGCGCTGGCATTGTTTTAGGTGTTTTTGGGATTTTGATTTGCATCTCTCTTTATATTATTTTACCAATTAGCAAAATTAATCAGATCAATGTGACGGGTAATCAGGAATTAACGAAACAAGAAGTGATTGCCGCTAGTACTTTAAAAAATAAATTAACTTTGTCTGCGCTTTTTAATGAGGGGAAATATACACCAATTGCTAAACAAAAAAATGCTAAAGTTGCTAAGTTGAATATCAAAGTGACCGGAATGCAGTCTGTTAACGTTCAGGTGACCGAAAATCGAACAGCAGGTTATTTAGAAAAAAATAATCGATATTACGCAATGTTAGAAAGCGGGTATGTTGAAAAAAATGGGCATGCCAATCCAGTTGGTGGACGGCCGATTTATTTGAATTTTAAATCGACAAACATTGCTAAAAAAACAGTGACGCAATATGCGAAATTGTCGGATTCAATCAAAACTGCGGTATCTGAAATTCAATATGCACCAACGAAAACTGATCCACAACGGATAAAAATCTATATGAGCGATGGCAATTTGGTGATGGTGAAATATAATCAACTATCAGAGAAGATGAATTACTATCCTGAAATCGCCAAAAATATGAGTGCAAACGGTGTTGTAAACCTTGAATTAGGTGCTTATTCATATGCTTACACTGATAAAGATAAATAATTACCATTCAGGAGATAACAATTCCGTTCTAAGACTTTCAGAATGCCCATTAAGTGTGGTAAAATTTCATTAGTTGAAATTTAAAATTAACTACTATTATAAAAAATATTATAAATGACATAGGAGGGTTCCTCGAACATGGATAATTCAGGGCTGTTTGTTGGATTAGATATTGGAACCACCTCGATTAAAGCGATTGTTTGTGAAAATGTAAAAGGTCAATTGAATGTTGTTGGAGTTGGAAGCCAGCCATCAGCCGGACTAAATCGTGGAATTATTGTTGACATTGATAAGACAGCTCAAGCAATCAGAGCAGCTGTTAATCAAGCCCAAGAAAAAGCAAATGTCAAAATCAATGATGTCGTCGTGGGAATACCAGCTAATTATTTAAAAATTGAAAAATGCAAAGGCATGGTCACTGTTGGTGAACAAAACCAATCGCGTGAAATCACAGATCAAGATGTATTTGCCGTTGCTAAAGAGGCATTAACGCAAAATATTGCGCCTGAGCGAGAAGTTATTGATTTGTTGGCTAATGAATTTATCGTTGACGGTTTCGATCAAATTAAAGATCCACGTGGAATGGTTGGCGTGCGGTTGGAATTACATGCAACTTTATTTACAGGGCCAAAAACCATTGTGCATAATACCAAAAAAGCGATTCAAAAAGCTGGCTTAAAAATTCGTGACATGGTTGTGACACCACTCGCAGTTGACACGAATATTTTAAATGACGGTGAACAAGACTTTGGTACGGTTGTCATCGATATGGGTGGCGGCCAGACGACGACCAGTGTCATTCATGATCATCAGTTAAAATTTAGTTATGTTGATGAAGAGGGTGGACAATTTATCACAAAAGATATCTCCATCGTCCTTAACACTTCGCTACAAAATGCTGAACGCCTCAAACGTGATTATGGGTTTGCAGATAGTAGCCAGGCGGATGACGCTAATGAGTTTTCAGTTGAAGTAGTTGGCCAACAGGAACCAACCACTGTTAGTGAAACTTACCTTGCGGAAATTATTGAAGCACGGGTTATGCAAATCTTTGAAAGAATTCATGATCGTCTGATGCCTATTAAGGGCCTCGAATTGCCTGGTGGTATTGTGATTACTGGTGGTGTGGCTGCATTACCAGGAATCGTGGAATTAGCTCAAAGAATGTTCAATACAAATGTAAAAACATATGTGCCTAATCAAATGGGCATTCGCCATCCTGGGTTTACACAAGGAATTGCGCTTGCAATTTATGAATCGAAATTAGTTGATATTGATGTGATTGTGAAACAAGCTGTGGCAAATGCTGATGTTACTAGGCGAATTTCCAATAATGAAACTAGCATGCCAAAGCGTAGTACCCATCAAGCTAAGACAAGTAAAAAGAGACCAGAACCGCAACCATCACAAAAAGCACCAAAAGTTCAAAAAACAACAGTTGCAAATGAAAACGAAGAAAAACCAAAAAAAGATCGCTTAGAAGGCGTCAAAAGTTTCTTCAACAATTTCTTTGATTAAGTAAATGACGGAGGATGTTAAACATGGATTATTCAATGGATGCTGGCCAACAATTTGGCGCAAAAATTAAAGTCATCGGAGTTGGTGGCGGTGGTAGCAATGCCGTTAACCGAATGATTACAGAAGATGTTAAGGGTGTTGACTTTATTGTGGCCAACACTGACGTGCAGGCGCTTGAGTCTTCTGCAGCAGAGACAAAAATTCAATTAGGACCTAAATTAACTCGTGGATTAGGTGCAGGCTCTAACCCAGACGTTGGGCAAAAGGCCGCTGAAGAAAGTGAAGAGCAAATTTCTCAGGCACTTGAAGGCGCTGATATGGTATTTGTGACTGCTGGTATGGGCGGTGGAACTGGAAACGGTGCAGCCCCTGCAGTTGCTAAAATTGCTAAAGATCAGGGCGCATTGACGGTAGGTGTTGTCACTCGCCCATTTAGTTTTGAAGGACCAAAGCGTGGTAAGTATGCTGCTGAAGGTGTGGCTAAACTAAAAGAAAATGTTGATACGTTAATTGTGATTGCTAACAATCGTCTATTAGAAATTGTCGACAAAAAGACACCAATGATGGACGCTTTTAAAGAAGCCGACAATGTGTTGCGTCAAGGTGTTCAAGGTATTTCTGATTTAATTACATCACCTGGCTATGTTAACTTGGATTTTGCTGATGTCAAAACCGTTATGGCGAATCAAGGATCTGCATTAATGGGAATTGGTTCAGCTGATGGTGAGAACAGAACTGCTGAAGCAACTAAAAAAGCTATTTCATCACCATTGTTAGAAGTTTCAATTGATGGTGCTGAAAATGTACTATTGAACATTACCGGTGGCCCAGATCTGTCATTGTTTGAAGCCCAAGATGCGTCAGACATTGTGACACAAGCAGCAACGACTGATGTTAATATCATTTTCGGAACCTCGATTGATGAAAGTCTCGGCGATGAAGTTCGAGTTACAGTGATTGCTACTGGTATTGATAAGCAACGAGCTAACAGTGCCAAAGCTACTACAAAAGCACAACCACGTTCTGACAAAAAAGATGATCCATTCGATGGTTGGGATATGCAGACTTCTGAAAACACCGCAGATCAGGATACTCAATCTGAAACAAATTTTGATCAAGTTGAGAAACCAGATTTTAATGTTTTCAGTGATGATACCAATAATGTGAGCGATGACAGTAATGACGATGGATTAGAAACGCCACCATTTTTCAAACGCCGTCGTTCTGATTCAGATCAGTAATTTGATTTTTGACCAAAGGAGATGCTGAAAATGGCTAAATTTAGTCTAAATAATTTTTTTGGGATGAATGAAGAACCACAAGATGAAGAACAATACTATGAAGAACCAACGGCAACTACGAGTAGTCGCAATCAAAAAGTAGTGTCAATTAATTCATCACGTCCTAGCGAAACAAGTAAAATTTCATTATTTGAACCACGAATCTATTCTGATGTGAAAGAAATTGCAACTCAATTGCTTAATAATCGTGCCATTATTGTTAATTTCACGCAGATGGATAACGATTCTGCTAAACGAGTTGTGGACTTCTTAAATGGAACGGTATACGCCATTGAAGGGGCCATCGAACGTGTTGGTGATCAGATCTTCTTATGTACCCCACATAACTATGAAGTTACCGGCAATTTGTCCACAAACTTAACACAAGAAAATGACAATCTATAAGGAGTAATGCAGTGATTGGATTTATATTTTATGCGATCAACCGACTGTTATATTTTTATATGATGTTGATTGTGGTGTGGGCTCTATTATCTTGGTTTCCAGGTGCGTATCAAAGCCGTTTAGGACAGCTCATTAGTAAGTTGGTGGTGCCTTACATTCGACTATTTGATTTTATTCCCAGTTTTGCTGGATTAAGTTTTTCACCGATTGTTGCGATTTTGGTGTTATCTTTTGCCCAATATGGTGTCGATGCATTGCAATCGATTGTTTATCAATTAATTATTTAAGAGAGGGTTTGAATTGTGGACGAGCAAGTTTACCAGCATTTTCGGGCAGATGAAACTCAGATTATTGATGAAATAAATGATGCGGTTAGTCAAGCAATTGATCAGTATCGCCCTGTTTTAACAGGTTTTTTAAACCCTCGTCAACTCTATATTGCGCAATCGTTAATTAATCGTCATGATGATGAAGTCAGTTATCAAAGCTTTGGTGGTTATGATGATGCGGAAATGCAACGAGTTTTGCTATACCCAGCGTACTATCAACCAACCAAAGCCGATTTTCAATTACAGGTTTTGCAAGTGAAATATCCACAAAAATTTGCTGAACTGAAACATCGTCAAATACTTGGCACACTGATTAGTCAAGGAATCGAACGCAGCTCATTTGGAGATATTATTACGGATGGACGCGAATGGCAGGTTATTGTTGATGAAAAAATGGCGCAATATTTTGAACTGAATGTCGACAAAGTTGCGAATATAAAAGTGGCATTGGTTGAAGTGTCACCAGAAGCTGTTCTCATGCCTGTATCTGACTGGGAAGTGCGGGAAACAACAGCAACTTCATTGAGAATTGATATTATTGTGTCAACGGCATTTAACTATTCACGAAATCGCGCTAAAACGTTGATTGAAAGTGGTAATGTCCGGTTAAATTGGGTAACCGAAGTTAAACCAGATTACCCGATAAAAGTGCACGATATGATTTCTGTTCGTCATGCAGGAAGAATTAAATTAATCGAAATTGATGGCACAACAAAAAAAAATAAAATTCGAGTCACATTGGCAACCGTGACAGCGAGTTAACTGGAGGCAATATAATGAGTTTAACAGTAGATGAAATTCAAAATGAAAAATTTTCGACCAAAATGCGAGGTTACAATGTAGACGAAGTAAACCAATTTTTGGATAAAGTGGTTGCGGATTATGCACAATTACAAAAAGAAAATCAAGAATTACAAGAAACAGTTAAGTCAGATCAAGAAAAGTTGAAATACTTTACTGATTTGAAAGATTCATTGAATCAATCAATTTTAGTAGCGCAAGAAGCTGCCGATAAGGTGAAGTCAAATTCACAAAAGGAAGCAGATATTACGTTACGTGAAGCACAAAAGCAAGCAACAGATATCGTGTCAGAGGCAAATGAAAAGGCTAATCAGCTCGTTAATGACGCTGCTCAATCAACCAAAAAGTTGACTGTTGAAACAAATGATCTAAAGAAACAAACAAGAGTTTTCCGCCAACGTCTACAAGTGATGTTAGAATCACAACTTGAAGTTGTAAAAAGTAAAGACTGGGACAACCTGTTAAGTGAAGTGGATGTCAGTTCATATGATGAAATTGAAAAAGTTCTGGGAAAGACGCTTGACAATACAGGAAATCAAAGTGTAAACTCGATAGCATCAAGTTCTGAAGCTCCAGCCTCATCTGAGGCACCAGAAGTATCACATGAACCTGTGGAATCTCAACAACCTGCAGACGATGGTGAAACAGTTGTTATTTTTCCAGATGATGGTAGCAAAGAGTAGCTAGAACAAAATTTAATTAGCGATAAAATGATGAAAAGAACAGCAAGTTAGTTATTGAACCGCAAGCGAGTTAACAATTGGTGAGAGGTTAACCGGTCATCAAAACTAATAGATCATCTTTTCAATACTTGATTGAACAATGTAGATCAAGTCGGTTCATCACTGTTAACAAATGACAAAGAGAGTCAACTAGACTCTGAATTTGGGTGGTACCACGATATCTTCGTCCCTTGCGGACGGGGATTTTTTTATTTGCTAATTAAAAATATACATATTTGTCAGGAGGATGTCACCAATGCGAATCAAAGAAACATTAAACTTAGGGAAAACCAAATTTCCAATGCGTGGAAATTTACCAGTTAAAGAAGTTGAACGTCAAAACGTGTGGGCGGAAAATAAAGTTTACGAGCAACGACAAAAATTAAATGAAGGAAAACCAACTTTTGTCTTACATGATGGACCACCATATGCTAATGGTAATATTCATATCGGTCATGCGATGAATAAAATTACGAAGGATATGATTATTCGTTATAAGTCGATGACTGGATACCGTTCACCATATGTTCCTGGTTGGGATACACATGGCTTACCTATTGAACAGCAATTAACGAAGATGGGTTATGATCGTAAGAAGATGAAAACCTCAGAATTTCGTGATTTGTGTCGTAATTATGCTTTGGAACAAGTTGAAAAACAAAAAGAAGGTTTTATGCGTCTTGGTGTTTCAGGTGAATGGGACCATCCTTATTTAACCCTGCAACACGAATATGAAGCCGCCCAAATTCGCGTATTCGGTGATTTTGCACAAAAAGGACTCCTATATCGTGGTAAGAAACCAGTTTTCTGGTCATGGTCATCCGAATCCGCTTTGGCTGAAGCCGAAGTTGATTATAAAGACGTCACCTCACCATCTGCGTTTTATGCTGAACAAGTTGTTGATGGTAAAGGCGTTTTAGATACGGATACTTACATGGTTGTATGGACAACCACACCATGGACAATTCCTGGTTCTGAAGGTATTACGATTGATGCAACATTTGATTATTCGGTTGTCACACATAGTGGTGATGATAAAAAATATGTTCTTGCCACAGAATTAGTAACTAAATGTGCTGAATTGTTTGAATGGGAAGATGTACAAACAGTTAAAACAGTCAAAGGACAAGAGCTAGACAATGTTTTAGCACAACATCCATTTTTCAAAGACAAAAAGATGGTAACCATGCTAGGAGACTTTGTGACGCTTGATGCCGGAACTGGGTTAGTGCATACAGCTCCTGGATTTGGTGAAGACGATTATAATATTGGCCGTCAATATGGGTTGGACGTTTTTGTACCCGTTAATGATCAAGGGTATCTTACAAAAGAAGCTGGACCTGATTTTGAAGGTGTCTTTTATGAAGATGCTAACCAAATCTCACTTGATAAATTAAAAGAAGCCGGTTTGCTCCTCAAATATATGCCATACAAACATAGTTACCCATTTGATTGGCGAACCAAAAAGCCGATTATTTTCCGGGCCACGGATCAGTGGTTCGCTTCTGTAGATAAAATTAGAGATGAAATTTTGAGTGCGATTGATGATGTCACCTTCTTCCCTGACTGGGGGAAAGTCCGGCTTCACAATATGATCAGAGATCGTGGAGATTGGGTCATTTCACGTCAACGTGTTTGGGGTGTGCCACTGCCAATTTTTTATGGTGAAGATGGCGAACCAATCATGACCAAAGAAACTATTGACCATGTTGCTGATTTATTTGCAGAGTTTGGCTCAAATGTTTGGTTTGATCGCGATGCTAAGGATCTATTACCAGAAGGCTTTACAAGTGAACATTCACCGAATGGAGTATTCAAAAAAGAAACCGACATTATGGATGTGTGGTTTGATTCAGGATCTTCTCATCAAGGTGTGTTAGCTGAGCGTGATTACCTCACTTATCCGGCTGATATGTACATGGAAGGTTCAGACCAATATCGTGGTTGGTTTAATTCGAGTTTAATTACGAGTGTGGTCGTCTCAGGACACGCACCGTATAAGACAATTTTGTCACAAGGCTTCACGCTTGATGGTGAAGGTAAGAAGATGAGTAAGTCGATTGGTAACACAATCGATCCGAATAAAGTAATCAAGCAAATGGGTGCGGAAATTATTCGTCTGTGGGTTCTTAGTGTCGACTCTTCTTCTGATGTGCGAGTTTCTATGGAAGTCTTAAAACAGGTTTCAGAAAGTTACCGTAAAATCCGTAACACGATGCGGTTCTTGTTAGCTAACACAACAGATTTTGATCCGAAAACAAACGCCATTGATTATGATGATTTAGAATCAGTTGATCAGTACATGTTAATTCGGTTAAATCAGTTTGAAGAAAATGTTAAACAGCATTTTGAAGAATATGATTTCTTAGACGTTTATAAAAAATTAATGAACTTTGTCACAACTGAATTATCTGCATTTTATATGAATGTTGCTAAAGATGTCGTTTATATTGATGCGGAAAATTCACATACTAGAAGATCAATGCAAACTGTTTTCTATCAAATTTTAGTCACGATGACTAAGTTATTAACACCTGTTTTACCACATACGACCGAAGAAATTTGGGGCTATCTAAAAGAACCAGAAGAGTTTGTTCAATTAACTGAAATTCCAGAAGTACAGCACTTCGATAACGAAGCTGAAGTACTGAAGAACTGGACGGCGTTTATGGGTATTCGCTCACATGTTTTGAAAGTTCTCGAAGAAGCACGTGACTCTAAACAAATTGGTAAATCATTGGAAGCGCAAGTTGATTTATATGTGTCACAGGGCAATCAAGCAATTTTGGATTCATTAAATGCTGATGTCCGTCAATTGCTGGAAGTATCAGAATTAAATATTGAAACATTAGATGATGCACCTACTGATGCTAGTCAATTTGATGACGGAGTTGCTTTAAAAGTGACTGCTGCCCAAGGAGATTTATGTCAACGCTGTCGAATGATTACAAAAGATGTTGGCAGTGACGATGCATATCCAGAACTCTGTGCACGGTGTGCTCAAATTGTTAGAACTGAATTTCCTGAAACAGTTGATCAAGGATTAGAAGTTTAAGCCGTAACAATTTCAATTTTTAACAAGTGACAAAACCAAAAACAAACCTAGTTCAAAAAACGGTGAACTAGGTTTTATTTTGTGTTAGGGGTGACAATATAATATCCAAGTAAAACATAAATTGCTATAATGGAATGCATACTTTTAAAATAGAGGAGAAAACATGATGACCTATCCACAATTAGAACTCGAAAACGTAAAGGGGCCTCAAGCACAGATTAAAACAACCTTTGGAATCATTCAATTGCAATTATTTCCAGACCAGGCACCAAAAACAGTTGAAAATTTTGTGACACTTGCAAATCAAAGCTACTATGATGGTGTCATTTTTCATCGCGTTATTCCAGATTTCATGATTCAGGGTGGAGATCCAACTGGCACTGGAGCTGGTGGTGAAAGTAGTTTTGGAGACGCTTTTGAAGATGAATTTTCAGATGAAGTTTTTAATCTAAATGGTGCATTATCAATGGCTAATGCTGGTCCGAACACGAATGGTAGTCAATTTTTTATTGTAACTAATCAAAATATCAATCAACAAATGATCGAACAAATGGCTGATGCCGGATATCCAGCTGAAATCATTGAAGCTTATAAAAAAGGTGGCACGCCGTGGTTGGATTTTCGCCATACCGTATTTGGGCAGGTGATTAAAGGAATGGATGTTGTGGACAAGATTAGTCAGGTTGCTCGAGATATGTCTGACCGTCCTGAAGACGACGTGATCATTGAAACAATAAGCATTAAAGAATAATAAACAGGAATAAGAAAAGTCGGATTCTCAAAAGAGAATCCGACTTTTTGACTCTATATTTTATTTTGAACCGAGATTAATTTTACCAGAAATGCTGATAAAATAACGCGCCAAAGTAGAAAATTCATCTGGATCACTTCCAAAGGCAACAGCTCCACTTTGGGGATTGTTGACGACGTTTAAAGAAGATAAGGGTGATTTTTTCCAGGTTGGTGTACTTTGTTTTTTTGATTGGTTTGTGTGCGTGTCTTGGCTATTATCAGCCTTAACTGCAGCACCGTCAGGTTGAGAAGCTTTTGGTGTAGTCGATTGTGAAGCACTCTCAGTTGTCTGCGAACTAGAAGTTGTTGAAGGTGTGGCAGCTGATTTTTCGGATACCACAATAGATTTTTTCGTAGGGAACATTTCAGCAAATTTTTGAACAGAAGGCATTGAAGCGTGATGTAACGTTGCTTTTTTCTTACTGTTAACTTGTTGCATAGAAACTTTATAAATCGTGTGGGACATATCAAATTGGCCACCATACAGTGTCTCGTCATTTAAAACAATATAATTATTTTGGAAATATTGTTTAATAAATGTTGGTGTATCAAAATTGATTGGCGTGTTTAAGAGACCAGTCAAGATTTCACTAGTCAGCACTTTACCACTTTTGGCGTCTACATATTCAACTGAGACCTGACGGATTGGTTTGTCTTCATTTTTTGAGGTGTCATTAGGTTGAGTCCCATCGTTTGATGTGATAGGTGGGGTGTTCGAGTCGACATCTTTTTGAGGTTTACCAGTTTGACCAGGATTTGTTGTTTCTGTGGTTGAAGTACCGGGATTAGTTTGTGTTTCACCAGTAGGTGTAGAAGTGGTAGTCTGATTGCTTCCAGGTTGTTGAGTGGGTGAAGTGGAAGGTTCATTATTTGGATCAGTAATTGGTGTCGTTGTTGAACCGGTAGTTGTCCCAGTAGTAGTGCTACCAGTGTTGGTATCTGCTGTATTACCGTTATCTGTAGAGTTTCCGGATGATGTTTGATTACCACTACCAATTGTCAAAGAAATATCGTATTGGACGCCAGATTCTGGTGAAATTTTTGACGTGCCAGTGTTGGTCATTTCGGTGGTATAGGTTTTAGCATCTTCAAGTGACAGGAAAGCTAGGTAATTTGTACTACCATCGCTCTTCTTTTCTTCAACCCACCAAATTGTGACCTGCTTATTAATGCCATTGATCGACATAATTTGCGTGGTTGAAAGTGAGCCATCAGTCATATCATCAGGACTAATATATTTGCTAGATGTTTGAGACTGATTTGAGGTTCCCAAATCTACAGTCAAAGTGGCATTAGTTTTTGAGCCACTAATAGATGCGGTGCCGACGATATTTTGGCCTTTAAAAGTGGTACCACTGATTATTTTTAGATAGTCTTTCAGTGCTCGTCCACTGACTTCACCGAGCAACATCTGTGGATTAGTCAACTGCTGGCTAGTAATTGGTGAATTGTAAGGGGTATTTAGAATTGTTTGGCTGACCAGTGAACCGTTCACTGTCAAATTGACCCTAACAATTTCTTGAGCATCTGAAAGCTCATTAGATTTATTTGTAGCAGAATTTTCGGTAGTCGTAGTTGCGGTACTTGTTTGAGTTGTATTACTTTGTCCATTAGTGTCTTTAATTGCAGGTGGAAGTGTTTGACTCGTTGTAGAATAACTCCACGATGCAGCATGAGTGTCATTTGAATCAGTTAAACCTACTGAAATCAAGGCTACTGAAAATAGACTAGCAGTTAACCAACTTTTAACAGTTACTGAATGATTAAATTGTGAGTTTACTTTAGTCATTTTTATTGCTCCTTAATTTGTGGTTTTAGGTGATTCAATTTACTCTTTTTTTGATCTAAAATCATATCCGCTAGCTGTGACCAATCATTTGGTGTTGGTGGATCTTGCCAAATGATTTGTGGAACGGAAACATCATCCGTACGGAAATCTGAAATATAAATATCCGTATTGTCGGTCACATCTGGTTCAATGATAATGTGGGCGTGATTAAACGACCCTAGTGATTTTACGACATACTCAGAATATAAAGTACCTTCTGAAAAATCAACACAGATAAAAATTTTATCCTTTAATGCAGTAGGTGGTATTGAATTAATCAATGCAAACATATAACTAAAATAAAGATTAACGGCCATTTTTTGACTAATTTGTAAGTCCGGATCTGCTTGTAACTTAGTGATGAACTTAGTAATTACAATGTCAAAGGATGGGTATAAATCTTGAAAAAAACTAATTTGGTCGGGATCAATGAACGTTGTTGGCTCCACATAAAAGGTGGTAAATTGCAAATGAATCTGCATTAAATTTGCAGTTAAACGCTCTTTTTCCCATGTTATATTATCAACTAAAATTCCATTATTAACCACTTCAGCAATCATCTGTTGCGTTAATTTGGTAGCAATTGGAAAATCAGCGGGATCATTTTGCTGGGTTGTCAATGTTAAATAGCCTTGTGTATACAAGAAACAATATAGATAATCAATTTCATCTTGGTTAACAGTCAATGCCTGTTCGAGAATTTCTCGAATTTGAACCATTAATGGTCCGTATTTAACGTCGTCTTGACTATTTGGCAGGTCCAAATTACTAATGGTGAAGCCATTTTGCATTCTGAGTACCCAAATTTTAAGAAAAATGCCAAATTTTGCGCGCTGAGTTGGTTTGAAGGGCTTATCAAAATAGTCATTGAAGCAGTCATAAATTGTTTCCACCAACCCATCAAGCTCTGCAAACGGCGTTGAAACACCATTGTATGCTGTATAGTACAGTTGAAATAACTTCAACCGAATAATGAATTCATCATCTTGATAATGACTGACTGGTTGATAAAAGCTAATTTGATTGAGATCCTTATCCAGCTGTTTTAGTGATCTAAAAAAAGCTGATTTACTCATAAAGTGTTCACGCATGAACTGCGCTTTAGAGTATTGATTTGAATAAAAGAAACTATACTCAAAAACTGGCAGCATATTTGAACGTTCTAAATATAATAGTGTCAGTTTTTGCACTATTAATGTGTTCAAATTATTGGCATGCCATAAATCATGATCTTGCTCGTCGATATATGTGGGTTCTTCACCTGAAATAGTCATCAAGTCGCTGTTGATCAAGTCAAAATATTTATTCAATTGATAATTAGTTAACGATAAACGTTTGGACAATTCAGTTTTAGTCACTGATTGAACTGTTCGTTGACTGATCAGTTGAACAATTTGATTACAAATTAGATCATCGTTATTGAGTAAGAATTGATAATTCAAGATGCACCACTTTTCACCAGCGTTGGTCATAATATTAACTATTATTATAACATTTTTATAAATGTTTCATACAGTCTCTTTAGTGAAGTTAGAAAAAAACAGTCCCAAACTTTTTGAAAAGAAAAAAAATTGCGGTACCAAAAGTCCCTTAACAACTAAACCTTGTTGCATATATAATATTCTTATAGCAAGTGCACTATGCGAGATAGGAAATGCAATCTTTTGAGGAAAGTATTTGCATTCATTTGGGGGAGTATATATGCAAACAAGCGACAATAGTAAATACGAAAAGAATAGACGATCAAATCTCAAAAAGTATCGTGGGTTGTTACTCAGTGAGATGACTGACTTATATACAAAACACGATGCGATTCGAGATCATAAATTGGGTGAAGATACAGATCATTGTGAATATTGTGCACAATATGTAGATGATAAAAAAACTTTTGATAAATTGGGGCAAATTGTGAACGTTAAACGTCAAGAATTGCGTCAACGTCGTTTGTCAATGGTGCGTATTTATTATTATTTATGCACATATGCTAATGCAGATATGTATTTGTTAAAAGCTACTAGTTCATCAGAAGCAACGCGAATGATTACTAGTAAATTACAAACGATTGAACTGCCGGTTAAAACTTTTAGAATTAACAAACGGGATGCTTTGAACTTAATTGAAACATCTGATGTCGAAGATGCACAAAATTACGTTGATTTTCTAAAAAATAACCGTTCATTTACAGGCGTCATTATGAAAAAAGGTAGCGGCCGCATGGTTGCTCACAGTTAAAAAGTGCTCTAATTATACTTATTATTTCTTAAATAACAGCAAAACTGACATAACGTCATTGTTTTGGTGTTATTTTTTTATTAAATTGATCTAACAGATAGGCTTTTCGTTGCTTGAATCTAGGCAACGTAGTAAAATACCAGTTAATGAAATTACAAAGAAATGAGGCACAGACAATGGACTTTATTAAGGTACACGGATCAGAAAATGATTTTTTTATGTTAGACACCAGTCAATTTGAAACACCACTGAGTGAAGAACAAATCAAACAATTAGCAATTAAGGTCTGTGACCGAAAAAATGGTCTTCTAGAAGGAGCCGATGGTGTTTTACTTGTAGATCAACCTACTCACGAAGGGCCACTGGGAAAAATGCGAGTTATTAATGCTGATGGTAGTGAAGCAAGCATGTGTGGAAATGGGTTACGTTCAGTTGCCCGTTATTTAGGCGAGCAAAATAATCAACAGTCATTTAAGGTTGAAACAATGGCTGCAGATTTACCTGTTTCAAAAATGCCACAATTAGCTGAGGGTGTTGCGACTTATCAAGTTCGAATTTCACCAATCAGTTTTAAAGCACAAGATCTTAAGATGCATGTTAATGGGGAAGCGGAAACTTTGGTGGATCAACAAATTGCTGAACTGGATTCGGATTTAAAGTTTACGGCTGTTGCAGTTCCTAATCCACACTTGATTGCTTTTGTGGATGATGAAACATTAAAAAGTGACCAATTAGGTGCACTTGGACGATATCTCAATAATGGTACTAACCCAATTTTCCCAGACGGCGTGAACGTTAGTTTTGTGAACATTATTGATCAAAACAAAATTTTTGTGCGCACTTTTGAACGTGGCGTTGGCTATACCAATGCATGTGGTACGGCAATGTCAGCTTCCAGTTTAGTTAGCGTTTTATTGCATAGCAATCAAGTTGCTAACAATACCACTATCTCTGTATTGAATCCTGGCGGCATGGTGAAGACCAAAGTTCATCACCAAGTTAGTGGTGAAAGTTGGGTAGATCTGATTGGCAATGCTACTTTTGTTAAACATGTTTCAGTTTCATTGAATGATGCTTTGGCAGGAAACTTTGATGAAGTTACTGTTAATCAAACCGGTGAACAAGTAGCCTATCAAGATTTTGTGGCACAATTACAAGGCGCTTAAAGAAGTAAGTGGGGAATTAATGTGTTAGGAACAGTGAAAACATTTGATCAGAAACAAGGATTTGGGTTCATTAGTGTTGAAAATGAACCAGATGTGTTTGTCCATTTTGGCGCAATTGAGGGTCAAAGTGATAAAAACCTAGAACCGGGGCAAACAGTGGAGTTAGTGGTGGTGGTTGGTCGTAAGGGCCCACAGGCTGCGCATGTTCGCGTGATCCATGACGAAGATCAATTTTCCGGGGATGAAAACTGATGAATATGCGAGAAAAACCGTTAACAACTGAATCCGTGTTTAAGGGTCATATTATGGACGTTCAAGTGACCACAGTTGAATTGCCAAATGGTCAAAAAACAACGCGTGAGATTGTGCGTCATTCGGCTGCAGTGGCCCTGTTAGCACTTACTAAAGCGCGTAAAATGCTTTTGATGAAACAATGGCGAGCACTAATCGATGGGGCCACCCTTGAAATTCCGGCTGGAAAATTGGATCAACGTGATCAGGGTGACGCGCTTGCTGCTGCAAAAAGAGAATTAAATGAAGAAACACGATTTGCTGCAGAAAAAATGGCAGAAGTTAGTTCATTTTATACCTCAGTTGGATTTTCGGACGAATACATGACATTGTACTTAGCGACTGGTTTAACGGCTGTTCAAAAAGCATTGCCTCAAGACGATGATGAAAATTTAGAACTAATTGAAGTTAGCTTGAGTGAAGCACTTCAAATGATTCAAGACCATCAAATTGAGGATGCTAAGACAATTATGGCCATTTATTATTGGCAAGCAAAAGTGTTAAGTGGTGAATTAGATGGCAAATGATGAGCTGAATGAGAAATCAAAAAAGCCTTTATCACGAGCTGAATTTCGTAAACAACAACAGGCCGAATTTGAGCAACGAGATAAAAAAAGGGTTGAAGTCGAACGTGAATATGCTAAACATCATCGTCATCAAGAACCTGATGACGATTTTGTGTCGGATCATTTTGAACCAGATGTGGATGATCAAGCAGATACACTTGTGACACGTAAACAAGCCCATACGAAAACGCCTGACGAAAAGATAAGTCACCTAAAGAAAAAATTAAACTGGGCAATTTTATGGCTAACGCTAGCGATAATTATTGTTTACTTAATTTTGTTTTTTGTCGGATAAATAAATTAAGAAATGGAGTCAATTATGAAATTTGGAATTATTTGTGCAATGCCAGAAGAATTAAAAGAACTGCTTGCAGAACTTCAAGATCGGCATGAAGTCGCACTGGGTGATAAAACATACTACGAAGGTCAAATTAACGCACAAAATGTGGTACTGGTTGAATCTGGTATTGGGAAAGTGGAGGCAGGCATTACCACTGAACATTTAATTTCTGAATTTCAAGCAGATATCATCATTAATTCTGGCTCTGCTGGCGGTATCGGTCAAGGATTGCATGTTGGTGATGTTGTCGTCTCATCCGAAACGGCTTATCACGATGTAGATGCAACTGCGTTTGACTATGTGTATGGACAATTACCTGGCCAACCGGCACGATTTCCAGCATCAAACAAGTTGGCGGATGAACTTGTAAAAGCAGGACAGCAAACAGGATTAACGGTTTACAAGGGATTAATTGTTTCCGGAGATCAGTTTGTAGCTAGTCAAACTGCAATTGAACAGATTTTAAAACAGTTTCCAGATGCGCTTTCTAGTGAAATGGAAGGCGCTGCAGTAGGGCAAGTGGCTAATGACCATCAAGTGCCGTATGTGGTTGTGCGTGCCATGTCGGATACCGGGGATGAAAATGCAGGGGTTTCTTTTGATGAATTTATCATTGAAGCCGGGAAAAAATCAGCACAAATGTTATTAGCACTGTTGAACAACAAAGGAGCATAAAGTAGTGGAACGTGTATATTTAGATAACGCAGCAACAACACCAATGGCACCTGCTGTCGTTGATGAAATGATCGATAAAATGCAACACAACTTTGGCAATGCGTCAACAACCTACAGTTTTGGTCGGGAAGCAAAAACAATCATGGAAAATGCAAGACACATCATTGCCCAAAGTATTAATGCGCAAGATACGGAAATTATGTTTACTAGTGGTGGTAGTGAAAGCGACAATACAGCAATTATTCAAACAGCCCTCAAACGTCAATCTGAAGGCAAACATATTATTACTACTGCGATTGAACATGAGGCCGTTTTAAAGCCATTGCATTATTTAGAAACACTTGGTTTTGAAGTGACATATCTACCTGTTGATCAAAAAGGGAATATTTCAATGACTGATTTTAAGAATGCCCTACGTGATGATACAATTTTAGTAACCATTATGTATGGCAACAATGAAGTTGGTTCACAAATGCCGATTCATGAAATTGGCGAACTGTTGAAAGACCATCAAGCATGGTTCCATACTGATGCCGTTCAGGCATATGGGTTATTAGATATCGACGTGGAAGCTGATCATATTGATTTATTATCGACGTCGGCTCATAAATTAAATGGTCCTAAAATGATGGGCTTCTTGTATCGACGAACCGGTGTTAATTTTGATTCGTTTGTTAAGGGTGGCGACCAAGAAACCAAACAGCGAGCAGGAACTGAAAATATTCCGGCGATTGCAGCATTTGGCAAAGCTGTTTCGTTGGTTACTTCTGAAGAAAAAAAAGCGCGTCAAGCTAAGTATTTAGGGTTTAAAAAGCAAATTGTTGCTGGTCTAACCGCTGCTGGTATTGAGTTTGAAATCAATGGCGAAATTACATCACATAATTTAAATCATGTGTTTAATATTTGGTTAAAAGGTGTCTCAACCTATGTGATGCAAACTAATTTAGACTTGGCTGGGTTTGCCGTGTCTGGTGGATCTGCATGTACCGCTGGTAGCCTAGAACCATCACATGTGCTAACAGCCATGTATGGTGCCGAGAGTCCCCGTATTAGTGAATCAATTCGTGTCAGCTTTGGTAAAGATAATACCACTGAACAAATTGACGCATTTATTCAGACAGTGGTGCAAATTATTGGACGATTAAATTCACAAAAGGAAGGTGTTTCAAATGGCATTTAGTACGTCAGTACAAGTAAAGGGCGATCAAGATACGTATGAGATTAGTGATCAAATTAAAAAGTACACATTACGTGATTTGGGGTTTGATGTTTCCAACAAAGGTACATTTTCTTATGAACGTTCTCTTGATCCAACTTCACCATATGCGGCAGGTGCCAAATTAAAGATTGCCGTTAATGCAGATTTGACGGGCTTTAAAATGAACACTGTGAATGCGAGCGGTACGCAATCAATGAATATCTTCACGAATCAACGAGCCAGCGAATTTGTGCAGCAATATCATTACATTTTGGATGAAATGGTTGAACGTGGTGTGTTCATAAAAAAATAAATTAGTCTGATAAACTACCAATGAAGTGTTTCTGGTAGTTTATCTTTTTTATTTTTGGTATAATCGATTTTACTGAATTATTACGACCTTCAAATCGTGGATTGTTCAGAATCTATTTGAAATGATGGTGATGATATGACTGACCACAGTCAAACTCGTGTAGTAGTCGGCATGAGTGGTGGCGTCGATTCATCGGTTGTTGCTTTGTTACTGAAACAGCAAGGATATGATGTCGTAGGTGTCTTCATGAAAAATTGGGACGATACCGACGAAAATGGCGTCTGTACGGCTACAGAAGACTATAAGGATGTTGCCAAAGTAGCGGCTAAAATTGGTATTCCTTATTATTCTGTCAATTTTGAAAAGGAATATTGGGACCGTGTGTTCACATATTTCTTGGATGAATACAAAAAGGATCGAACCCCGAATCCTGATGTGATTTGCAACAAAGAAATAAAGTTTAAAGCCTTTATTGATTATGCAAATCAGTTAGGTGCAGATTATGTAGCAACTGGTCATTATGCAGATTTAATGCGCGATGACAACGGTCATATGCATTTGATGCGGGCAACTGATCAAAACAAGGATCAAACATATTTCTTGAGCCAATTGGATCATGAACAGCTTGATCGGGTTATGTTTCCTTTAGCTAAGCTCACTAAACCTGAGGTACGGGAAATTGCCAAAGAGGCTGGCTTAGCAACTGCTGAGAAAAAAGATTCTGTCGGAATCTGCTTTATCGGTGAAAAGGGTCATTTTCGTGACTTTTTGAGTACCTATTTGCCGGCCACACCTGGTAAGATGATGACCTTAGATGGTGAAGTCAAAGGTGAACATGCTGGCTTAATGTATTACACCATTGGCCAACGAAAAGGATTAGGCATCGGTGGTAATGGTACAAGCAATGATCCATGGTTTGTGATTGGTAAGGACCAAGCCAAAAATGTTTTATATGTTGGCCAAGGTTATCATAATGAGCATCTCTATGCGACACATTTAAACGCTAGTGATATCCACTGGGTTGATGACATTACAGCCGATTATGGCAATGAGTTTCACTGCACAGCAAAGTTCCGTTATCGTCAAAAAGATACGGGTGTCACAGTTTCTTTAGCAGATGACGGTCAGCAATTAACTGTTAAGTTTGATGATCCTGTTCGTGCGATTACACCAGGCCAAGCCGTTGTTTTTTACGATGGCGAGGAATGTCTTGGAAGTGCGATCATTGATCATGCTTATAATGAGGAACGCTTATTGCAATATGTTTAATATTTGAAGAAGAAGGGTGAAATTTCACGCCTTCTTTTTTTGAATTGTTGTGAAAATCAGGCGCGTAAAGGTTGCCATTTCAAGTATAAATTGGGATAATGAAATCAATTGAAATTAAAGGACGAATTATGACTAAACTGTATTTTATTCGACATGGAAAAACTGAGTGGAATTTAGAATCTAGGTATCAGGGGATGCATGGTGATTCCCGATTACTGCAAAGTAGCTACCAAGAAATCGATCAATTAGCAAAATATTTAAAGACGACTAAATTTCAACAAGTTTATGCAAGTCCAATTAAACGGGCTTTTGATACAGCTGTGTCATTAATTGAGGCACTAAAGCAACCCTTGAGATTGACACTGATGAGTCAGTTAATGGAATTCAACCTAGGCAAAATGGAAGGCATGCATTTTGACGAAGTTAAGAAACAATACCCACAAGAGTATGTGGCATTTCGCCATCATCCTGATCAATACGATCCAACACCAATTGATGGGGAAAATTTTACAGAACTCATTAATAGGATGACTGGTGGTGTGCAAGAAATTTGTCGCGCGCACCCGCAATCAGATGAACGTGTCATTATTGTGTCACATGGCGCGGCATTGAATGCGGCAATTAATGCTCTGTTGGGTGTGCCATTACCTCATTTGCGTGATCGTGGCGGATTGAGCAATACTTCTACAACTATTTTGGAAACATTAGATCAAGGAGCTCATTTTGAGTTGTTAAAATGGAACGACACGAGTTATTTAACACATCAAGGTGATCCAACGGATACGATTTAGGAGAGAAACTATGGCAGAAAAACAAGATAGTACAAAACGCAGTCAGCAAAAAGTTCAATCTGAGCAGTTGGTTCAAAAACTCGTTGATGCAATTGATGCACAACCCGACAAAGTGCAAAATTATTATGACTTGGGGAGTTTATTAACGAAACTCAATAGTTTCGAGCAGGCTGAAGAACTTTACATGAAAGCGATTGGTCGTTTTGAACATGACCAAAAAAGCCAAAATTTATTAAAGTATGGACTCGGAAACGTTTATTATGAAGTTGGCAAGTATGATGAGGCAATTACCTATTATGATCAAATTAGTGATCATAAACTAAAGGCGGATGCTTACTTGATGATGGCACAAAGCCTAATGCAAAAAAAAGACTATAAGCGCGCAATTGCTTATGGATTGACGGCCCATGATTTGCGTAAGCAAGATCCTGAGATTAATCAAGTGATTGGAGACTGTTTGCTAGCGATTGGTGAATTTAAGCAAGCTGGGGACTTTTACGATCAGATTTTGAAGTTTCACCCAGGTCGCGCCGATACGCAGTTTAATCGGGGATTAGTTGCGATGGTTCTTGGGGAAGACTACACAGATTATTTGACACAAGCCAAGCAACTTGATCCAGACTATTACAAACAAAGTGAAAGTCGAATTGACGACATTCAAAAAGTTTTAAAGAATAAAAAATAAAAAGGGAGGCTTTCTGATGGATAATTCAATGAACTTATTTGAACAACCATCTGAGCCTGCTTTTTTAATTGGCAAACTAATTACGACTTTTTTTGCGAGTGATGATGGATTTTATAAAGTATTGCTGGTGCAAATTGAACAAACCAATATTGAGTTTCCAGAAGAAGAAATTGTCGTGACAGGCAATTTTGGAGATATTAATGAGGAAACTAGTTATAAATTTATCGGCAAGCTTGTGAATCATCCACGATATGGCCAACAATTTCAGGCGACTAATTATTCGCAGGCGCAGCCAACTACTAAACAAGGTATTATTAATTTTTTGTCTGGTGACCAATTTAAAGGTATTGGCAAAAAAACAGCTGAAAAAATTGTTGATCAACTGGGCTTGAATGCGATTAATAAAATAGTCGCAGACAGCACAGTGTTAGCGCCGTTACATTTGAAACCAAATTTAGTTCAAACGTTAGTTGATCATTTGAATACCGTTCAAGGCATGGATAAAATTATTATCGGGCTAAATGATTTTGGCTTTGGGAGTTCTTTAGCTGGCGCAATCTATGAAAAATATCGGGATGAAACATTGGAAATTATTATGCAAAATCCCTATCAATTGGTTGCTGATATTGATGGTATTAGTTTTAAAAGGGCTGATGCAGTTGCCCAAAAATTGCACATTGAGTTAGACGATCCACGGCGCGTGCAAGCAGCAATTTTACAAGTTTTAGATGATGTGACAGTGCAAACTGGCGATACATATACAACCGCAAAGCCACTGGTTACTAAAACATTGGCATTATTAGAAGAAAATAGTAGTACTGCGATCGCACCCAATGCAGTGTCTAAAGAATTAATTGGCATGGCTAAACAAAATGAGGTGGTTGCCCAAGATGATCGAATTTATCCGGCAACATTATTTCAAGCAGAATGGCAAATTGCACAACATCTTTATCGAATTCAAACTGCCGTAGAGTTGGAAACCTCTGCAAAACAAGCTCAAAAAGCTTTAAAACAAGTGGAACGACAATTGGACATCGATTATGATCAATCACAAGAAGAAGCCATTTTAGCGGCACTTAAATCACGAATCTTCTTATTAACAGGTGGTCCAGGCACGGGTAAGACAACCATTATTAATGGCATCGTTGCCGCTTTTGCCAAACTCCATGATTATTCACTGGACATCAATGAATATAAACAACAACCATTTCCAATTTTATTAGCTGCGCCTACTGGAAGGGCTGCTAAACAAATGGGTGAAACAACAGGATTACCGGCAAGTACGATTCATCGTCTGTTAGGATTAAATGGCCGTGAAGCCGCCAGTGACATGAATGTCAAAGATCTAGATGGTGCTTTATTGATTATTGATGAGTTATCTATGGTTGATACATTACTATTCAAAGCGTTACTTCAAGCTATTCCCAGCACCATGCAAGTCGTGTTTGTTGGAGATAAAGATCAGTTGCCATCAGTGGGATCGGGTCAAGTTTTTCATGATTTACTGGATTTTGAACAGTTACCAAAAAAAGAATTAACGCAAATTTACCGACAAAATGAGGATTCTTCCATTATCCCATTAGCTCACCATATCAAAATGGGACAGGTACCGGCAGATCTCACTACTAATTTTCCGGATCGTTCCTTCATTGCTTGCGAGCAATATCAAGTGGCCGATGTGGTTGAGCAAATTACCAAAAAAGCCATGGAAAAAAAATTCGATGCGAAAGATGTGCAAGTTCTCGCACCGATGTATCGTGGCAGCGCTGGCATTAATCAATTAAATACGCTGGTTCAAAACGTGTTTAATGATAACAGTCAGCAGCAACGTAAAGAAGTTGAATTTCGTGGTCAACACTTTCGGATTGGTGATAAGGTACTGCACTTAGTCAATAGTCCAGAAGATAACGTATTTAACGGAGATATTGGGACAATTGTGGGAATTGAACCAGCACTTAAAAATGGTAAGGAAAATAAATCTGATGCACTAGTCATTGCATTTGAACAAACAGAGGTCACCTATCCACGTAATGAATGGCAACGAATTACGTTAGCTTATTGTATTTCGATTCATAAGTCACAGGGGAGTCAATTTCAAATGGTGATTTTGCCCCTAGTGAATGCTTTTCATAAAATGTTACAACGTAATTTGCTTTATACAGCGGTCACAAGAGCGCAGAGTAAGCTGATCATGGTGGGGGAGCCATCAGCTTTTGCGGCATGTATTGAAAATCAATCTGTTAATCGGAAAACGTCATTACCGTTACGATTACGAGCTACTTTCAATGATGAAACGATTGATCAGCAAGAAGCGGCCATTGATGAACTAGATAAAACTAATGAACAGGATGAAATAGTTTCAAATGATGACGAACCTAGCATCACTGAAAATCATCAACTAACACAAGCAATGATTGCAAATGGTAAGGTTGATCCAATGATTGGCATGCATGGGATTAAACCTGATGATTTTATGGCGGTCTAATCGGGATAGATACTTGCACATGTAAGTAAATGTTGCGATAATGGAGAGTAAAAGCAGATAAAAAGTGATCACTGGAGGATCGTGTAAATGGCAGAAATGAAACAAGCGGGTAACGTGAGATTATTTAGCTTAAATTCAAATCAACCATTGGCTCAAAAAATTGCTGCACAGTTGAAAATGCAGCTTAGTAATGCAACAATCAAAAAATTTGCCGATGGTGAAATTCAAATTAGTATTGACGAAAGTGTACGAGGATGTGAAGTCTACGTTGTTCAGTCAATATCAGATCCCGTTAATTCAACGTTAATGGAATTGTTAATTATGATTGATGCGCTTCGTCGGGCAAGTGCGAAAACAATTAATGTGATTTTGCCATATTATGGTTACGCAAGACAGGATCGTAAGGCCCGTTCGCGGGAACCGATTACCGCTAAATTAATTGCATCATTAATTGAAATGGATCAGGCGGATCGCGTGATTACACTTGATTTACATGCTGCACAAGTGCAAGGTTTCTTTGATATTCCAGTGGATCACTTATTAGCTGCACCATTACTTGCAAATTATTTTTATAGCCACCAACTGTTAGATAATGTCGTCGTGGTGGCCCCTGATCATGCAGGTGTTTCACGAGCACGTAAATTTGCAGAATTGTTAAAAGCGCCAATTGCCATTATTGATAACCGTAATCCTGAAGAAATTGAGCGTAAGACCGAAGCAGTGCCTGAGTATGTGATTGGAGACGTCAGTGGTAAAACAGCCATTTTAGTGGATGATATTGTTGATACTGGCGTACGTATGGCAGTTTCGGCGCAAGCTGTCAAAAATTTTGGGGCTAAAGATGTTTATGCTTGTGCGACACATCCTGTTTTTTCTGGGGATGCGATGACTAAAATTGAAGAATCGCCGATCAACAAGATGATTGTGACGGATTCAATTAATATTCCTGAACAAAAACAGACTAGTAAGTTAATTCAACTTTCTGTGGCCCCGTTGTTCGGACAGGCTATTTCGCATATTCATAACAATGAACCGGTTGATGCACTGTTTGTTAGTCGAGATAACAAAAACGTTAAATTATAAGCAAAGTTGCTTTACTATTCATGAAGAGCAACCTACAATGTACACAAATACTATTAAATGAGGCGAATATAATGGCTGAATTCGATTTAGCTGCAGCACGAAAGCAATTAACAACAGGGTTAGAGGAATTTTTTACGGAGTCAGATTTTCAAGAAGATGCACTGATTGTTTTGGGATCCAGCACTAGCGAAATTCATGGACAAAGAATCGGTAAAGATTCTTCAATAGAAATTGGGCGCATGGTCATTGATGTTATTTTACCAATGATTGAGAAACGTGGCCTTCATCTTGCTGTTCAAGGCTGTGAACATTTGAATCGTGCTTTATTATTAGAGCGGAGTGAAGCAAAAAAACGTGGCTTTGATCCCGTTACTGTTGTACCTGCGCTTCACGCAGGTGGGGCAACACAAATGGCTGCTTATGAACGATTTAGTGATCCAGTAGAAGTTGAACATATCGTTGCGGATGGTGGCATTGATATCGGTGATACTTCCATTGGAATGCACGTTAAGTTTGTGCAAATTCCTGTCAGAACTTCCGTTAAAGAAGTGGGATCTGCGCATGTTACTTATTTAAGAAGCCGACCAAAATTAATTGGTGGCGAACGTGCTCAATACGTTTGGAAGGGCATTGATTAATATTTGATATTTAAAAAAACGAGGATTATCTGTCTAGCTGACGAATAAGCCTCGTTTTTAAATTACAAATTTTAGTGTTGTTCATTATAGGAAAGCACGGTTACTTGATTGGGTTGTAATTGAAGTTTAGTAACGCTCCCGTTGTCTGGAAAGTGGTGAACGGCATCAAATTTATTTTGACCATAGGTTATGGCAATTGAGCGAATTAAGGTACCGTGAGCCACTAAAATAGCACTTGATTGATCCTGCATGACTGTCAATAATTTTTCAAAGCCGGCGTTTACTCGCGTCCAAAATTGTTCGCCAGTTTCTGCAAATCCAGTTGGATCAGCTTGATGCATTCTGTCTCGTACAACAGTTGGTGTGACTTTTTCCAACAAATCCGTTTGGGTGTGTCCACCATAGGGAGTGGCAACCTGATTCCAAACACGGTCATTGTCTAGTCCCTCGAAACCACCAAAGAATGCTTCACGAAAATTGGTGAGTTGGGTAAGAGAATGATTTTTTAAACTAGGATTACTGGCCATAATTAGTTTAGCAGTATCAATTGCACGTTTCATATCTGAAGAAAAAGCGTAATCAAAATGAGTATTAGCTAAATTTTTACCAGTCGTTTTAGCCAGATCAATGCCTTTAGGTGTCAGTGGCGAATCAGCCCAACCCTGAAGTTTATTCATTGTATTGAAAATCGTTTCACCATGACGAATCATGTAAATCGTAACTTGTTTCATCAATTCATACCCCATATGTCTTATTTTAGTGGTTGAACAAAAAAGACTCGCACAAGCGAGTCTTTTTAATTAAGCTAACTTAATATTTTGCCCGTTTCCAGGTTTAAGTTTAGCAAATAAACTAGACAATTCAAGTTTTCTCAATTTCTTTGGCATAAAAGCACCAATTTTTTCTAAATCAAATCCAGCAGTGATTTTGTGCTTATCAAAAATAATGGGATTTTTTAGAATGTGCGGATTTCTTTGAATTGCAGCTGTTAGCTGATTAATTGTCATGTCATCTGGATCCATATTCAAGGCCTTAGTATACTTTGAACGTTTTGAAATGAGTTCGTCAGTACCATCAATTGAAAGTGTCAGTAAGTGCATGATTTCATCTTCTGATAATGATTGGTTTTCAATGTTACGTTGTTCAATATCTACTGAATGTTCGGCGAGCCATTTAACGGCTTTTCTCTTGGATGGATCATTTGTATGAAAATATAAATTTACCACTAAATCGCCTTCTCTTCTTAATCGATTGCATAGATTTTAACTCATATTTGGTATAGATAGCAACTAATTTATCGCAAATTTAGTAAATATTTTTCCAATTAAAAAATGGTAGATTAATCAGATGGCAAGACATCATTTGGTGAATGTTTCAGAGGCATTAAATAATACTATTGTACTGTCAAATCAACATCACCAAGTCCACTAGTAAAGTGGCAAGTATAGTGTCCTTTTTGGAGATGTGGTGGTAAAACGAACGTACCACTAGAAACACGTTGTCCTTTTTTCAATGTTTGTCCTTGGCTGTTCAGCTTTTTAACTAGCCATTGAAGTGAATTGAGTGGATTTCCCAAAACTTCACTGGAATCCCCAGATGCTAATGATTCACCATTCAATTTTAACTCAGCCTGAACTCTCGTTAGATCGTCAACTGTGAAATTACTAGTATCTTGTTCTTGACCATAGACGACGCGTCCAGCTACTGCATTATCAGACATGACCATGTGCTTTGATAACGCTGGGAACCAATTTTTAAACCGCGCGTCAGGGAGTTCTAGAGCCGGAGCAACTGTAGTTTTAGCTAGTAGCCTTTCTAATGAGTCAGTGGGATCAAGATCCTCAGTGGCACGGAAGACTAATTCAACTTCTACCAGTGGTTCCATTAAATCAGTCAGCTTAACATTAACTGGTGATTGAAGCCATTGACTCGCTACTTCAGCACCATAAAGTGGGGCATCAGCATCAAACATGTCTTGAGTTTGCTTGCTGGTTAAACTAACTTTATAGCCACCAACGGGTTCGTTTTTAAGTTGCGTTAATGCATATTGGACACGATAGGCGGTATCGTCATCTTGAACTAAATCACGATAATCTTCTTCAGTTAATTTATTTTGGGTAGTTAACGCATTAAAAAGTGTTTGGGCAAATTTGGTTTCAGTGGTGGTTGCTTTTGTAAGATCTGTTTGAGTTGTCATATGTAGTTCCTCCTAATTTTGACTATGTATGTGTATGTATGTTTGTGATGGCTAGATGGTGGTAAAATAAGCGCCTCCTTTGTTAATTTAGATGAAAAAACACGCCCTTAAAATAATAAGGACGTGTTAACGTGGTACCACCAAATTTTCTGTCATTATTGCTAATGTCAGCTCAGTAACTAACTTAATTTAGTTTAGTTAGTTCATTTGTTAATGAGGTGTATTCCCCACATACAGAGTTGTATGTCACTCATAGTTGATATTCATCTAACTAACAAATACCTTTTTGCACCGATACAAGGCTCTCTAAATTTGTCGAAGTTAAATTACTGACTAGTCATCATGTTTTCTCATCTAAATTTAATAATTCTAAAATACACGTCCAATTATTAATTGTCAACTACGGAAAATAATCGTCATTATACTTGTGTGGTAATCATAATTGACAGATAATGAAGGTAGGCAAATGATGGAGGTAAGAACAATGACAAGTATAGACCCGAATGTCATTAAGCGTAGAAATACCATTGCGTTAAAATTACTCGCAAGTTCAGATAATAAGGTTCAAATTAAGTCACTAGAGGAAGGACAACAAGGCAATGTGGATGACGATTTACCTGTTATTCAAGAGATGATGATTGCCTTTGATCTCATTACGGATTACGGCTTAGGTTCAGTTCGAGTTAAGGGATTAGAAACCGATATTCGACGGGCAATGCGCATGATTTTGCAAGATTTTATAGAAACAAACCAAATCAGCGATATAAAGAAGTTGTTGGAAGAATATCCATTACTTGACTCAGGATCACAAAAAAATATTTTGGCCATTATCCAAAATATTTTGAAGCAGCACGATGAAATTAATTTAGTTTCATCGGAATTTTTGCTGACGGAATTGTATATTCTCTATCTCAGATACGAGAATGGTGCTCCTAAGACACATCAATTAAGTCAAATGTTTACAACACACCAGTTAGCCATGATTCAAAGTAACCGTTCGTTATTTGATTTGTCCAAAACGGTGATTGCAACATTAGGAAAAGCAGTTAAAAAAGATATTCCAGAAATTGAGATTTATTACTTTATGCTAAAAATGTGGTTAAGTGTTCAATCATAAATTTGTGATGCACAATTAAATTGGTTGTTATATACAATTACATGGTAATAGCAAGATTTGTTGAGGCAGTATGCGTTTTCTGCTATACTTTAATAGTTGATATGGAAGCGCCAACTTAAAAGTTGTGCGCTTTAATTATCGGTCATAAATTAGATTAAGGAAGGTAACTTCATGAGCAATACAGTAACGGTGTTAGGAAGTTTAAATGTTGATACAATTTTTCGAGTTAAGCGTATTCCATTACCCGGTGAAACGCTATCGATGAATGATAAGAGTTCTGCGCCTGGTGGAAAAGGGGCTAATCAAGCTGTGGCCGCTAGTCGCGCTGGTGCTAAAACAAAATTCATTGGTCAAGTCGGAAATGATGATGCGGGGAACTTTATGGTAGAATCGCTGCAAGATAATGATGTTGATACAACTTCAATCGCTACGGATAAACTTGTTGGTACTGGTCAAGCTTACATTATGCTTGATGAGAATGGTCAGAATAGTATTTTAGTTTTTGGTGGATCGAATCAAACGCTAAGTCCAAACGAAATTGACGAAAGTGCCCAGGCGGATATCAAGCAATCTGATTTTTTAATTGCTCAATTTGAAACACCACAATCAGCAACTGCTAAGGCATTTGAATATGCTAAAAGTGTTGGTGTCATGACGATTTTAAATCCTGCGCCTGCACATGAAATAGATGGCGATATTTTAAAGTCAACAGATCTTATTATTCCTAACGAAACTGAAAGTGCTCTTTTGACAGGAATTGAAGTGACAGATGAAGACTCAATGGTGGCAAATGCTAAAAAATTTGCAGAATTGGGTGTTAAAAATGTCATCATCACTGTTGGTAGCAAAGGTGCATTTTATTCAACTCCAACTGGACATGGTTTTGTCCCAGCATTTAAAGTTAAGGCAGTGGATACAACAGCTGCAGGTGACACTTTCATTGGGGCCCTAAGCTCTCAGTTGAAAAAAGACTTCAGTAATATTGAAACTGCATTAATATTTGCACAAAGAGCTTCTTCAATTACGGTGCAGCATTTGGGGGCAATGCCGTCGATTCCTACATTGACTGAAATTAAAACTGAAGAAGCAAAATAAATTTTGAATTGAATCAATGCAAACAAAAGTCACGGATCATTTAGGTTCGTGATTTTTTGCGTTAAAATGAAATTATCAATAATAGTCAATACCAATATATGAGGGGTGCGGTTTAATGTTAAATCGAAGAAAGAAGTTTGTTTGGATTATTGCAGTCATCATAGTTGTAGCTGGAGTTTTGGCTACAGTACTAACACTAGCTAATCAACATAAAAGTCAATCCAAGCAAACCAAATCTAATGTACAAAGAATTGTTCAAAATAAAGGAAGTTGGCAAGGAAAAAATGTGTACGCTAAACGTGGGCAAGTTACTATGAAAATTTCATTTAAAGAACATCGACGCTACCAATTGATAGAAACTAATACAGTTAGCCAGTGTTGGCAGCGAGTTTATCAAGGAAAGTACAGTAAGAAAGGTGCTAATATAACTGCTAAGCCTGATCAAGTCATTGTTAAAACATTTGCGAATAAACAAAGCCTGAAAAGAAATCAAGTTAGTGCACAGGAAGTAGTTTCAAACGCTGATATGTATCATCAATTTGGTAATCAACAGATTAGTAGAATCAAGTTACAAAAGAAAACAATGTTGATCAATCACGACCATGAAAAGATAAAATTAACACGAGAATAGCATTTAGTCTTTAGTTGTAACATAAATGTAATATGATTTGGTTAAGATGCTTAAAAATGTATTAAGGCCCGTCTTGAAGCGTGTTTGGTATATGCATAAAATATCTATTTTAAGAGCAAAATTAGTTGTATGAGCCTGCAAAATATTTTCATAATACAATTAACATGTTATTCTGGTACCAACGTTTAATTGGTGGGGTCTATCAGTATTGAAAAACACCCACTCATGTGAATTTTTTAGAAACTAATCTTGAAAAATTAAATTTAAAAATATACGAGGAGTGGCGTCTATATGTCGAGTGTGTATTCCAAAGTAAAAAACAACCAAACAGAAATGACAAATAATAGTAAATACATTAAGGGAGTTACGATTGGTGCTGTTAGCGCACTTAGTTTATTAGCATTCAGTGCACAAAATGCCAATGCAAGTACAGTGACGGTCAAAGATGGTGACACAATTTGGGATTTTGCTCAAAAGTATCACGTGTCAGTGCAGGATCTTGAAGCTAAAAATGCTTCGACCATTAAAAAAGTCAGTTCTAGTGTGGATTTAATTTATGCTGGTCAAAAAATTGAATTGAGCGGTACAACCGCAACACAACCAACAAAAACCAGTACAGCCACTGCTACTAGCAGTGCTGCAGTAGAAAAGAGTGGCCAACATGTTGTTCAGAATGGTGAAACCCTTTCTGAAATTAGCGCTCATTATGGTGTTTCGTTGGCTGCTTTAGAGCAAGCAAATGGTATTAGCAATCCAGATGAGATTGTTGCTGGTCAAGTTTTAACTATTCCTAATAGTGACACGCTTGCTAAAACTACTACAATCGCACCGAGTGCAGCTCCAGCCAGTGCTGCTCCTGTTGCAAATTCTGCCGCTAAGGTTACAGACCAACAAGCTGATGCAGCAACTACAAATAGCGCAGCTAGTCAGGCAACCAGTGCTAGTGCACAAGTTAGTTCAAGCGCAGTTAGTCAAGCAACAAACGCTACACAACAAAGTAGTGCGGTAGCTTCTAGCGCACCTGCTGCGCAAAACACCACTGCAACGACTTCTTCAGTTGCTACAAGCGCTTCTAGTCAAGCAAGCAGTGTCGCACCAGCAGCAACACAAACAACTCAATCAGTTAATGCAACAACTGCTAATAACAGCAACAAGCAAAGTACGCCTGCTACTACGAATCAAAGTTCAACTACAACAAGTAATGCAAACTTACAATCTGGTTCTGTAGTTAGTTTAGCCGTTAAATTAGCCGGTGCAAATATTCCTTATGTTTGGGGCGGCTCATCTCTGAGTGGAATGGATTGTTCTGGATTAGTTGCATATGTCTATTCTCACGCTGAAGGTATTAATTTGCCACATTATACGGTGGCATTGGAATCTTCTGTAAACAAACATTCTGTCGCTTCCGCACAACCAGGTGACATTTTATTCTGGGGTAGTGCTGGGGCAACATACCATGCGGCTATTTACATTGGTAATAACCAATATGTGGCAGCTCCAACTGAAGGACAAAATGTTCAAATTCAAACGATCAGCAGCTATTTTATGCCAAGTTTTGCTGGAACTGTTAAATAATTTTTATTTATTGAATGATAAGGGCCAACGACGAATCTCGTTGGCTTTTTTGTCTAATAAAAAAATAAGGACGATCTAATCCGAGTGCAAGTCTCAAGAAATAAACATTTAGAAGATGATAACTCAAATTTTACACTATTTAATGAAACTAAAATTCTCTTAATTCACGTAACATAACTGTAATCAAAAAAAGGTTAACTTTTTTGTAAGATGGTGGTATATTCAGAGTTGCAAATTTGAGTTTGCTTTTAATACTTTACTTTTGAGTTAAGGGAGTGTTTGAGGTGAGTAACAGATTTGAGATTCAGCAAGAATTAGCTGATGCTCAAAATGACTTGCAACACATTTGTCGTGAAGAAGCCAAGATGGCTAATCGTCAAGAGATAAATACTGTTACAATTGAGCCAAAATACGGACGTGAAATGACGGCACTGCGTGAAAAGTGCAGTCAATTAAGAATGATTCTCGATGCTATGGAAGCGTCAGAGGATTAATGAAAAAGGTTCAGTTTACATTAGTGTAAGCTGAACCTTTTATTATGCATTTAAATCTATCCAAAATGGATACTGAGAAACGTTCATTTGAAGATCGAAAAAGCGATTACCCATCACTTCACCGTCAATCTGACCATATTCCAGCGAAGTGGTTGTGACCCTGATGTGTGGTGATTTATAGTGGTGGAAAAAACGTGAATTTAGATGCTTTCCAAACATTAACAAAATTGCCACCCACACAAGTACTAACCAGTTTTTCTTTTCAAAAACGGCCAGTTCCAAATTATCGTCAAAAACTGACGCACTGGGCAAAATGGCAACACCACCACCAAAATATGGATGGTTAGAAGTGGTGACAAGAAAGGCTTGTCGATAAATATCATGAGCAGAATCAGTTTCAACATTAAGTTCGAAATTTGATTGGTGATATAAGACGCCAATGACGGAAGATAGGTAAGATAACGAACCTAAATGATATTTATTTAGTCTTTTTTTACTGGTAGAAGAATTGGTCTGACTAACAACGGCAGCATCAAAACCAACGCCGATGTTATTGACGAAGTAGCCGGATTCGTTTTTTATATTTTCACGATACTGACCAATGTGAATGTCAATGGGCTTTTGGCAATTCAGAATTTGATTCAAAGCCGCAAGCGGGTTGGTTTTCATTTTTAAACCACGGGCAAAGTCATTGCCTGAACCAGCGGGAATGTATGCTAGCGGTAGTTTAACACTCAAATTGGCTTGTAAGGCACCATTCAATGCCTGATGCAATGTTCCATCACCACCAATGACTAGCAGAACCGCTTGACTTGGATTGGTTGCATGAATGGCATATTGCTTAGCCAAATAGGTAGTGTGGCCAGGATACTGTGAAATTTTAAGTTGGTAGTCAACTTGTCGACGGTTTAACTCTGGTTCGATTTGTTGCCATACTTTCGCGGCAGTGCCACTACCTGCATGTTTATTTAAAATGATTAAAAATTCCATTAGTGATAACGTGCCTCCGCAAATTTAACTATTTAATATTATACAAGAATTAAATAGGAAAAATACAGTAATTTTTTGGGTGAACACAAAAAAAGAGCTCAGGGTCGACCTGAGTTCTCAGTGGTAGTCCTAAAAAGTGGTAACTTGAAAATTAGGATTTTGTTTTTCGTAAGCAGCAGTAGCGTCATCTAGTTGTTCGATGAATTCAATATTATGATCAGTATTTTGTTCGACCATGATACGTGCTTCTGATTCGCTAGCAGCTTCAACATACAATGATAATGTGTCTTCGCGTTTAGGATTTCGAACTTTAGTAGCTTGGTAATAAACTTTAAACAGCATTACGTAACTTCCTTTATCTATATTAATGAACAAAATTAATTTTAGCACACTGAACTGAATGGGGGTAGAATTAAATTCCTTGTTCACTGTTATTACTACTTAAAACAACTAAATCATGGTATGCTTTAGTTGAACAACAGGAGGTGGCCAAAGTATGTCAATAGGTGTAATCACGATAGTTGTATTTATTTTGGCAATCTGCATCTATTTATTTATCCATTATGAAATCACTAAACATGCGACATTAATTGTCAGAAAGCAAGCACAAGATGTAACAGATGACGCCGTTAAAGCTTGTTTACCCATTTTGGTGCAAAGCGATTTATTACAGGACAAAGAAAGCCAGTTTGATGAGTCTGAGAAAGTTGCAGATGTGTGGGGCAGAGGAGTCATGGCATTTGAATATGTTTTTAAAGTGCAAGATGTTGTTTCAGATGATTTAGCGTCAATTAAAGGGCTATTAACCCAAGAACTATCAACTTATGCTGTTAATACACAAGTTGAAAAGACGGCACAAGCGACGCAAGCTTTTGTGGTGACAGATGCTTGGCTGTACAAGCAGACGTTACATTTAGATATTGCTTATCTAATGAACGAAGCAACTTTTGAATATGTGCATGATTTGAAAAAGTTAAAATAAAAAGCATAATATTGTAAAAATATTCACAATATTTTGTATAAAAAAGAGTCTGCCGTCGGCAGACTCTTTTTAACTGAACATAACGGTACCTTCTGGTGCTTCAAATGGATGTTCTTTATTAATATGATCATAGAAGAGGGTGCCATGTAAGTGGTCAATTTCGTGTTGACACACAATTGCAGGATAATGTTTTAAGCGAATGGTGTGCTCCTTACCTTCAACATCACTATATTTTAGGGTAATACGATCATGTCGTGGTACATAACCAGGTACATCAGTGTCAACGGATAAACAGCCTTCACCTTCTGTCAATGCTCCAGGTTGAACAGATTCACTGATAATAACTGGATTGATAATGACATCTTTAAAAAGAGGGCCTTCATTTTCTTCATCCGAAGGCACTAAAACAGCAGCCATCTGTTTGGATACATCTACTTGCGGTGCAGCTAAACCAACTCCAGCGCGAAGTTGATATTTTTTACATAAATCAGGGTCTTGGCTAACTTCAAGATATTCCATCATATCATGTGCAAGTTGCCGATCTTCCTCTGATAAAGGGAATGTAACTTTTGCGGCTTGTTTTCTCAGTGTTGTATTACCATCTCGGATGATATCTTTCATTAATATCAAGGATTTCATCTCCAAATTAAGTTTGTTATAAAGCATCAGTCCATTTTATCATAAAAATCGATATGTTTGAAAGGAGAAAATTTAGTTTGTGAAATATTGAACTGTTAAGTATGCTGAACTTACAATACAGAAGTTAAATTTTTGATCATGAAAGGGCTTGCATTAAGATGTCTTTGGTGTATACTCGTAGTTGTAACAAGGTGAAGTGCTTTTTAAGTGGTTTTTGAAAGCGCTTAACAAAAGTAGAAAGGAATGTGTTGATTATGGCCAAGGCAAGCAAGAAAGCCGCTGATTTTGCTGCAATTAAAGAAAATTTAGGCAGCGATTTCAAACCGGTTCAAATTTTGGATAACGACGGCAAGGTCGTTAACCCGGATTTGATGGCAAACTTTTCCGACGATGAGTTGGTTGATTTCATGAAGAAAATGGTTTGGGAACGTGCATTGCATGAACAAACTATGAACTTCTCACGTCAAGGACGTTTAGGATTCTATGCTCCAACTTATGGAGAAGAAGCTAGTGAAATGGGGACTGTATCTGCATTTAAAGATAATGACTTCCTGTTACCTGCTTATCGTGATATTCCACAATTAATTCAACATGGCGCAACAGTTGCTGAAGGATATTTGTGGTCACGTGGACACCTGCTTGGAAATCAATTCAAAGCACGTGCATTAATGCCACAAATTATCATTGGTGCTCAAATTGTTGAGACTGCCGGTGTTGCATTAGGATTAAAGAAAAATAAGGAAGATGCAGTTGCATTTACCTACACAGGTGATGGTGGTTCATCACAGGGTGATACTTATGAAGGTATGAACTTCGCTGGTGCTTTCCAAGCCCCTGCAGTGTTCATCATTCAAAATAATGGATATGCTATTTCAGTTCCTCGCGCAAAGCAAACTGCAGCACAAACAATTGCTCAAAAAGCAATCGCTGCTGGAATTCCAAGTGTCCAAGTTGATGGTATGGATGTTCTTGCTTGTTATGCCGTGGCTAAAGAAGCACGTGAATTTGCTGCAGCCGGTAATGGTCCAGCAATGATCGAAACATTAACTTATCGTTTCGGTGCCCACAGTAGTGCCGGTGATGATCCTAGTCGTTATCGTACAAAAGAAGAAGAAAAACCATGGTTTGAAAACGATCCATTAATTCGGATGCGTAAATATCTTGGCGAAAAAGGCTTATGGTCTGAAGAACAAGAAAATTCATATGCAGAAGAATGCAAGAATTCATTTAAAGATGCAATTAAAGAAGCTGATGGTGTTGCACCTGAAAAGGTTACCGACATGTTGAAGAATACCTTTGAGGTACCAACCCCAGACATCAAGAAACAAATTGCAGAATTTGAAGCAAAGGAGTCGAAGTAATCATGGCTAAAAAAAGTTACATTCAAGCTATTACCGATGGGTTAGATATTGTTCTAAATGAAGATCCAAAGACTCTGATTTTTGGTGAAGACGTTGGTAAAAACGGTGGTGTGTTCCGTACCACTCAAGGCTTACAAGAAAAGTATGGTGAAGATCGAGTATTCGATACGCCACTTGCAGAATCAGGTATTTTAGGATTAGCAATTGGTTTAGGCTTAACTGGTTGGCGTCCAATTCCTGAAATTCAATTTATGGGTTTCACATTTGAAGCTGTAGATTCAATTGCAGGTCAAATGGCACGTATGAGATTTAGATTTGGTGGTTTAAAGCACTCACCAATCACAATCAGAACACCATTTGGTGGTGGGACACATACTGCTGAAATGCATGCTGATAACTTGGAAAATTTCTTTACTGGCATTCCAGGTTTACGTGTTGTGACACCAAGTAATCCATATGACGCTAAAGGTTTAGTTATTTCAGCAATTGAAAATAATGACCCAGTGCTATTCATGGAAAACTTGAAGTTATATCGTTCAATGAAAGACGATATTCCTGATGAAAAATACACCGTTCCTTTGGACACAGCTAAAGTTGTTCGTGAAGGAACTGATTTAACAATTGTTGCTTATAGTGCTGAAGTTAATGAATCACTAAAAGTAGCTGAAAAACTTGAAAAAGAAAATATTTCAGTTGAGGTTGTGGACCTTCGTTCATTATCTCCAATTGATACAGATACCATTTTTGCTTCAGTTGAAAAGACACATAAAGTTGTAGTCGTTCAAGAAGCTCAAAAGATGGCTGGTGTTGGTGCACAAGTTGCGTCAGAGATTTCTGAACATGCAATTATGTCACTAGACGCACCAATTGCTCGTGTTGCTGCTCCAAACAGTGTATATCCATTTGCACAAGCTGAAAATGTTTGGATTCCTGAAGCAGACGATATCGAAGCAAAAGTTCGCGAAGTGTTGGAATATTAATTAGCGATAAGCGGCTTATTTAAATGAAGAAGGGAAGTTTGTTTCATGGCATTTAAATTTACACTCCCAGAACTTGGAGAAGGAATGGCCGAAGGCGAAGTTGCTTCATGGCTAGTTAAAGAAGGAGACACCGTTAAAGAAGACGACACTTTAGTTGAAATTCAAAACGATAAGTCTGTTTCAGAATTACCTTCACCAGTTTCCGGTACCGTAAAGAAAATTGTAGCTCAAGAAGGAGATACAGTTGAAATTGGAGATACTTTAGTAGAAATTGATGATGGTTCACCAGATACAGGTGACGAGGCTCCTGCTGCTGATACTGCTGCAGCACCTGCTGCACCAGCAGCTGCCCCTGCAGCCGGCGGTGGCTATTATGAATTTACACTCCCAGAGCTTGGAGAAGGAATGGCTGAAGGAGATATTTCTTCATGGCTAGTTAAAGAAGGAGACACCGTTAAAGAAGACGACCCACTGGTTGAAATTCAAAACGACAAGTCTGTTTCAGAATTACCTTCACCAGTTGCTGGTAAAATTATGAAGATTGTTAAACAAGAAGGGGAAACAGCCGAAATCGGTGACGTTTTAGTACAAATCGATGACGGTAAGCCTCATGAAGCCTCAACGGCTGCACCAGCAGCTCCTGCTGCAGATGCTAGCGCAGCTGCAGCACCTGCACCAACTGCAGGTGGCAGTGTCGCACCATTAGCAGAACCAAATAAATTAGTATTGGCAATGCCATCTGTTCGTCAATATGCGCGTGACAAAGGCATCGATATTTCATTGGTTCAACCAAGTGGAAAACATGGTCAAGTTGTTAAAGCTGATATCGATAACTTTAACGGTGCCGCTGCACCAGCTGCAGCCACAGCACCAGCAGCTGCACCTAAGGCTGTTGCACCAGCAGCAAAGGCCGGTGGTCAAGCTGTTGCCGCATACAAGTCAGATACACCTGAACTTGAAACACGTGAAAAGATGACACCTATGAGAAAGATCATTGCTAAGTCAATGAGAAATTCTAAGGATGTTTCACCACACGTTACATCATTTGATGACGTTGAAGTTAGTGCTTTGATGGCGAACCGTAAGAAGTACAAACAAGCAGCCGGTGATCAAGGAATTCATTTGACATTCTTGCCTTACATTGTAAAGGCTTTAGTTGCCACAATTAAGAAATTCCCTGAATTGAATGCTTCAATTGATGATACAACGCAAGAAGTTGTTTATAAGCATTATTACAACATCGGAATTGCAACTAACACTGATGATGGACTTTATGTTCCAAACATTAAGAATGCTGATTCAAAAGGTATGTTCCAGATTGCTAAGGAAATCACAGAAAATACTCAGGCAGCATTTGATAATAAGTTAAGTCCAAAATCAATGAGCGGCGGTTCAATCACTATTAGTAATGTTGGTTCAATCGGTGGTGGCTGGTTTACACCAGTTATCAATCAACCAGAAGTTGCTATTTTGGGTGTTGGTAAGATTGCTAACGAACCAATTGTTAATGAAGATGGCCAAATTGTTGTTGGTAAGATGCTTAAATTGTCATTGAGTTATGATCACCGCTTAATTGATGGTGCTTTGGCTCAAAACGCATTGAACTACATGAATCAGCTACTTCATGATCCAGATATGTTACTAATGGAGGGATAATGTTCTCATGGCAGATGTTGAAGAAAAAGATACAGTGATTATTGGCGGAGGCCCTGGTGGTTATGTAGCTGCCATTCGTGCTTCAGAATTAGGCCAAAAAGTAACATTAATTGAAAAAGGAACATTAGGTGGCGTTTGTTTAAACGTCGGCTGTGTGCCATCAAAAGCATTGATTAATGCAGGTCATCGCTTACAAGAAGCAAATGACGCATCAGTTTTTGGCATTACCACTCAACCTGCAACCCTTGACTTCACCAAGACTCAAGCTTGGAAAGACGAAAAAGTGGTTGCACGGATGACCGGTGGTGTTGAAATGCTATTGAAGAAACACAAGGTTGAAGTTATTGAAGGGGAAGCTTTTCTTGACAACGATTCACAACTTCGTGTTATGTCAGTAGGACCAAAACAATTCATGGACAACGGCGGTGGGGCTACTATTAAGTTTAAGAACTTGATTTTAGCTACTGGTAGTCGTCCAGTTGAAATTCCTAACTTCAAGTTTGAGGGACGCGTTGTTGATTCAACAGGTGCGTTAAACTTCACTGAAGTGCCAAAGGAATTGGTTGTTATTGGTGGAGGTTACATTGGAACTGAACTTGCTGGGGCTTATGCAAACTTAGGATCACACGTTACAATTCTTGAAGGAACACCATCAATCTTACCTAACTTTGAAAAAGACATGGTTTCAATCGTATTGAAGAAGCTGAAGAAAAAAGGCGTCGATGTGATTACCAATGCCATGGCTAAAAAGTCAGTTCAAGATGACAAGAGTGTCACTGTGACTTATGAAGTAGATGGCAAAGCTACTGACGTTAAAGCAGATTATTGCTTAGTTTCAGTTGGACGTAAGCCAAATACTGATAACTTTGGACTTGAAATGACCAGTGTCAAAACATCTGATCGTGGATTAGTTGAAGTTGATGCACAAGGTCGGACAAGTGTTAACAACATTTTTGCCATTGGTGATATTGTGCCCGGTGCCGCATTAGCTCATAAGGCATTCTTTGAAGCTAAAACAGCAGCTGGTGCAATTGCTGGACAAAAAACTGCTAACGACTGGGTAGGTATCCCTGCAGTTTGTTTTGCTGATCCTGAATTAGCTACTGTTGGTATGAGCCAAGCAGAAGCTAAAGACAAAGGACTTGAAGTAGCAACTGCTAAATTCCCATTTGCTGGTAATGCACGTGCCGTTTCTCTTGATCAACCAGATGGCTTTGTTCGCTTAGTTTATACTAAAGACGAAGGCAATTTAGTTGGTGCTCAAGTAATCGGACCTGAAGCCAGTGATTTAATTGCTGAATTATCACTTGCTGTTAATGGTGGTATGAACGTTGAAGATGTTGCTTTGACAATTCATCCACATCCAACATTGAGTGAACCAATCCAAGAGGCAGCTGACGTTGCTTTAGGATTCCCAACTCACATTTAAATCTTAGTATTTTAAATATCGACACCCTAATTCTTTAAGAATTAGGGTGTTTTTATGTTATGATTTATTGGATTAATATTAAATGAGGTTTATATAATGAGTAAAGAATATAGTTATCCATTAAATTTAGACTGGTCCACAGATGAGTTAATTACCGTAACGCAACTCTTACAGCTTGTTGAAGATGCATATGAAGGTGGCGTTAAAAGGCAGACAGTTCTTGATCAATATCAAAAATTTAAACAGGTCGTGCCTGCAAAATCAGAAGAAAGTCAGCTTGGCAAAGAATTTGCAACTAATTCTGGTTATGTTTTATATGACGTAATTAAAGCAGCAAAAGAAAGTTCTAAAAACGTGATTAGATTGGAGACAACGCATGGATGATTTGAAAAATTTGGACGAACAAATCAGTGACTTAATCACGACAGTTGGTCGCCAAACCCGTTTGAAGCTAAGTGAACCATTGAAGATTGAACAAAAAACGAGTCGGCGCGATTTAGTGACTAACGTAGATAAGAACAATGAACAATTGATTATCTCAGCATTAAAACAGATCGATCCTAATGCTCAAATTTTAGGGGAAGAGGGTTTCGGTAACCAAATTAGCAATACTACAGGTCGCATATTTGTAGTTGATCCAATTGATGGCACGATGAATTTTGTCATGCAGTCAACAAATTTTGCTATTATGATTGCAGTTTATGAAGACGGTGTTGGCACACTGGGTTATATTCTGGATGTCATGAATCAAAAATTATATCATGGTGGGCCGCAATTTGGCGTTTACATTAACGACCAACGTGTAACCTCTCCTGAAAACAAGTCACTGGCTGATACGTTAATTGCAATTAGTGGTCCATTATTGATGGATAATGTTTCTAATTTGCAACAAGTTGCTAAACGAAGCCGTGGTGTTCGCATGTATGGCAGTGCAGGGATTGAAATTAGTGCAGTCATTAATGGTCAACTCGGTGGTTATATTTCTTACTTGAAGCCGTGGGATTTTGGTGCCGGAAAAATTTTAGCACAAGCACTTGGATTGACGGTCAAAGGTATTGACGGTAAGCCCTTAGATATGCTATCATATACTGTTGTGTTAGTAGCGACAGAAAGGGCAAGTCAAGAAATTATCAAACTTGCTAATTAGATTGGTTGACTGTGACCAGATTGTCACAGTTTTTTTATGCCAACAGCCTGCCTTTATGAAAAAATGCAATTTGTACGTTGTACAACGAAAGGAAGAAATACTTTGAAATTACGTGACGATATTAGAAATATTGCAATTATTGCCCATGTTGACCACGGTAAGACAACATTGGTTAATGAAATGTTAAAACAATCAGATACACTTGACGAACATACAGCAATTGAGGATCGTGCCTTAGATTCTAATGCTATTGAACGTGAACGTGGTATTACCATTCTTTCAAAAAATACTGCCGTTAAATATGGTGACAAGCAAATCAATATTTTGGATACACCAGGACATGCTGACTTCGGTGGTGAAGTTGAACGAATTATGCGTCTAGTTGACGGCGTATTGTTAGTTGTTGATGCTTTTGAAGGAACGATGCCACAAACTCGGTTTGTGCTTAAAAAAGCCTTAGAACAACATTTAACACCCATTGTGGTGATCAACAAAGTTGACCGTCCAGGTGCTCGTCCTGAAGAAGTTGTTGATGAAGTTTTGGACTTATTTATTGAATTAGGCGCTGATGAAGAACAACTTGATTTCCCAGTTGTTTACGCTTCAGCTATGAATGGAACTTCTAGTTATGATTCTGATCTTAGTACTCAAGAACATACGATGAAACCTATTTTTGATACGATTGTCGACAAAATTCCAGCGCCAATTGACAACTCTGATGAACCCCTTCAATTCCAAGTAGCAATGTTAGACTACAATGATTTCGTTGGTCGTGTGGGAATTGGTCGTGTGTTCCGTGGCAGTATCAAAGTCGGTGATAACGTTACTGTTATGAAACTTGATGGCTCAAAGAAAAACTTCCGTGTAACGAAACTATTTGGTTTCTTTGGTTTGAAGCGTCTTGAAATTGATGAAGCCAAGGCCGGCGATCTCTGTGCCGTTTCTGGAATGGATGACATTAATGTTGGAGAAACAGTTGCTGCTTCAAGTACACCAGAAGCATTGCCAATTTTACGAATTGACGAACCAACGCTTCAAATGACATTTAGAACTAATGATTCACCATTTGCAGGTCGTGAAGGAAAATTTGTGACGTCTCGTCAACTAGAAGATCGACTGAAGGCAGAATTGCATACAGATGTTTCTCTTCGTGTTGAAGATACAACGGATCCAGGTGCCTGGGTTGTTTCAGGTCGTGGTGAATTGCATTTATCAATCTTAGTAGAAACAATGCGTCGTGAAGGATATGAATTACAAGCATCACGGCCAGAAGTTATCTACCGGGACATTGACGGTGTTATGTCAGAACCTTTTGAAGAAGTTCAAATTGACACACCTGATGAATATACAGGTAGTGTGATTGATAGTCTTTCACAACGTAAAGGTGAAATGCAAAATATGGAATCAACAGACAATGGTCAAACTCGTCTGACATTCTTAGCACCTTCACGTGGTTTAATCGGTTATTCAACTGAATTCATGTCCATGACTCGTGGCTATGGAATTATGAACCATACCTTTGAAAAGTATGCACCAGTTATCAAAAATTGGAACCCTGGTCGTCAAAAGGGAACCTTGGTTTCAATGAATGCAGGTAAGGCAACCACATATGCCATGATGGGAATTGAAAGTCGTGGAACGTTGTTAATTGATCCAGGTACCGAAGTTTATGAAGGCATGATTGTTGGTGAAAATAGTCGTGAAAATGACATCACTGTCAATATTACCAAGGGTAAGAACTTAACGAACGTTCGTGCAGCTGGTTCTGATGATATGGCTAGAATCAAAACACCAACTCATTTATCATTGGAAGAATCATTGGAATTCTTAAACGATGATGAGTATTGTGAAGTAACACCTGAAAGTGTTCGTTTGCGTAAGCAAATTCTTGATAGTAATTCACGTGAAAAAGAAGCTAAAAAGCGTAAAATTGCATCAAGAAAGTAATTACAATTAATAAATAACATTAGCAACCTAAGAATTTAAAAATTCTGGGTTGCTTTTTTTGTTCTCGTTCAAATCTGACCGGTGGTTTATGATATAATATTTTCAATTTAAAACATTTTTTGGAAAGAGTGTCGATCGGTGGCAATTAAGCTATGTTAAAGAAAAAAAGAATACTTTTTGATTACTATTTGTTTGTTCCTTATTTGATTTTATGTTTGATAGGTATTGTGATGGTTTATTCATCAAGTGCAGACATTGCGAGTCAAAATGGTGGTTCACCAACTGCTTATTTAATTAAACAGGCGGTGTATGTCGTAGTTGGTTTTGTAGTATTGGTGTTTGTCAGGTCAATTAACATCAAAATTTTGCAAAGTCCAAAAATCTTATTGATTTTTGCAATCGGGTTGTTAGGATCATTGGTATTTGTCAGATTGTTTGGTCAGGCCGTTAACGGTGCCCGCGGTTGGATTAACTTAGGATTCATGAGTATTCAACCAGCAGAAGTCTGTAAAATTTTTCTTGTGTTATATTTAGCACGAATGTTGTCACAAAATGAAAATCGCATTCAACAATCATTTGTTAGCTCAGTGATGGGACCATTGTTAATTGCTGGCAGCATGATTCTTCTCATTTTAATTCAACCTGATTTAGGTGGGGCTGTCATTAATGCAGCCATTGTGGCAATTATGTTGTTGGCCAGTGGTATTTCATGGCGAAAAGGTGTATCGATTGTCTTCGGTGGCATTGCGGCTTTTATTTTTGTCGTGTTACCGGTATTAACCAAAATGGCCCAAAATTCCTCAATTAAGTCTTATAAATTGCAGCGAATTATTGCTTTTGTGAATCCATTTGGTACTGCTAGAGGTGCCGGAAGCCAGTTGGTAAATTCATACTATGCTATTAGCAATGGTGGTATTTTTGGTCGAGGACTAGGTAACAGCATCCAAAAAATGGGTTATCTACCAGAGCCGAATACAGATTTTATTCTTGCCGTGATTAGTGAAGAGTTAGGACTAGTCGCCATTTTAATCATTTTGACACTGTTGACGATTATTATTGCACGAACGATTTGGTTAGGTGTTCGAGCTGATGATGCATACAGTTCATTAATCTGTTATGGTGTTGCAACTTTTATCACCGTTGAAACGTTGTTTAATGTTGGTGGTGTGGTTGGATTGCTGCCCATTACTGGAGTGACTTTTCCATTTATTAGTTATGGTGGTTCCAGTATGCTCGTTTTATGTGCTGCACTAGGTTGTGTGTTGAATATTAGTAAACAAGAACAAAAGCAAGCAAGATTACAACCCGTAGAAAGCTAGGAGGAATTGACTATGCAAAGAGTGTTAGTTGCTAACCGTGGTGAAATTGCAACACGAATTTTTCGCGCCATTCATGAATTGAAAATGACCGCCGTTGCGATTTATGCAAAAGAAGACGAATATTCTGAACACCGGTTCAAGGCTGATGAAGCTTATTTAGTTGGCGCAGGGAAAAAACCAATTGAAGCCTATTTGGATATTGAAGGCATTATTCAAATAGCTAAAGCCCATCATGTGGATGCTATTCATCCGGGATACGGTTTCTTAGCTGAAAACGCACAATTTGCTAAGCGATGTGCTGAAGAAAATATTATCTTTATCGGTCCGCGAGTGGAACATTTGGAAATGTTTGGCGATAAAATTGCGGCCAAAATCGCGGCAAACGAGGCCAATGTTCCCACAATTCCGGGTACGAAAGAACCTGTTAAAGATGTTCAAGAGGCCAAAAAATTAGCGGCTGAAATTGGCTACCCAATTTTTGTTAAGGCAGCAATGGGTGGTGGGGGCCGCGGTATGCGGGTTGTTATCCATGAGGCACAACTAGTCGAAGCTTTCGAACGCGCTGCGAGTGAAGCTCAGCAATCATTTGGCGACAGCGAAATTTACCTTGAAAAATATTTGGCTAGTCCCAAACATATTGAAGTTCAAATTCTGGCAGATAGTCATGGTCACGTTGTTCACTTATTTGAACGGGATTGTTCTGTTCAGCGGCGTAACCAAAAGGTGATTGAAATTGCACCTGCAACTGCATTGCCAGTGGAGTTACGACAAAAAATTTGTGCAGCTGCCGTTAGATTTATGGAGCATGTGCATTATTTAAATGCGGCCACGGTTGAATTCCTTGTTGAAGGAGATCAGTTCTACTTCATTGAAGTTAATCCACGTATTCAAGTGGAACATACGGTTACAGAAATGATCACGGGCTATGACATTGTGCAGGCGCAAATTTTAATTGCGCAAGGCAAAGATTTGCACGAAGAGATCAATTTACCAGAGCAAGCACAAATTACTTATCACGGTTCAGCAATTCAAGCGCGGGTGACCACGGAAGACCCTGCGAATAATTTCATGCCAGACACTGGTAAGATTGAAAGTTATATTTCACCAGGTGGTAATGGTGTCCGTTTAGATGGTGGTAACGCCTTTACAGGCTCAGTGATTACACCTTATTTTGATTCACTGTTGGTTAAGGCAGTTGTCTATGCCGATACGTTTGGCGAGGCCTGCGATAAAATGATTCGGGTTCTGGATGAATTTACGATTCGCGGTGTTAAAACTAATATTGATTTTATGAAAAATGTGATTGCCCATCCGATATTTAGTGCAGGAAAGGCGACTACGACCTTCATTGATGACACACCAGAGTTATTCAAATTAACGACGGAAAAAGATGAACAGGCTAGATTGATTCATTATATTGCCAATACGACGATTAATGGATTTCCTGGAGTTAGCCGCGAAAAAAAATACTATCCTCAATTTAGTTATAATGAAACCTTTGAAGAATTACCAAGTGGATTAGTAACTGCTAAGGATGTGTTGGATCGCGACGGTGCAGATGCAGTTGTAAAGTGGTTGCAGCAGCAACCTAAAGTATTATTAACAGATACGACAATGCGTGATGCACATCAAAGTTTATTTGCAACCCGCATGCGTACTAAAGACATGGTATCGATTGCTGCTAAATTACAAAAAGCAATGCCACAATTGTTTTCATACGAGATGTGGGGTGGTGCTACCTTTGATGTTGCCTACCGTTTTTTGGGTGAAGACCCATGGGCACGATTACGTGAACTAAGACAACTAATTCCACGAACTTTGACTCAGATGTTGTTCCGGGGATCTAATGCGGTGGGTTATCAAAATTATCCTGATAATGCTTTGCAGGCATTTATTGAACAGTCTGCACATGAAGGAATGGATGTCTTTCGCATTTTTGATAGCTTGAATTGGATTGAACAGATGGAAAAAAGTATTCAATATGTGCGAGATACTGGTAAGATTGCTGAAGCAACAATGTGTTATACCGGGGACATTTTGGATCCTGATAAAACTAAGTACAATTTAAAATACTATGCGAATTTAGCAAAAGAATTGCAGGCAGCTGGAGCACATATCATCGCGATTAAGGATATGGCTGGTCTATTAAAACCACAGGCCGCTTATGAATTAGTGGATACATTGAAACAAACTGTTGATTTACCAATTCATCTGCATACACATGATACAACTGGTAATGGTGTTAATTTATACGTTGAAGCGGTCAAAGCGGGTGTCGATATTATTGATGTGGCGTCAAGCTCAATGTCATCTACCACTTCACAACCAAGCATGGGCAGTTTATATTACGCTTTGCAAGGTAATCAACGTCAACCCGATTTAAACATTGATCATGTTGAAGCTATCGATCGCTATTGGAAATCAGTTCGACCATACTATGCACAATTTTCAAATCATATGGTGGGACCACAAACGGATATTTATCAAACAGAGATGCCTGGCGGACAATACTCGAATCTGCAACAACAAGCTAATGCGTTGAGATTAGGTGACCGGTTTGAGGATGTTAAAAAAATGTATCGCCAAGTTAACCAAATGTTTGGTGATATTATCAAAGTGACACCGTCATCAAAGGTTGTGGGAGATATGGCACTGTTTATGGTGCAACATGATTTAACACCAGACGATATTTATGACCGTGGCGAACAACTAGACTTTCCAGATTCAGTCGTTAGTTTCTTTAAGGGCGATATTGGGCAGCCCGTCGGTGGCTTTCCTGAGAAATTACAAAAAATTGTGCTCAAAGGCAAAACCCCTATGACAGTGCGGCCAGGAAGTTTAGCAAAACCAATTGACTTTGATCAGCAAAGAACAGAATTGGAAGCTAAATTACAACGTTCAGTGACTGATGAAGAAGTCATCAGTTACGTGCTGTATCCTAAAGTATTCCTAGACTACGAAGCGCGGCAATCTGAATACGGACCAGTGACGGTATTAGATACACCCACTTTCTTCCAGGGCATGCGCTTAGGTGAACGAGTGGATATTCAATTGGCAACTGGCAAGTCAATGATTGTTTCACTTAATGAAGTAGGAGAAGTGGACGCCGATGGCAATAAGACCCTTTATTTTGATATTAATGGGCATGCGTTAGCTATCAAGGTAGCTGATCTGAGCATTCATAAGACCATTGTCACCAAGCGTAAGGCAGAACCTACACAACCTGGTGAAATTGGGGCAACCATGAGTGGTTCTGTATTAAAAGTGCTAGTTGAAAAAGGTCAAAAAATTAAAAAGGGTGATCCAATCATCGTTACTGAAGCAATGAAGATGGAAACAACCATCCAGTCTCCTGTAGACGGGATAGTTGACCAGATTCATGCGCAAGCTGGTGATGTGATTGATAGTAATGATTTGTTGATGGAAATCAATTAGAGTGTAAAAAAAGACGTTTAGCTCTCTAAATATAGGACGTTTCCCAGTTGATTCAGGTTTTGAATCAGCTGGGAAACGTCCTATATTTACGGGAGCTGTCTTTTTTTACACGTTTTGGCAATAAGACAGAGAAAACTATTAGTTGATGCAGGTTCTGAACCGACTGAAAATCACTTTATATATACGAAATCTGTCTTTCTATACGCATCAATCGGTTCAAAACTTGTTAATTTTTAAAAACGGCAGTCTAATTTATGTAAGGTGCTTAAAAATCTGCTACAATATGTAACATTGATAAGTTTATTATGTGGGATGATGAAATGACAGAAAAAATTCAGGCACGTCAGTCTTTGGCGGTCTACGTTAATAATTTAAAAATGGTTCGTCATTTAAAAAAATTTGGCAGAATTCAGTATGTTTCAAAAAAAATGCATTATGTTATTTTGTATACAGATCAAGAAACAATAGACCAAACGGTAGAAGAGGTTAAAAAGCAACAATTTGTTAAATATGTCCGCGTTTCTCAGTGGCCATTAGTTGATCCAGAAATGTCTGATTTAAAGGCTGCCGGCATTTATAATCAAGAAATTGATGAGGATGATCGCCAATGAGAGTTGTTGCGGGAGAATTTCGTGGTCGTAAGTTAAAGGCAGTACCGGGAATGGGGACACGACCAACCACGGATAAAGTCAAAGAATCATTATTTAATATTATTGGTCCTTATTTTGATGGGGGTAACAGCCTTGATTTATACGGTGGAAGTGGCGGACTATCAATTGAAGCGGTATCACGCGGTATTGAAAAAGCAGTGGTAATTGATCACCATTATCAAGCAATCAAAACGATTAAAGAAAACATTGCTGCTACAAAACAAGATGCTAGTTTTGAAGTCTATAAACAAGAAGCACGAAAGGCATTGCAGTTATTAAATAAAAAAGAATTCAGCTTTGATTTAATCTTTTTAGATCCACCGTATGCCCAACAAAAAATTGCTCAAGATATGCAAAAAATGAGTGAATTAGATTTGTTAAACGATCAGGCGACTATCATAGCCGAAACTGACCAAAATGCTAATTTACCTGAAGAATTACCCCATTTTGAGTTCATCAAGAAACAGGATTATGGCATTACTTTGTTAACGATTTACCGATTTCAAAAGGAGTGAGTGAAATGAAAGTGGCAGTTTATCCGGGTAGTTTTGACCCTTTGACAAATGGTCATTTGGATATTATTAAACGTGGTAGTCAGCTATTTGACCAATTGGCAGTAGCTGTAATGAATAACACTAGTAAAACGCCAGTGTTTAGTGTGCCAGAACGGATTGAACAAATTAAAGACGTTGTTTCTGTTTTTGATAATGTCTCGGTCATTACGGCCGATGAGTTAACCGTTAATTTGATGAACCGTGTTGGCGCAGATTATTTACTAAGAGGACTGCGCAATGGAACAGACTTTCAGTATGAACAAGATATTGCGGCCATGAATCAGCATTTGGATGACCAAGTTGAAACTATTTTTATGTTGGCTGATCCAAAGTACGCTCATTTATCGAGTACCTTAATCAAAGAAGTTGTTAAATTTGGTGGAGATGTCAGTCAGTATCTACCCACTGCAATCAATACTGCATTAATTCAAAAATTGCGAGGGTAATGATTTGAAAAATAAATCACGTAACCATTTTTTAAAACAAAGCAGTCTCATTATTGGTGGGATTTTAATTGTTCTAGCACTGTTATTTGTGCCATTAAATGCTTATATTGAAAGCCCCGGCCAAGCAGATAGTTTGAAGAGCTATGTGAGGGTTAATCATCGTACAGATAAACAAAAAGGAAATTATATGATCACCTCAGTTTATCTGCAACGAGCCAGACCAATTACATATTTGTGGGCAATGTTAAATCCGCATGCTTCTATTGAATCAACGGCGTCAGTGACCGGCGGACAAAGTGATCAAACGTATAATAAAGTGCAAGACTTTTATATGCAAAGCGCTATAAACGAGGCGATTGCCACAGCCTATCAGCAAGCGCATCAATCAGTCACCAAAAAATACCTGGGTATTTATGTCTTAGAGGTGCAAAAGAATTCACACTTTAAGAATAAAATTAAAGTCGGCGATACCATTACGAAGGTTGATGGAAAGCATTTTAATAATGCACAAGGCTATCAGCGATACCTTGCCAAACGGCCAAAAAATAGTCGCGTCACGGTGACTTATATTCAAAATGGTAAAACAAAAACATCGACACAGTCATTGGTGAAATTGGCTACCAAAAAAATGGGTGTGGGGGTTACATTGACTGACAACGTGAAGGTCACAACTAAAATTCCGGTCAAGGTTAACCCTGGTGAATTAGGCGGACCATCCGGCGGATTAATGTTCAGCCTGCAGATTTATAATCAATTAACCGGTAAAAACCTGCGTCATGGTAAGCAAATTGCTGGCACGGGGACCATTAACCCTGATGGGAGTGTTGGCGAAATTGGTGGCATTGATAAAAAAGTAATTGCGGCAAAAAAAGCCGGTGCAACGGTATTTTTTGCGCCGTATGTCAAGCCAAATAAGACGTTACTCAAATACGAAGAACAACATCAAACCAATTATCAATTGGCTAAGAAGACAGCCAAAAAGTATGCACCAAATATGCATGTTGTGCCCGTGAAGACATTTGGTGACGCAGTGGATTATTTAAAAACACACTAAGTTTGAAAGATGAAAACAGAAATGTTTTCATCTTTTTTTGTAAAATATTGAAATGGTGACGTATCTAATTTGTGAAGGAGGTAATCACAATTGGAAATGTTACAAACCATTTGGTTTGAGTATAAAAAATATTGTTTAATCGGGATTGGAATAGCTGCTGTTTTATTAGCTAGTTTAGTTTCTGGAGTTAAGCAAAATAGTCATTTGGACAATAAGCAAACTGTGGAAACCAGTCATAAGCCAGCAAACTCACGAAGTAAAAGTAATGAAAAACAGTTGATTTACGTCGATGTTAAAGGCGCGGTAAAAAAACCAGGCGTTTACGCATTGCAATTTGGGATGCGTGCCCAAGATGCAGTCGAACGTGCTGATGGACTGACGTCACTAGCCGATCAAAATCATGTTAATATGGCCCAGCAAGTCCGTGATCAACAAGTAGTGTACGTACCTGCAAAAGGAGAAGTGACGACACCAATAGGACAAACAGCCAGTGAAGGAAATGTTACCAGTGGAGATGGACAATCTGAGAGTGGTCCAATTGTCAATATCAATACAGCTGGTAAGGAAGAGTTAATGAAGATAACGGGGATCGGCGATAAAAAAGCAGACCTAATTTTAGAATATCGGCAACAACATGGGCAGTTCAAATCGGTTAAAGAGCTGCAGAATGTTAGTGGGTTTGGCGAAACCAGTGTTTCCAAAATAAAAGATCAAATCTCTATCTAACTGCGTGCAAACTTTTTGTTATACTTAATGGCAAAGATAAAGAAGGTGACAATATGGCTGAAAAAAGAATCGATTGGGATCAATATTTTATGATGCAAGCTGTTTTACTTGCCTCAAGGAGTACCTGTAAAAGACTTTCAGTAGGTGCCACAATTGTGCGTGACAAGCGTATCATTGCGGGCGGTTATAATGGTTCGGTTTCGGGTGATGAACACTGTATTGACTCGGATTGTTATTTAGAAGATGGACATTGTGTACGTACTATTCACGCAGAAATGAATGCCATTTTGCAATGTGCAAAATTTGGCGTGACAACTGATCAAGCAATTATATATGTGACTGATTTTCCATGCCTACAATGTACTAAAATGTTATTACAGGCTGGCATCAAGCAAATTAATTATTTGAGAAATTACCATAATGATCCATACGCGATGAAGTTACTGAAATTAAAGAAGATTGCCTTGAAACAAATTAAGTTAGATAAAAATGTTTTGGAAGAAGCAAATATTGCGCAGTATTTGGATTAATAATCAATAAGTAATGCAACGTTTTTGGATATTTCCGGCCCTGGGATGTGGTATAGTGGCCGGAATTATTTATGGGCAACATTATTTTTTATTTTGGTTACTAGGCTGGTTAGTGGTGCGTGTTGTTTCACTGAGAAAAAGAGGTCCGTTATTATCAACAATGATTGTCGTTGTGATATTTGGTGGTTGGTGTTTATATCAGCAATCGATTGATCGCACACAAAAAATTACACAAGAACAAAAGGGTCAATTTAAATTACTGGTTTATCCAGACCAAATCAAAGTGAATGGTAATCAGTTTCAGATGATTGCAAAAAATTTAAGCAACAACGAAAATATGCAAGTTTTTGGCGAGATAAAAACGCGTGCTGAAAAAGAGCAACTAGGACAGATTGATCAAACTTTTATTTGGCAAATCAAAGGTGTGCAACAGCCCATCTTACCTGCCACAAATGTGAATCAATTTGATCCTCAAATGTATTTAAAATTACATCATATTAACGCGCAATTAATTGCGCAACAACATGAGAAAATATCGATTGAAAATGTTTCATTGAGTCAGCAAGGCTTAATTTGGTGTCATAATATTCGTAAAAATTTGATAAATTATTTTGATACAATGCCTAAAACATTACGGATGTATTGTAATAGTCTAATTTTAGGTAATTCAGTTTCGGATTTTGGGCAAACAATGATTGGCGTTCGTCAGTTAGGGTTAGTTCATTTGTTCTGTATTTCTGGGATGCACGTCGTTTTACTGGTATCTTTGATCAGAAAAGGCTTAATCTATTGTCGATTAAATATTGAAACGATTAACGTCTGTCTGATGATTGTATTACCTAGTTATTTAATTGTTGGAGGTAACTCACCTAGTTTGGTGAGAGCTACCATGATGAGTGAATTATTGCTTCTAGGACAACTATTTCAAAAGCGTATTTCGGCGCTAGATATTTGGAGTTTAAGTTTGCTAGTGGGCCTGATCTATCAGCCAACTGTTTTAATGACACTAGGTGGGCAGTTAAGTTATCTATTATCTCTGATGCTCCATTTTTTACCAGAAAAGGGGCGTCCTTTTGTGAATGCGATTCTAATGAATTTGTTGGGGTTACCGTCAATTTTATACTTTGTTTTCGAATGGCATTGCTTGAGCTTAGTGGCCAGTTACCTAATGATTCCATTTTTTAGTAGTTTTATATTTCCAGGAGTCTTGATTACGAGTATTCTTTTCAAATGGTATCCAATTATTGGTCAAATTGTTGATCAATTTTTAGTGATGTTTCAAAGTTTGATTGATACGGTATCACGACTACCTGGAATGGTTCATTTTGGCAAACCAACAATGATCTTATCCTTTAGTCTGTTTTTTTTGACATTATTATTGGTCACTAATTTTGCAAAAAGGAAGTACTGGTTATTACTCATCGGTGCTTATTGCATAGTTTTTGTCAGCATCCATTTTCCAATAACCGGTGAAGTTAATTTTTTGGACATCGGTCAGGGTGATAGTTTTTTAATTGTGCAACCATTTCACCGTAATGTGACATTAATTGATACGGGTGGGCAATTGTCTTTTCCACAAAAAAAGTGGCAAAAACGAATCCAAATTAATGATAAAGCTAGCAAAGTTACAATTAACTATCTCAAAAGTAAAGGAATTTCTAGAATTGATACAATTTGTTTGAGTCATGCGGATGTTGATCATATTGGATTTAGTCCAACGATTCTGAACGCGATGAAAGTGCGACAGATTATTTTTCCCGCGGGGATGCAACATCAACCTAATTTCAAACAGAAAGTATTACCATTTGCACAACAACAAAGAATTGCGCTTGTTCCAGTGATAGCCAACCAAAAAATTAATCATTTACCATTAATGATTCTTCATCCGTTTAAATCAGGGCAAGGTAAAAATGAAGATTCCATGGTGTTATTTGGTTCATTTGGCCAACAACGATTTTTATTTACTGGTGATTTGCATCGGGCAGGAGAACGACAAGTTTTAAAACAATATCCAGAATTAAGGGCAGACGTGTTAAAATTAGGACATCATGGTAGTAAAACTTCGTCGGATCCACAATTTATTCATACCATTAGTCCACAACTTGCTATTATATCTGCGGGTAGGCGAAATCGTTATGGTCATCCGAATGAAGAAACACTACAAACGTTAAAAAAACAACATATCGTCTCGCTTTCAACTCAGACAAGAGGAATGATCACTTACCGATTCGGATCACCTTTTAGTCCAAATCATTGGCAGACAAAATTAAAGGGAGATGAAGTGGCGTGGATGTCGACACCCTCACTGACAAAATAGAACAAAATAAAATTGACACTGTATATTTGGTTTTAGGCACGCAAGATCAGCTTCGTCAAAAAGCTAAACAAACGTTGTTAACTTTGATTCCACCAGAAGAACAAGTGATGAATGTTGGTAGTTATGACATGGAGGTGACACCGTTAGCCGTGGCACTTGATGATGCCAGTTCTGCTCCTTTTTTTGGTGAACGTCGCCTAGTGCTGATCAACAAGCCGTACTTTTTAACTGGAGAAACGAAATCTAGTAAGATTCAACATGATGTTGATGCACTTCAGGTATATTTGGAGCATCCACAACCAGAAACGGTGTTGGTATTCTTGGCACCATATGAAAAATTGGATGGCCGAAAAAAAGTAGTTAAGCAACTTAAAAAGGTTGCTCAAGAAGTTGACGCAGGGCCGTTAAAAGAGGGCCCGGCACGTCAAAAAATAATGAACCAAATTGAACAGGATGGCTATCAAATTCAGCCAGTAGCAATGGAGGAACTTGTCCAGAGAACGAACGCCGACTATTCATTAATGAGTGCTGCTGTCAATAAATTAGAATTGTATAGTCTGAAGGATAAAGTTATTTCGCAAGATGCAGTTGTTGGGCTAGTTACTCAAAGTCTCGATCAAAACGTCTTTGACTTGGTTAATGCTGTACTTAAAAGAGATCAATCTCAAGCAATTCAACGCTATTCAGATTTAACAGCGGAAAACGAGCAACCGATTAAAATTAATGCCATTTTGGTCAGTCAATTTCGGTTATTAATTCAGGTTAAAATTTTGGCTCAAAGCGGCACAAGCCAAGGGGTCATTGCATCTCAATTAAAAGTTCATCCTTATCGCGTAAAGTTAGCAATGCAAACCGTAAGACAGTTTAACTTGGCACAATTGGAACAAGCTTACCTGGGCTTAATTGAAAATGAGACAAAATTAAAAACCACCAGTCAGTCACCACAATTATTGTTTGAGTTATTTATGCTTCAGTACAACCATTATTTAAAAGCAAAATAAAAAGCGAAAACCAATTTGGTTTTCGCTTTTTCACTAAATTTCAGTTTAGGTTATTTGGCATAACGTGCGGCTAAACGTGACTTGTCACGTGCAGCTTTGTTTGCTTTGATTAAACCCTTTGAATGAGCACGATCAATAGCTGAAAGGGCGTTTTTAAATGCTTCTTCAGTATTGTCTGCACTTGCAGCATTTGCAGTTTCAAATTTTTTAATAGCGGTACGCATTGTACTCAATTGTGATGCATTTTGAGCTTGTGCTTTTTCATTTACTCGAACACGTTTGAACGCAGATTTGATAATTGGCATGTATTTCACCTCCACAAAATGATCATGTCTGACCTTAAATTTTCAACATCTGCCATTATACAAAATGAAAGCGTAGTTTGCAACTAGATGTTAGTGAATTATTCCGAAAGTTAGATGGCAGTTCTTGCACAAAGAAAAATATTCGTGTATAGTGTTTAAAGCTGATAGATATCAGTGAGCCTCTTCTCAGTTTGGCGACGACACCGACGTCATACTTAGAACTAGGAATATTGAAAAGAAAGGTGGAAACTAATTATGGCAATTTCTAAAGAACGTAAGAATGAACTAATCAAGGAATATGGTCGTCACGATGGCGATACAGGTTCTACTGAAGTTCAAGTTGCAGTGTTAACTGCTGACATCAATGAACTTAACGAGCATTTACGTGTTCACAAAAAAGATTTTCATTCACAACGTGGTTTAATGAAGAAGATTGGTCATCGTCGTAACTTATTAGCTTACTTACGTAAAACTGATATTCAAAGTTACCGTGACTTAATTCAAAAATTAGGCTTACGTCGTTAATATTAAACTTTATCTTAAGCTACAGCTGATGCTGTGGCTTTTTTTTACATAACAATTATCTTAAGTGCCCAACTCACACGATTTGTGGTAAGATAGATCTAATTTGAGACGGGTAGACAATAAATAAAACTAAATAGCAAGGAGATAATAAAATGACTTTTGAAAATGCAGACTTAATGACAGCGATTATTACGCCGTTTAACGATCAGGATGAAATTGATTTTGATAGTTTAGAAAAGTTGATTAACCATTTAATTGATAATGGTTCAAAAGGATTTGTTGTTGGTGGAACAACTGGTGAAACGCCAACTTTAAGCCACGATGAGAAGATTGAACTTTATACTCGCAGTGCTCAAATTATTAATGGTCGAGTACCTGTAATTGCAGGAACGGGTTCAAATAACACAAAAGAAACAGCTCAATTCACTAAAGAAGTTGGGCAAATTGATGGTGTAGATGCGGCACTAGTGGTTGTCCCATACTACAACAAGCCGAACCAAAAGGGCATGAAAGCTCATTTTGAGGCAGTTGCAAAAGAAAGCACGTTACCAATTATCATCTATAATATTCCAGGTAGAACAGGTGTGACAATGGCGGTTGATACTGTTGTTTCGTTGAGCCATGTGCCGAATATTATTGGTGTTAAGCAATGTACAGACATTGACGATATGGGTGCCATTGTTGAGAAAACTGATGACGATTTTCTGGTCTATTCAGGAGAAGATAATCTTGCACTAGCGTCTAAAGAAATTGGAGCAGCTGGTGTTATTTCAGTTGCTAGCCATATTTTTGGCAACGAAATCGCTGAAATGTATGCAGATGTCGATCAGGGCAATTATAAAGCGGCAGCTAAGTTACAACGTTATTTAACGCCTAAAATGAAGGCGTTATTCATGTATCCTTCACCTGCACCGGTTAAAGCAGCGTTAAATCATACAGGACATCAAGTTGGTAGCAGTCGATTACCAATTTTACCGTTGGACGAAGAAGAACAAACTAAATTATTCAAAATTTTAGAAATTTAAAAAGATTGGAACCAAGGTGACATAATGAGTAGTAACAATATTAATATCATTCCTTTTGGTGGTGTACGCGAAAACGGCAAGAATTTGTACTCCGTTGAAATTAATGATCAAATTTTCATATTAGATTGTGGTTTAAAATATCCAGAAAACGAACTATTAGGAATTGATGTTGTGATTCCTGATTGGGATTATTTAAGAGATAACAAAGATAAAATTGAGGGTGTTTTTTTAACTCATGGGCATGCTGATGCTATTGGGGCACTGCCTTATTTTTTGAGTGAGTTTAAAGTGCCTGTTTTTGGGTCACAGATGACCATTGCCTTAGCTAAATTAAATGTTGAGGCTAACGATCAAGTTAAAAAATTTAATGATTTTCATGTTGTTGATGAAAAAACAGAAATTGATTTTGGCGACATCACAGTTTCATTTTTCCAAACAACGCATACAATTCCTGAAACTTTAGGAATTGTTTTACAGACAGCTGATGGGAACATTGTTTACACGGGTGATTTTAAGTTTGATCAGACTGCCACTAAGGGTTATCAAACAGATTTGGCCCGTTTAGCTGAAATAGGATCTCAAGGTGTTTTAGCGCTGTTAAGTGATTCAGCTGGCGCTGAAAGTACCGGGCAGAGTACACGTGAAAAAGATATTGGTGAGTATGTATTAGAAACATTCCAATATAGTAAAGGCCGAATTGTTGTGGCCAGTGTTGCGTCAAATATTATGCGAATTCAACAAATTTTTGATGCCGCTGCCAAAGTCGATCGTAAAGTAGTTTTATCTGGCCATGATTTAGAAAAAATTGTGAAAACTGCCATGGACCAAGAAAAACTAACATTACCTGCAGATGATTTATTAATTTCATTTGCGCAAGCCGATAAATTAGAACCCAAGCAAGTTGTTGTTTTAGAAACTGGCAAAATGGGTGAACCAATCAAGTCGTTGCAAAAAATGGCGAATGGCCAAGATAAAAATGTGAAATTGTCTGAAAGTGACTTGGTATTTATTACCACAACGCCTTCTTACGCCATGGAAACGACTGTTCAAAAAACACGAGATATGATTTATCGTTCAGGAGCGGAAGTAAAAGCCATTTCTGATGACTTACAGCCTTCTGGCCATGCCAGTCAAAACGATTTGCAATTGATGCTTAATTTTATGAAGCCAAAATACTTCATTCCTATTCAGGGTGAATATCGGTTGTTGAACCGTCATGCACAATTAGCACAAGAAGTTGGCGTACTGCCTGAGAACATTTTTATTACTGGTAAAGGTGACGTGATTAACTTCGATGGTGAGACAATGCATCTTGGTGATCACATTGACGTTGGTGATACCATGATTGATGGAATTGGTGTAGGTGATATTGGTAATATTGTCTTACGAGACAGACGCGTGCTTGCTGAGGATGGTATCTTTGTTGTAGTGGCAACCATTGATCGTAAAAAGAAGAAGATTGTGGCAAAGCCTAAAATTACGTCACGTGGATTTGTGTTTGTTAAGACAAGTCGTGAATTAATGGATGAAAGTGCTAAACTAGTTGAAACGGTTGTTCAAGATAATTTAGACAATAAGGAATTTGACTGGGGTCACTTAAAACAGGATTTACGCGATAAATTAAATCGTTTCTTGTTTGAACAAACGAAACGCAGACCAGTAATTCTTCCAGTAATTATGGAAGTCAATCAACATGCTAAAAAGAAAGCAAAACGCAAAAAGAGTGTTGAAAAAGAAGATTAGTATTAGCAGGTTAATAGAGTCGTGGTCATTCAACCACAACTCTATTTTTCTTATAGGTGGTGAATTTATGGCATTATCAGATGAACAACAACAAATTTTAACGCATGCCCATCGGCTAATTGATGAACAAAAAGTCGAGCAGGCAATTGAACTATTAGACGATTTATATGGTCAAACTAGCGATGCGCAAGTTAATCAAACGTTAGTTGAGGTGCTAAATGAAGATAAACAATATCATTTGGCACAACAATTGATGGAAGAAAAGTATTTGACTTATTTTAGAACGGAAAAACAATTCATATTAATGATCGATGTTTTTTTGAGCAACCATCAATTAATTAAAGCTCAAATTGCAAAGTTAAAGTGCGACAATGTAAAATGGCAACAACTTGCAGCTGTGAAAATTGAACATCAAGAATTGCAAGATCAGCAAGAACTTGGTGAAACAATTAAAATTAATAGTCGGCAGTTCGTCCATTTAGGTGATGAAACGCTTGGTCAGCAACAAATCAGATTTAGTAAGGCCTATCAGTTACCACAAAGTGAGTATATTAAAGATGCGCAGTTCCTATTGCGAGATCCGTATGTCCACCAATTGATTAAATCGAGTATTTTACAAACATTGCAAGAGCTAGAAGTAAATCTGTTAGTTAAATATTTATGGATTGATGAACAAGAATATGAAATTAATCCAAGTGAGTTAACTGCAATTGAGAATGTTCCCGCGTATCAAAAAGTGATTCAACATTTTGATGAACAACAAGGTCAGAATGATCCGATTGGTTATCAAAATAATTTACAGGTGTTTAAGTTGGAAATGGCGCTCGTCTTTCCACGTATTACAGAAACAATTATGGATCCGCAAATTTGGGTGACAGTGGCGTTAAACATCATGCAAGGTAAGTCGGTAGATCAACACCAGCAAGTGACCAAGAAAATCTATCAAGCACAAACTAGATTACAAAAAATGGTAAATCAACTTTTTTTAGAGATGACAAATCAGGATTAAATAAAAAAATTATTGTCACTTTAAAATTTATCTGTTTACAAATTAGTAGGCACTATATATAATAGTTTAGGATTCTTCTTGAAACAGCTATTGATAGCTTTAAATTATCGAGGGGAAGTAGTATAATATTTTTAAAGGTGTGTCAGCCTGCTGCCTAATGGCTGACATTATTCTTGTAAAAATAACAGGAGGGTTTCATTAATGGCAGAAAAAGAACATTATGAACGTACAAAACCCCATGTAAACATTGGTACTATTGGCCACGTTGACCATGGGAAAACTACTTTGACGGCCGCTATCACAAAGGTATTGGCTGCGAAAGGTTTGGCAAAAGCTGAAGATTATGCTGATATCGATGCTGCGCCAGAAGAAAAAGAACGTGGTATTACAATCAACACAGCCCACGTTGAATACGAAACAGAAAAGCGTCACTACGCACATATTGATGCGCCAGGACATGCTGACTATGTTAAGAACATGATCACAGGTGCTGCACAAATGGATGGTGCTATCCTTGTTGTTGCCGCAACTGATGGTCCTATGCCACAAACACGTGAACATATTCTTCTTGCTCGCCAAGTTGGTGTTGAATACATCGTTGTATTCTTGAACAAGACTGACTTAGTTGACGATGATGAATTAGTTGACCTTGTTGAAATGGAAGTTCGTGAATTATTATCAGAATATGATTTCCCTGGTGACGATATTCCTGTCATTCGTGGCTCAGCCCTTAAGGCTCTTGAAGGCGACGAAGAACAAGAAAAAGTTATTCTTCACTTAATGGATGTTATTGATGATTACATTCCAACTCCAGAACGTGATACTGACAAGCCATTCTTGATGCCAGTTGAAGACGTATTTACGATCACTGGTCGTGGTACTGTTGCTTCAGGTCGTATCGATCGTGGACAAGTTAAAGTCGGTGACGAAATCGAAATCGTTGGACTTAAAGAAGAAGTCTTGAAGACAACGGTTACTGGTCTTGAAATGTTCCGTAAGACATTGGATCTTGGTGAAGCCGGAGACAACGTTGGTGCATTATTACGTGGTGTCAACCGCGAACAAGTTGAACGTGGACAAGTTTTGGCTGCTCCAGGTTCAATTCAAACACACAAGAAGTTCAAGGGTGAAGTTTATATCTTGACAAAAGAAGAAGGTGGCCGTCATACGCCATTCTTCTCAAACTACCGTCCACAATTCTATTTCCATACTACAGACGTTACTGGTGTTATTGAATTACCAGAAGGTGTAGAAATGGTTATGCCTGGTGACAACGTTACATTTACAGTAGAATTAATCAGCCCAGTTGCTATTGAAAAAGGCTTGAAGTTTACTGTTCGTGAAGGTGGTCACACGGTTGGTGCCGGTGTCGTATCTGAAATCGACGACTAAATTTTAGTTAGTTATTTTAAAAAGCTTGGTGAGAATCAACTCTCATCAAGCTTTTTTCTTTTTGAAAACCCGCGAAAATGTTTACAAGAGCACTGACTTACGTTAAACTGATTAAGTATGCAATGAATAAGCATTTAATAAACGAATTTATTTGTTATGGAGGAAATAAAATGTCAGCTAAATGGGAACGCGATAGCGAAACCAACCAAGGGACATTAACGTTTGAAATTGATGTCGACACAATCAAAAAGGGAATTGATCAAGCATTTGATAAAACAAAGAAGAATTTGACAGTTCCTGGTTTTAGAAAGGGTAGAATTCCACGCCAAATCTTTAACCAAATGTACGGTGAAGAAGCACTTTACCAAGATGCTTTGAATATTGTTTTGCCTGAATCATATGAAGCTGCAATTAAAGAAGCAGGAATCGAACCAGTCGATCAACCTCAATTAGACGTTGAGAGTATGGAAAAAAATCAACCTTGGGTATTAAAAGCAGTTGTCACTGTTAAACCTGATGTTAAGTTAGGCGAATACAAAGGTTTAACTGTTCCAAAGCAAAACACTCGTGTTTTGGTCAAGGAAGTTGATGCCGAATTAGAAAAGAAACGTCAACAACAAGCTGAATTAGTGCTTAAAGAAGACAAGCCAGCCAAAGATGGCGATACAGTTGTGATTGATTATAAAGGTTCTATTGACGGTGAAGCTTTTGATGGCGGTTCAGCTGACAATTATTCATTAGAACTTGGTTCAAATTCATTTATTCCAGGTTTTGAAGATCAATTAGTTGGCCACAAAGCTGACGAAGATGTTGATGTCAAGGTTACCTTCCCTAAAGACTATCAAGCTAAGGATCTTGCTGACAAAGAAGCATTGTTTAAAGTTAAGATTCATGAAGTTAAAGAAAAACAATTACCTAAGTTAGATGATGAATTCGCTAAAGATGTTGATGAAGATGTCGATTCATTAGATGAACTTAAGGAAAAAACTAAAGAACAACTCAAAGAACAAAAGAAGAATGCTGCTCAAGAAGCCATTGAAGAATCTGCAATTGGCCAAGCAGTTGATAATGCGGAAATTAAAGAAATTCCACAATCTATGCTTGATGATGATACTGATCGTCAATTGCAACAATACTTAGCTAATATGCAACAACAAGGTATTAGCCCAGAAATGTACTTCCAAATCACAGGAACTAAGGAAGAAGATTTGAAGAAGCAATTTGCTGCTGATGCACAACGTCGTGTTAAAACAAATCTTGTCTTAGAAGCAATTGTTGAAGCAGAAGACATCAAACCAAGCAAAAAAGAAATTGATGGTGAGATTAAGGACTTAGCACAACAATATGGTATGGAAGAAGATGCTGTTGCTAAAGCATTAACACCTGACATGTTGGCTCATGATATTGCTGTTAAGAAGGCCGTTGATTTGATTTCGGGTTCTGCAAAGCAAGAAAAAGCTGCTAAGAAAACTGAAAAAAAGAGTGAAAAGAAGAGCGACAAAAAAACCGATAAAAAATAATTTTCACTAAATTTTGAGTCAATGATCCCGATCAAAACGTTTACGTTTGTTCAGGATCATTTTTTTGTGAAAAATTTGAGTCAAATGTTCGTATTAATACCGCGAGTTTGATATGATGAGAACAGTACAAAATAGGGGGTCGCAATGGATGTTTGAAGATACTAACGAAATGGAAGCTGTGAACTGTTCATTTTGTGGCAAATCACAAGATCAAGTTAAAAAAATCGTTGCAGGGCCGGGCGTGTATATTTGTAACGAATGTATTGATCTTTGTAAAGATATTATTGATGAGGAACTTGCCCAAGATGCTGCAGACGCATTACTTGATGTACCAACTCCAGCAGAAATTGTTTCGCGTTTAGATGATTACGTCATTGGACAAGATGATGCCAAAAAGACATTGTCTGTTGCGGTGTATAACCACTATAAACGAGTTAATGAAATGTCAACTGCCAGTGATGATGATACGGAATTGCAAAAAAGTAACATTAGTTTAATTGGACCAACGGGTTCTGGAAAAACGTACTTAGCACAATCTTTAGCGCGTATTTTAAATGTACCGTTTGCAATTGCGGATGCCACAACTTTGACAGAGGCTGGCTATGTTGGTGAAGACGTTGAAAATATTATTTTGAAACTGTTACAATCTGCCGATTATGATGTTGATCGAGCAGAAAAGGGCATTATTTATATTGATGAAATCGACAAAATTGCCAAAAAGAGTGAAAATGTCTCAATTACCCGGGATGTTTCTGGTGAAGGTGTGCAGCAGGCACTTTTGAAGATCCTTGAAGGCACAATTGCCAACGTACCACCTCAGGGTGGCCGTAAGCACCCACAACAGGAGTTTATTCAGGTAAATACTAAAAACATCTTATTTATCGTTGGTGGGGCATTTGATGGCATCGAGAATATTGTGAAGGATCGATTGGGTGATAAAACGATTGGTTTCGGAACAAATTCACGAGAAATTGATGAAGTGACGGATAAAAATGTATTACAACATGTTATCCCAGAAGACTTACTTCAGTTTGGTTTGATTCCAGAATTCATTGGTCGATTGCCAATTTTAACGGCCTTGCAAAAGTTAGATCAAGATGATCTCGTTCGAATTTTAACGGAACCTAAGAATGCATTGGTTAAACAATACAAGAAGTTAATTGGTCTTGATGGAAGTGAACTCGAATTTACGGATGGTGCTTTGAAGGCAATGGCTCGTCAAGCGATTGATCGAAACACCGGTGCTCGTGGCTTACGTTCAATCATTGAAGAGGTTATGCGAGACGTCATGTTTGACTTACCAAGTCGCCAGGATGTCGCTAAAGTTGTAATCAACAAACGGACAGTTGACAAGCATTGTGAACCTGAGTTTGTTCTAAAAGATAAAAAAGCTTCATAATTTAATTAAAGCGATTGTGATAAGGATTATTACAATCGCTTTTTATATTCGAAAAAATAATGAATTGTATCTGTCTTTTGTTTCAGCTACAATAGACCTTATGCAATTCAAAAGAAATGATGGAGGATCATATGGAAGTTCAAAATGTCGAACTCGTGATGAGTGCCGTTTCACCAAGCCAATATCCAAGTACTGGATTAACTGAGATTGGTTTGGTTGGGCGCTCCAACGTTGGCAAATCATCATTAACCAATACCTTGATCAATCGCAAAAATTATGCGCGTACTTCCAGTCAGCCGGGTAAAACTAGAACACTGAACTTTTATAAAATAGAAGATCAATTATATTTAGTAGACGTTCCGGGGTATGGCTATGCGAAGGTTTCTAAAAAAGAAAGAGAAAAATGGGGACCAATGATTGAAACTTATCTGTCAACGCGAGAAACACTCCAAGGTGTGATTCAGTTGGTAGATTCACGACATGAACCTACTGCAGATGATGTGTCTATGTATCAGTGGCTGCAGTATTATCATATTCCAACTCTAGTTGTGTTGACAAAGATCGATAAAGTGAAACCAGGTGTGGTGAATCGTCAGGTCAGTTTAGCAAAGAAAAAATTACAGTTTGACAATAGTAGTAGTCAAATGATGGTTTTTTCTGCTGAAACAAAAAAAGGTAAAACAGAAATATGGCAATGGATTGAGGACCACATGGAGGAATCAAATTAATGGAATTTAATGACTATCAAAAAGCAGCAAATCGGACGTTATTTGGCGATGAGCAAGTTTTAACCAATTGTGCCTTGGGGTTAGCAGGTGAAGCTGGTCAAGTGGTTAATTTGGTTAAAAACTATACATTTCGTGGAAAAAAATTAGATCGCCAAGAACTAACTCATGAAATGGGTGACGTACTGTGGTATCTTTCTCAAGTTGCCCAGTGGGCTGATATTGATTTTGATGAAGTTGCCAAAACAAACATTGAGCAACTTAATACTAGATATCCTGATGGTTACAGAAATGAAAATTAGCTTCTTAACAATTACAAATAAAAATAAGAATCACAACCAAAAAATTGGTGGTGATTCTTATTTTTTATCTTCGCTAGCTTTTTTTTCGTCTTTTGGCTTTTTGTCCGGTTCTTGTTTCGCTTTTTTCTTTGGATCAACAGCTAAATCATTAAAAAGCTTTTCTAAATTCATTTCGCGTTTAACGACCAGTCCCATGGAATCAGTCCCTTCACATAATTTATGTTGCATTTATGCTAGCACGAAATGAGCTTTTTGTAAATATATACAGTTTTTTCAGAGTAATAGTCGATAAAACTGTATAAAATTAATAAAAAGCAAAAAACTATTGCATAAACAAACATTCATGAGTATAATGATTATTATTGAATGGTCGCAATAGTTATTATTGCTGGCAAGGAGGAATTAGAATGGAAAATCAAGCAGTCATTGAGGTTAAAGGACTTCAAAAGAAATTTGAAAACAACGCGGTTTTAAAAGATATTACAGAAACAGTTAATAAGGGTGAAGTGATCTGTGTTATTGGACCTTCTGGTGCTGGTAAATCAACATTTTTACGTTGTCTGAATTTATTAGAACATCCTACTGGTGGGCAGGTCTTATTCCATGGAACAGATCTAACAACTTTAGATGAAAAACATATCAATGAATTACGTGAAAAAATGGGAATGGTTTTCCAAAGTTTCAATCTGTTTCCTAACATGACTGTCCTTGAAAATCTTAAATTGGCACCGATGAAAGTTAAAAATATGTCTGATGCAGAGGCAGCTAAAATTGGACAAGATTTGTTGGAAAAAGTAGGACTTGGTGAAAAAGCAGACGCCTATCCAGCCAGCCTATCTGGTGGTCAACAACAACGGGTAGCGATTGCACGTGCCTTGGCCATGAATCCAGAAGTGATGTTGTTTGATGAACCAACAAGTGCGTTAGACCCGGAAATGGTTGGTGAAGTTTTGAAAGTTATGCAAGACCTGGCTAACGATGGCATGACAATGGTGGTCGTAACTCATGAAATGGGTTTTGCCAAGAGTGTGGCGGATAAAATTTGGTTTATGGCTGATGGATATATTCAAGAATCAGCCGATCCACAAACCTTTTTCGAACATCCACAAACGGATCGTGCCAAGGATTTTTTGGAGAAGATTTTAGAGGCTTAATAATTATTAATAATAAAAAAGGCTGTGACGTTTGTCACGGCCTTTTCTTTGCGAAAAGTAAGTCTCTGAATTATAATAATATTCAGCAAAAAGACGGGAGGCCATCAAGTGGCAAGTGAGTATCTAGAACGCAAATTGGCATTGCTACCTGCAATGCCTGGTTGCTACTTAATGAAAAATATTAATAGTCAAATTATTTATGTTGGCAAGGCCAAAAATCTACGTAATCGTGTTCGTTCGTATTTTAAAAGTAGCCATGAGGGCAAAACGGCTAAACTAGTTTCTGAAATTGCAGACTTTGAAACGATTGTGACATCCACAAACAAAGAGTCTTTTTTACTGGAAATTACCCTGATTCAAAAACACCAACCGTATTATAATATTAAGTTAAAAAAAGGAACCGGTTATCCGTATATTAAAATTACGAATGAACGCGATCCACAAATTTTAATTACCGGTGATGTAAAAAAAGACGGAGCTTATTATTTTGGCCCGTATCCGAATGTCTATGCGGCAGAGGAAACACTGCATTTCATTCAAAAAGTATACCCATTGAGACGCTGCAACGGGTATCAAGGGCGCCCTTGTCTGTATTATCATATGGGGCAATGCTTAGGCGCCTGTTTCAAAGAAGTGCCAGAAAAAAAATATGATGAGCAAATTGCCAGAATTAAGTCGTTTTTAAATGGTAATACCAAAACTGTTAAAAAACAGCTCAATAAACAAATGAATGAAGCTGCACAAGAGATGCAATTCGAACGAGCTGCAGAATTACGCGACCAAATTCATTACATTGAAGTGACGGTTGAAAAGCAAAAAATTATTAGTAATGATAAAACACCACGGGACTTGTTCAACTTTTATATGGATAAAGGTTGGCTATCTATTCAAGTTTTCTTTATTCGGCAAGCAAGATTGATAAAACGAGAGAAACGACTATTTCCAATTGTTGATACTGCGCAAGAGGAAATGGCCAGCTTTATTATGCAATTTTATAATCGCAAAAATAACGTCTTACCAAGAGAAATTTTGGTGCCAAATGGACTACCAACAAAAGAAATAAGTGAAATTTTAAATATTCCCGTGCGCACACCCAAGCGGGGTGAAAAACGAGAATTATTAGAGTTAGCCGGTAAAAATGCGCAATTGGTGTTAGAAGAAAAGTTCCGTTTATTAGAATTAGACGAACGCAAAACAACTGGTGCGATGAAAGAAATTACTGATGCGCTTGGTTTACCAGAAGGACACAAAATTGAGGCATTTGACCATTCTCACATCCAAGGGAGTGATTTAGTGTCAGCAATGGTGGTCTTCACAGATGGACAGCCTAATCGCAAACTATATCGCAAATATAAACTGCAAACGGTTGACCATGCGGATGAAACTGCCAGTACACAAGAAGTGATTCGTCGACGTTATTCACGATTATTAAAAGAGCACAAGCCAATGCCAGACATGATTTTTATGGATGGCGGCGAAATTCAAATGAATGCTGTGAAAGACGTTTTAGAAAATGAACTCAATTTAAATATTCCGGTTGTGGGGATGGTTAAAAATGATCACCATAAAACGGCTGATTTATTGTTTGGGGATGCCGATGAACATATTAATTTAGATCCAAAAAGCCAGGGCTTTTATTTAGTTCAGCGCATTCAAGACGAAGTGCATCGCTTCGCAATTACTTTTCATCGTCAGGTTCACTCAAAGCATTCACTCAGCTCAAGACTTGATGAAATTAATGGTGTTGGTCCGAAAACACGCAATAAGTTATTGCGTAAATTTGGTTCAATTAGTAAAATTTCGCAAGCTTCAATTGACGATATTCGCGAGTTAGGAATTTCGCAAACAACTGCTCAATTGATTAAAGTTTCATTGCAAAAAAATGCGGAAATGGCGCATGGCAGCAGCCACGACTAACTTTGACGTAGACTACATTTTAGCCTATAATGAACATTCACGATAATGAAGACGGAGAAAAAATATGTTTGTTGATCAAATTAAAATACAAGTAAAAGCAGGTAAGGGTGGCGACGGAATGGTTGCATTTCGTCGTGAAAAATTCGTTCCCAATGGTGGCCCGGCTGGCGGTGATGGTGGTCGCGGCGGCGATATCATTTTAAAAGTTGACGAAGGGCTACGCACGTTGATGGATTTCCGGTATCATCGCATTTTTAAAGCTGACAATGGTGGTAACGGGATGATTAAGCAAATGACCGGCCGGAGTGCGGAAGATACTGTGATTGCGGTACCACAAGGGACAACCGTTAAAAATGTAGCAACTGGAGAAATTTTGGGTGATTTACTCAATAACGGTGATCAGTTAATTGTGGCCCACGGTGGACGCGGTGGACGCGGCAACATGCGTTTTGCCAGTGCCAAAAATCCAGCACCAGAAATTGCTGAAAATGGTGAACCTGGTGAAATTTTAGATATTCACTTAGAACTGAAGATGTTAGCTGACGTTGGATTGGTTGGTTATCCGTCTGTGGGTAAGTCGACGTTATTATCCATTGTCACTGGAGCTAAGCCTAAAATTGCTGAATATGAATTTACGACACTTGTTCCTAACCTAGGAATGGTTCAGTTGGATGATGGTCGTGATTTTGCTATGGCAGATATGCCCGGTTTAATTAGTGGTGCATCTAAAGGGGTCGGCTTAGGACTTCAATTTCTCCGGCACATTGAACGAACTCGCGTTATCTTACACCTTGTTGATATGAGTAATGAAGATCAGGATCAAGCCTTAGACCGTTTCCATTCAATTAACCACGAGCTGGCTAGTTATGATCCAGCGCTATTAGATCGACCACAGATCGTTGTGGCAACCAAAATGGATATGCCAAATGCTGATGAAAACTTGGCGTATTTTAAGGCACAATTAAAAGATGATCAAACGTTACCTAATCAGCCAGAAATTTATGCGATTTCAGCGATCACGCATGATGGTTTAACGGTGTTGTTGCAAAAAACGGCTGACCTGTTAGATACAACTGAATCATTTATTCAACCAACACAAGATCAAGAAGAGACGGTTGCTAAGTATGAATTTAAGGATGATGAAAAACCAGCCTTTGAAATTCATCGTGATAGTGACGGTATCTGGATCTTGAGTGGTGAAAAATTAATGAAATTATTTGAAATGACGAATTTTCAACATGATGAAAGTGTGATGCGCTTTGCACGCCAACTTAGATCAATGGGTGTTGATGAAAAATTGCGTGAAAAGGGTGCTAAGAGCGGTGATACTGTTCAAATTGAAAAATTCAGTTTTGATTTTGTTGAATAGTTAACCAATAATAATGTTTTGCTGATCTAGTCGATATCCAAAAATTGGATGGTCGACATCAGATACATAGATTCTTGTCGTTGCAGGCAAATTGCTACAGCGTGCACGAAACTGGTCTAGAGTTAAACAAGCTAGGTCGGGGTTTGATAGTAGTATTATTTTATGATTATCTAAGGTAATGTCACTCAACGGTAGCAAATTAGTAGTTGTTTTTTGATTAAGTTTCAAATTAGCGTCTAAATTACTTGTTGATAATAAAAAATCAGACAGTCTCATCGATTTACCCCTCAGTGTTAATTTGATTGAAATGTTAATCCAATTATAGATGTACTGACTGTGAGAAACAATTAAAAAATAGGAGAGTTGTCACTAATGCAATTAGAATTTTTAGGAACTGGAGCGGGGTCACCCAGTAAGCAAAGAAATGTTACTAGCGTTGCCTTGAAACTGTTGGAAGAACGTAATGCTGTCTGGTTATTTGACGTCGGTGAAGCAACTCAGCACCAAATCCTGAGAACTACAATTCGACCACGTAAGGTTGAAAAAATTTTTATTACTCATTTGCATGGTGATCATATTTTTGGTTTACCAGGTTTTTTGAGTTCACGTTCATTTCAGGGTGGAGAAGGTCCTCTGACAATATATGGCCCCAAAGGAATCAAATCATTTGTTGAAGTTAGTTTGCAAGTGAGTGAAACCAAATTAAGCTATCCAATAAAATTTGTTGAATTGACACAGGCTGGTACGATTTTTGAAGATGACACCTTTAAAGTGGAGTGTGATTTATTGGATCACAAAATTACCTGTTTTGGGTACAGAATCACGGAACAGGATCATCCCGGCGAACTTTTAGTCGATCGTTTGCGTGAACTGAATATTCCTTCTGGTCCCGTCTATGGGCAATTAAAAGCTGGTAAAAAGGTTACATTGGCAGACGGCCGTGAAATTAATGGTGCCGATTATATTGGTCAACCCCAAAAAGGACGAGTTGTTACAATTTTAGGTGACAGCCGTAAAACCAATGCCAGTGTTACGCTAGCAAAAGATGCTGATGTTTTCGTTCATGAAAGTACATTTGCCAAAGGTGAGGGTAAAATGGCGCATAATTATTATCATTCAACCTCAACTCAAGCTGCAACTGAAGCAAAAAAGGCGAATGCTAAAATGCTATTGTTAACGCATATTTCCGCCCGCTATGCTGGTAAATCAGCGAATGATTTAGCTTATCAAGCTCGAACCATTTTTCCTAATTCGCGTGTTGTCAATGACTTTGATATAATTGACTTACCATTTAACGAAAAAAATTAAAGGAGTGCCTTTATGTTACGACGACAAAAGGAATTACGCGTACTAAAGAATAAAGTTGTCTTGATTACTGGTGGATCAAGCGGTATTGGTGAAGCGACGGCGTATGAAGCAGCCAAACGTGGTGCTATCGTCGTATTGTGTGCACGCAATTTAACAAAACTAAAGTTAGTTGAAAAACGTTGTCTGATTTTGTCTGGCAGACCAGCATTTTCGTATCAACTCGACGTGAGTGATGTTGAGCAAGTGGACAAAGTGATTGAAACCATCCATGAAGAGGTGGGCGCTATTGATGTTTTGGTTAATGCTGCTGGATTTGGTGATATGCGGGCCATTGTGGACGAACCAAAACAAACGTTGCAAAAAATGGTGGCTGTTAATTTACTAGCTTTAATGTATCTCAGTCGTTGTGTTGCACGACAAATGATTGTTCGCAAGCGTGGCGCAATTGTCAATATTGGCTCTGTTGCTGGCAAAATTCCAACACCTAATAGTAGTGTCTATTCAGCCACTAAGGCTGGTGTGATTAACTTTAGTAACGTCTTGCGAATGGAACTAGCTGATTTAGGTATTCAAATTTTAACAGTTAATCCCGGACCGGTTGCTACGCATTTCTTTGATCAAGCTGATCCTAAGGGCGATTATCTTTCTCATTTACCAAGCCGAATGGTATTACATCCCGCCATCATTGCCAGAAGAATTTGGAATAGTGTGGGACATAATATCCGTGAAATTAATATTCCGCGTTACTTTTCCATTGCGGCAATCGGCTATCAAATTTGGCCAGGCATGGGTGATTGGGTAATCAAAAACTTTTTTGCTTTTAAAAACAACTAACTTAAACAACTTAGAAACACTTAATTGTCGATTTTTATCGGCAAATACATATTATTTAGATGAAATGGCGGGATTCTTGTTTGATTAAGGCGCACTATGAATGGCAATTAAATGATTTTTCTGAACAGACTCAGGCTGATCAATTGGCTAAGCAATTAAATATATCACCGATTGTGGCTGAACTGTTGGTAGAACGTGGCATGACAACGCAACAAGAAGCTAGCCAATTTTTAACACCGCAACTAGATACACTGCACGATCCGATGCAAATGCACGATATGCAAAAGGCAGTGACGAGAATTACGACCGCGATTGAAGAAGGTCAACGCATAACGGTTTATGGTGACTACGACGCAGATGGTGTAACCAGTACGGCCTTAATGTATGAAACTCTGCTAACGCTAGGAGCTAACGTCAATTACTATGTACCTAATCGTTTTACTGACGGGTATGGACCAAACGTCAAAGCATTTGGCCAATTAATTGATGAGGGCACCCAATTATTTGTGACGGTTGATAATGGTGTTGCCGGTAATGATGCCATTGAAACAGCTAATGAACGACAGGTTGATGTCATAGTGACTGATCATCATGAATTGCCAAAGCAATTACCCAACGCGTTCGCCATTGTGCACCCTAGATATCCTGGATCGGAATATCCATTTGGTGATTTATCAGGAGTAGGAGTCGCTTTTAAAGTTGCTTGGGCGCTATTAGAGGAACTACCCACAGAGTTACTTGACCTGGTGGCAATTGGTGAAGTGGCAGATCTGGTGTCAGTGACTGATGAAAATCGCGTTTTAATTAGTTTTGGCCTGCAACAATTACGTCAGGGTTTACGACCAGGAATCCATGAGCTAGTTAATTTAGCTGGTTTAAATGAACAACAATTGACTGAAACAAATATTGGTTTTGGGATTGCGCCTAGGTTAAATGCACTTGGTCGCATGGATGATGCTAACGTCGGTGTGCAGCTATTGACGACGTTAGATGATGACGAAGCACAGCAGCTTGCTCAGAAAACAGAAACATTAAATCAAAAACGACAGAAATTAGTCAACGATATTACTGAAGAAGCATTGGTGCAGGCTAATTTGCCCGAAAACGAGGATCGTCATACTTTAATTGTTGCTGGTGAAAACTGGCATGAAGGTGTTCTAGGAATCGTTGCTAGCCGTTTGGTTGAACAAACAGGTAAGCCGACTTTAGTCTTGAATATTGACAGTCAGAAAGGCCAAGCGAAGGGATCTGGTCGTAGTGTTGCGCATTATGATCTATTTAAAGCAATTGATGCGTATCGGGAAATAACGACAGCTTTTGGTGGCCATCAGATGGCAGTTGGACTTACTATTCCAGTGACGGAAATTGATCATTTAAAAGAAGGTTTGGAGACGGCTGCAGCGCAACAAAATTTTGACGGCACGACTAAACCGATCTTAACCATCAACGAACAAATCGAACCAAACCAAATTGATCTGACTTTATATAATCAAATTGAACAGTTAGCGCCGTTTGGACCTGATAATTTACGCCCCGTTTTCGAAATTAAGAATTCGGACATCTCAGCTGTTAAAAGTATGGGGAAAACAAATAAGCATCTTAAGTTCCAGGTGGGTAATTTAACAACAATTGCATTCAACCAAGGGCAACATGCCCAACTTTTATCACAAGATGCCAATGGATTAAAGCTTGCAGTCACAATTGATCTGAATGAATGGCAAGGTCGGCAAAAAGTGCAATTAATGTTGAAAGATTTTAGTTTGCCAGGAGTACAAATCATTGATCAACGGACAAATAAATTATCGCAGCAGTTATTCGAAAAACCTGATATTTATGTTTGTTTTAGTGCCAAATTAGCAAAACAAATTGAACAAACTGTTAATGCGCAACAAATTATGGTGGCGCAGTCAATTGAGTCAGACATTTTATTAAATCAACGCGTTACTTTGGTTGATTGTCCAACTAGTTTTGAACAATTAAAAGCGCTATTCAATTTAGGCGGACGACCTTCAATTCTGACTTTATTGTTATTTGAAACAAACAACGTTTATTTAAGCGGGATGCCCACTAGAGACGAATTTGCTACCTTATATAAATTTGTGAATTCACATCAAAACGTTGATGTTCATCATCAACTGACAGAGTTGAGTGAGTTTTTAAAACTTGATCGAAATAAGTTGATTTTTATGATACAGGTGTTTTTTGAAGTTGGATTTGTTAAAATAGACCATGGCGTTTTAAATAGGGTAACCGAATCAAGCAATGCCGATTTGAGTTCAGCGCCCGCTTTTAAACAACGACAAGCACAAATGAAAACTGAAAAATTATTGATTTATAGCGACTCTAATACATTGAAACAATCAATTTTGAGCTGTTTTGATGCAAATTAAAGGAGTGTCATTTAATGGCAATTGAAATTAAAGATTATATTGCAAGTATTCCAGATTACCCAGAAAAGGGAATCATCTTCAGAGATATCTCACCACTGATGGCTAATGGTGAGGCTTATCGACAAGCTACTGATGAAATTGTTAAGTATGCCAAAGATAAAAATGTTGAAATGATTGTGGGACCTGAAGCTCGTGGCTTTATTGTTGGCTGCCCGGTTGCTTACGAATTAGGTGTTGGGTTTGCTCCAGCTCGTAAAAAGGGGAAGTTACCGCAAGAAACCATTAGTGCCTCTTATAAATTAGAATATGGCACGGCAGAATTGCAATTACAAAAATTAGCAATTAAACCAGGTCAACGAGTATTAGTGACCGATGATTTACTGGCAACAGGCGGCACCATTTCAGCTACGATTCAGATGGTTGAACAACTTGGTGGCATTGTTGTTGGAACAGCCTTCATTATTGAATTAACTGCCTTACATGGTCGAGACAAAATTAAAGACTATGATATGCTTTCCTTAGTTCAGTATTAACGATCAAAAAAGCGATCTCGATTGCGAGATCGCTTTATCAATTTCTAAAATGTTTTGCCAGTATATTCATTTTCAGGCAGGGTGTCAAAGTTGTATTGAGCAACATCGGCAATTGATTTTGTATAATAAGTGGCTGCTTGGCTAATCATTAAGTTCAGCGGTGCGTCCAATTCCTGTAGAAGAACAATCGGTTTATGTTGGTTAAAAGCATAGCCGACTTCAAAGGCTGTACCACTGTCCATATTCTCATGAACAAAATCTGTGATGACGAGTAAAGCATCAGCACGGTCAATTTCTGTGACATCTTTTTTAAATACACGTTTTGCCCAGGCTGGTGATCCAAACTCAGTTTGATCATCACTTTCGTCCGATTTTCGCGGACTAAAAAAGTCACTAACAGTGGGATTTGTAGCTAACGCAGTTTCAACTTTTTGAATACGGTCAAGTTGTTCATCACTGAAAAACGGACCGGCGAGATAGATATGTTTCAAAGCAGACCCTCCTGAAATTTGTTATACTTAATTTTAATGAAGTTTGAGATGGGTTACAATCGCTTTTTAGAAAAATTTATAAATAATGTAATGACGAGGTTTTGATAATGATATTTTTAGTAATTTTTGGTGGATTAATGTTAATTTTGAGTGCTTTTTATTTGGTAAACTCCTGGCAACAGTACGGTACTTGGATGTGGGCAACATTCCTGGTTATCATTAGTATCGCAATGACAGCATATGGTGTATGGAAACTGCCTTATTGGAATGGCAATACCAATAGTCAACAACAAACGGCAAGTTCACAAACTACTTCAAACAACTCAAATAGTGCTTCAAGTATGTCAGGTGTTAGCAACACGGGATTAAATGGCATGACAGGCAGTCAAACTGAAGAAAAGGCACAAAAAAATATTTTGGGCCAATTGCAAAAAAACTTCCAAACAATTGGTAGTGTTGAGTTTGACAGTAAAACAAAAACTTATAATGTCACACCAACTAGTGATGATGTTGTGAAAGCATTAAATTACTTAATTGAAAATCCAAGTAAAGCTAGCCAAGTTGGGTGGACCGATCTCACAAAAACATTATTAAAAACCTCGCAACAGATTAAAAAAGTGATGGGCGATGGCTATTCAATCTCGTTATTACGGCCAGATGGTAGTAAGACCATGTATACCGTTAAAGATGGTAAAGCAACTTATGACATGACGAAGTAACAATAATGGTACTTAAAAATACCTCGTTTGAACTGATTTGTTTCAGTTCAAACGGGGTATTTTTTTAATGGGAGCGTCGCTTTTTTGATTCCCAAACCATGATAATCAATAAACTAATTAACCCAATTAAACTGGCTATTTTACCAACTTGGAGCAGTGGACTTCGATAGAGCAATTTAATATGATTTTGACCTTGTTTAACGGGAATACCAATAAAAGCTTTGTTGACACGTGGTAATTTTTTATTCGAGCCTGACAAATGCCAACCAGATGAGTACGGAATGGTTGTTGCTAATGTTGTGTTATGCGTAGCGTCAAATTGTGCAGTTACTTGATTACGATGATAACGAATATGAGTCGCTGCTTTGTTTTTCTGAATAGAGCGATCAATGATTTTACCACTTGGAACTGCCCAAAGACTGATATCGAATGTATATTTTCCTTGAGTTGGTAAACTTATTTTAACATCCTGGTGATTCTTCCTGATGGTGCCAAGATTTAAGGTTGTTGCAAATCGCGGATGATAGAATGAAAGATTATCTTGACCTTCCTGAGCAAAAATATTTTCAGTACCGTTATACTTTAGACCAATGTTGAATTCACCAGTATCAGAACTAATACTCATTACGTTTTGACGTAACCAATTTAGTTTATATAAACTGGAATTGTAACGGAGGTCAGAGTCATCATTTTCGTTCATGATTTTCTCGTTATGCTGATCAATATAATTATCAGTGGCGAGTTTATAACGATTTTTTAATTTGCCTGCTGAATAGTGCACATGGTTCAGACGCGCGTGCAATTCGTAGCCTTTATAATCGCTACTATCAAGCATCGTTAGTAACGTGGGGTTGTAGTTAATACTAGGGGTCTCAATTGAAATATGTTGGCTAGTCACATTTTTGGCTGGTAAGTTATCGAATTTGATTAACTTAGCTTTTTTGATTAATTCACGATCAGCACCAGTAGCGGTCGATTTTTTTGAAGGAATAGTATTATTAATTAATGCCAATTCTTTTTGATTAGGATCTAATGCATTGAACTGTTGATTAGTCATATTTCCGGTAGACTCATAAATGAGAGGCATCGTTGTGTTACTAGACAAAAGTCGTTGGCCATTTATTTGTTGATATTGATCATCAAAACCAGTCGGGATCAGTGGGTTATCTGGATTAATAAAGACGCGAGAAACACCTAAAAATTTTAGTATGGCATTTCTAAAATCAGCATTATCAGTGACATCATTCGGATTGCTAGTGTTATTTTCTAATGCATCGTTTAGCTGACCCAAATAGCCATTTTGGAGTGACCAGTAGCTATTAATGTTAAATGTTTTAGCCAAAATGGGTAGGTTATCAGCTGGTGACTTATCTGTGTAGTTATTTAGTTGATTATCAATTAGGCTTCGATGATGTTTCGTCGATGAGGTTTGATTATCAAGATAAGCTTGTTGTGCCGTTGTGAGTTTTGCAACTGATTGGGCTGACATGAGCATTGACGTATCAACGTCAAATTGATTAGCATGGCGATCACGCATAATTGATATGGCGTTCCAACTGACCAACACTACCACGCCGAGGATAATCATGCGGCTAACGTGTTGATTTGATCCGAAGTAACGATAAAGCACCATTAATAATATCAATCCTGTATAAGCGACTAAAACGCCACCAAGGTCGAATTTGAAACTGAAGTTATGGGCCAGATAGAGGCTAGCAGTGATAATAAGTTCACAGCTAAAGAAGATCACAAAGTCTTTAACAGTAAGTTGCGATAAATGCTCAAGCAGATTAACCGTTGCTAGTGCGATGGGTAACATTAACATAAAGGTAAACCGATTTGAAGGGGAAGTTCCACCATTTAAGATTGCAGCTAAAATGGGAGATAATACAAATACAATACCAGTCAAAATAACGAGATTAATAAGAAGATACTTTTTGAACCGCCGCAGGCTCCAAATAACAGCAATGACCCCAATCGTTAAAATAGCGCCAGTAATCCAATAAGGACGTAAATGGTTGCTAATTGTCAGTCCAGGTAAACTTAAGTAGTATGCTAATGGATAAATTTTTAGACCGTTGGCAATCGTAGTTGTGCTACGAGCAGAATTAATCATTTGAAACAGTGAAGGTAAAAATAGTACTGCACTGAGTAAGCAACCAACAATAACGCCAGCGATTAGTTTTAAATTTAATTTAATAGTACGAAAAGATTTTGTCGTAATAAGCGAGATAAGGTAATAAATAACCGTCCCCATGCCCATTACAGCACCTAAGTAGAAGCTATTAAATAGTGTCCACGCGGTCATAATGATGAGTGGCGAAATTCGACCACCCTTTTGGGCTGTGATGACTGCCAAAATTAACAATGGAAAAATAATGAGTGGATTTAAGAAAAACGGGTGTGCAAAAGTTACATAGGCACTATATCCGGAAAAAACATACACAATACTAGCAGTTAAAATTGTCCAATTGTGATGAAAATGGATTAATCGACGAGCAACAAAAACAAACGAGATACCAATTAAAAATAGTCTCACAATGACCATTACTGAATAATAAGTGGCTAACTGACTGGTATGAAAGAAGACACTTGGATAAGTGAAAATATCACCCATTACGTAGTATGAGAAGGTTTGGATGGTGTCTTGGCCTAAGCCAATGTTCCAATCCCATTGCGTCCAAAGCTGATAATGAAAGAGGAGTTTTCGAAGCATATCATGCCAATACACCAGTGCTGGATAATGTTGTGTAATTCCGTCAGAGTTCCAAATCAGCGTTGATTTGGTTGCTGGAACTACAGCAAATATGAAAAAGGCGATGATGGCAAAGACAATCATGTATTGAATATAAAGATTTGATTTTAGTTTTTTTATTTGAGTCATGTGTAAAATCCTATCATAAGAGTTCGTGACTATTATTGTATCGTATTGTGGCTCAATTATGTTAAAGAAGCATAAATTTTAACGATCAATTAAAACAACGCATTAAACTAAACGTTCAGCTAGATAAGTTTAATTATAAACGGATGTTAATATTGTTTTTGCAAATAAAAATCCTATTTCACTCAAACAAACGCTGGTGTAATAGGATTAAAACGTAAAAAAGCTTTTTACATGCAAAGATCAGGGCGATTCCTGCCTGCACCATACCTGTAGCTCCGCTTGATATTTGTGCGCTGTGGTAAAAAAGCTATTTTCCAGTTTATTATTTCTTCTCTTCATCCAAAGGTTCTGTAATTTCTAGCACTCCTAAACCAGCGACAAGAACAACAATTGATACGATGATGGCAGGGATACCTGTGAACAGTCCAAAGAATGAAAACATTAGTCCATGACCAAGGATTGATGTAATAATTGGTCGAGCTATTAAGCCAATTCCTATGATACTGACAACGATCCCAAAAATTCTGAGGTATTCACTGTTAATTTTTTTCATGATGTTGACTCCTATTAGTGTGATTCACGTATTGTAACTGAATTTTATTAACATTGGCAACGTGAGGTGGCCATCAAACAATAAATACATTCAACGACCAAATGATTTTGATAAAGATGAATTGAAATACATCCAAAAAGACAATCACAATTAAGTGACTGCCTTATTTTTTACATTCGTTCATTAATAATATCGTCCATGTTGTTCTTGAGATGTTCAAAGAATTCGGAAGCATCATCTACTGATTCACATTCTTTGGCATAGATTGCTTTGTCGTTACAAAGAATAGCAACCCAGTGCGCTGTTTGTTCTAATAGATGGTAGTGATCGTTCGCTTTGAAATAGAATTGTTTAATCATGTCATTTCTCCTTAATTTAGTACGTATGCGAAGATGTAGTATTTTACTTTTTTAATGTTAAAAAGTTAATGCAGTTTTAAACAGGTTAAGTAAAAACGGGCACATTTCGGGCACGTGGGGCAAAGCTTTTAGAGCTTTCTTGTGCTTTTTCACAAAACAAAATCCTAGTACATGATTTATAAACGTTGATGTATTAGGATTTATATTTTTTGAAAAATGTTTTAGATTCACAAACTAAGGAGAGTACAGGATTTGAACCTGCGCGCCGGTATTAGCCGGTTCGCCGGATTTCGAGTCCGGTGCATTACCACTCTGCCAACTCTCCAAAATAGTACATATGACAGTATAACAATTAATAAAACAATCGTAAAGCTAATAATTTTCTTAAAATAAGCGTCAAAATCACGTTTCAGCAAAGTTCATGCTAAACTAGAAAGTGATATTTTACGAACTTAAGAAGGGAACTGTTTTGATGCAAATTGGAATCGATAAAATTTCATTTCAAACAACAAATCTATTTCTAGATCTTAGTGAATTAGCACGTGCGAGGGATGTTGACCCAAATAAATACTTAATTGGTATCGGCCAAGAAAAGCAAGCAGTAGTGCCACCAACACAAGATATTGTGACATTGGGTGCAGCTGCCACTGAGAAATTGTTAAGCGACGAAGACAAAGCGCAATTGTCAACGCTCATTGTGGCAACTGAATCCGGAGTTGATCAATCAAAAGCAGCAGCAATTTATATTAAAAAGTTATTGGGCTTGGACAATTTTGTGCGAACCATTGAATTAAAAGAGGCGTGCTATTCAGCAACTGCTGGTCTTCAGTTTGCGCGTGGATTAGTTAACCTTCATCCGGAAGAAAAGGTGCTAGTGATTGCAGCCGATATTGCCCGGTATGGGCTAAAAACATCAGGTGAAGTAACACAAGGAGCGGGTGCCGTTGCTATGCTGGTTAGTGCAGATCCAAAAGTGTTAGCGTTTAAAGAACCAAGCGTTTTTTATAGCGATGACATTATGGATTTTTGGCGTCCTAATTATGCCAGTGAAGCAGTGGTTGATGGTAAATATTCAACTAACGTCTATATTGACTTCTTTCAACAAACCTGGCAAAGATATTGTCAAAAAACGAATCAGGGTTTTGATGATTTTGATTCAATTGTCTTTCACTTACCGTTCACTAAAATGGGCAAAAAAGCACTTGAAGCAGCACTGAACGATCGCCAGGATGCTGTTGCCACGAGATTACGTGAACGGTTATTCAATAGCCAATTGTTGAGTCGACAAGTCGGTAATTTGTACACTGGGTCGTTGTATTTAAGTTTATTATCTTTAATTACCAATGTCCCATTTGCTGGTGGCGAACAAATTGGATTATTTAGTTATGGCTCAGGAGCCGAAGGCGAATTTTTTGTTGGTGAAATGATGCCATCATACTTAAGCGGTATTGTAGACCAAGATATTAAAAATGATTTGTCTGAACGAAAACAAGTCAGTGTGCAGGAGTATGAAAAATTATTTAATGCGCAATTAGGTATGAGCAGTGAGTCTGTTAATTTTGAGCTTGATCAAGATCACAGTCAGTTCGTTTTGACCGGTTTAAAAAACCAACAGCGACTCTATGCTCGTCAATTTTAAATAAGGTAACAAAAAAAGATAACCAATAACTTGGTTATCTTTTTTAAAATGATTAGTATATTTCGTCTCTAAATAGTCCAACAACTTTTCCAAGGATTGAGACTTCCGTCAAAATAATTGGTGCCATTGTATCATTTTCAGGTTGTAGTCTAAAGTGGTCAGATTCTTTGAAAAACCGTTTGCAAGTTGCTTCGTTATCAGAATTCATGGCAATCACGATATCACCATTATCAGCGTTCGCTTGTTTACGAACAATGACTTTGTCGCCGCTAAAAATACCAGCGTTAATCATACTTTCACCACGAATTGTCAACATAAACAAACTATCTGTTTGGTTGGCTAGCGAAGGCGGGATTGGAAAATAATCAGTCGCTTCCTCTACAGCCAAAATTGGTTCCCCGGCAGTGACTACTCCTAAAAGTGGAATTTCGTTTTGTTCTTCTTGAATGCCTAAATATTCCAAACCTGCAGCGGTGATTTCCAAAGCTCGTGGTTTGGTTGGATCTTTTTGCAAGTATCCTTGTTTAATTAGACGATTAATGTGGCCGTGAACTGTCGAAGTGGATGAAAGATCGACCGCCTCGCAAATTTCGCGAACAGTCGGTGGATATCCTTTACTTTCAACTCTTTCATGGATAAAACTAAGTACAGCAAATTGTTTAGCCTGACCAGCTTTTGACATATGAACACCTCAGTAAATATTATCTTGTCATTAAGAATAGCATAAAGTCATTCACATTTCAAACGTATGTTCGCTTTTTTTGAAATACTTGTGCATGTCTCTTGCAACCCGTTGTACACATGTTCTATTATAGTAAGGATTATTGAACTTATTAGGAGGCTAAAATGGCTGAATCAAAAGAACAAGAAGCTTTAACTGCAAGAATTAATGAACTTGCACGTAAGGCGAAAACAACTGGATTAACACCTGAAGAAAAAATTGAACGCAAAAAGTTGCGAGCTAAGTTTTTGGCAAATTTCCGAAAGGCATTTAAGAGTCAAGTTGAAATGATGCAAGTGTTTGATAAGAGTGGTAAAGAGGTTACACCGGAAAAGGTTAAAAACATTCAACGAAAAAAAGGGTTACGTGACGATTAAGCCGATTTAACAAGTTTTTTCAAAAAATTGTTTTATTTAGGCTTTTCATAAGCTTGTTTTTTGTGTAACATAAGATACTGAATGAGAAAAGGGGGAAAATACTGTGTCAACAGGCATTTGGATTTTACTTTTGTTCGTTGCTTTGCTAATCGGATTGGTTGGCGGATTTTTTGGAGCACGAAAGTATATGGAAAGTTATCTCAAGAATAACCCACCAATTAACGAAGATATGTTAAGAACCATGATGTTACAAATGGGACAAAAACCATCAAATAAGAAGCTTCATCAAATGATGCAAGCAATGCAAGCCCAAGCAAAAAAGGGTAAATAAAAAATCGGCGAATAGCCGATTTTTTATTTAGAAATGATCATTTTCAGGTTTAACAGGGACCACATATTTAAAATCTGGATTAATTTGTTGATCTAAAGTGTTAAAAGCACTTTGCAATTGTTGCTCAATGTCTTTTTGAACTTCGTCGGTCAATTTTTGTTTGCGATCCAGTTTGATAGGTTCACCGAATGCAACGGTAGTTTTTTGGCGACTAAATAGTTTTTTAAAGGTTAATGGGCCTTGATAAACTGTTGGAATTAGAGGTACGTCAGCTAACTTGGCAATTACAAGTGCACCACCTTTAAGTTGATCTGAATAACGTGATCCACTTGGAAAAATAATTGTGGAAAGTTCTGATTGTTTCAAAAGTTTAACCGGTTTTTTAATGGCAGAAGGTCCTGGATTCAATCGATCAACTGGGTAACCATTTACATGAACCAGTAGAAAGCGAATAATCGGATTTTTAAAAAGTTCTTCTTTTGCCATGAAGCTGAACTTTTTTGGAGAAGCGGCCAGGGCAAAATAGACCGGATCAAACCAGGTTCGATGGGGGCCGACTAATATGTAATTACCAGTTGGCAGATTTTTTTTATTTAAATAAGTCGGCTTGCCATTAATAAGATATAATAAACAGCGAATTACGACTCTTAAAAATGAATATAACATTGTAACAAAGTCTCCTAATTTAGTTTAAATTGGATTTGTGTGAGTCTATTTTCACATTACATAGCCTTTAATATATGAAAAAAAATAATATTTTGCAAGTAACAACTTAGTTTGGAGGATTGAAATGGTCGCATCTGATTCACAATTTTTGCATTCGAATGAACGAATTGATCAACTTTATAGTCAAGACATCAAGATTATTCAAAGTGAGGACGTTTTTTCGTTTTCTCTTGATGCTGTACTATTAGCGAATTTTGTCCCAGAAAGTAAAAAACGACACCTTAAAATTGTGGATTTATGTTCAGGAAATGGCGCTGTGGGGCTGTTTTTACATGAACGACTGGCGGGCAATGTAACGCAAGTGGAAATTCAACCACGCTTAGCAGAAATGAATCAGCGAAGTATTCTGCTTAATCAACTGGAAAATCGATATCAAGTTTTGAATATTGATCTTAACGATGTTTTTGGTAGTATTCCTAAAGATAGTGTGGACTTAATCACTTGTAATCCACCTTACTTTTCGAATTTTGAAACTAGTAAGAAGAATCCTAATCCCTATTTGGCCATCGCTAGACATGAAATAAAAACCAATTTAAACATGGTTTTGGAAAAAATTAGTGGACTTCTTAAAATGAATGGCCGTGCCTACTTGGTTCATCGACCTGATCGACTTGAAGAAATTTTTGCAAACATGCGAGAGTTACGATTGGCACCCAAAAAAATTCAATTTATCTATCCAAAAGAAAATCGCAACGCTAACATGGTTTTAATTGAGATGATCAAAGACGGTAAACAAGGCGGCGTTAAAATTGTGCCACCGTTAGTGATTAATGAAAAAAACAGTGATGAGTATAGTCCGGAAGTCAGGAAATTGTTATATGGAAAATAAGGCTTATTATTTTTATGTTATTTATTGCGCTGATGATACGTTTTATGGTGGCTTTACAGATGACGTATTGAGACGATTTGCTACTCACGAAAGCGGGCAAGGTGCAAAATATACCCGTGTTAAAAAAAGACATCCGTTGCACCTAGTGTTCTCACAAAGATTTGCTACTAAATCTGAGGCGATGAAAGCGGAATATGCGTTTAAACACCAAACGCGGGCCAAAAAAGAGCAGTTTTTACAAGAACAGCAAATTAATTGGCAACAATATCGCCAGTAAAAGGACTTGCACTAAACTTGCATTTTTTGTATACTAATTGTCGGCGGTAAAATGCCAATTCACACCTAGTGTTGATAATTTAAAGAGTGCTTATTCATTAAGTTTTTAAGTTAGATGATCGCTGGGGAGGAAAAAACTATCTGGAGGTACTATTCATGTCAGTTATTAGCATGAAACAATTATTAGAAGCCGGTGTTCATTTTGGACACCAAACACGTCGTTGGAATCCTAAGATGAAGCCATACATCTTTACAGAACGTAACGGTATTTACATTATCGACTTACAAAAGACTGTTAAGATGATCGACTCAGCATATAACTTCGTTAAAGAAGCTGCTGAAGATGATGGTGTAATCTTGTTTGTTGGTACTAAGAAACAAGCACAGGATGCCATTGAAGAAGAAGCCGTTCGTGCAGGTCAATACTACGTTAACCATCGTTGGTTAGGTGGAACTTTAACTAACTGGGACACAATTCAATCACGTATCAAGCGTTTGAAAGAATTGAAGAAGATGAGTGAAGACGGTAGTTTTGACGTGTTACCAAAGAAAGAAGTTTCTTTGCTTAACAAGCAACGTGAAAAACTTGAAAGATTCTTAGGCGGTATTGAAGATATGCCAAGAATCCCAGATGCAATCTTTATTGTTGATCCACATAAGGAACAAATTGCTGTTAAGGAAGCACAAAAGCTTAACATTCCAATCGTTGCTATGGTCGATACAAACACTGATCCAGACGATATTGATGTTATCATTCCTTCAAACGATGATGCCATTCGTGCCGTTCGTTTGATTACTGCTAAAATGGCAGACGCAGTTATCGAAGGTAAGCAAGGTCAAGATGATCAAGCTCAACCAGAAGCTGCTGCAGATGCACCAGCAGAAGACGCAACTGTTACTGGCGAATCTTTAGAAGATTTAAAAGCAACTGTTGAAGGAACAAAACAAGACGACAAATAATGAAACACTTAGGCTGTCTCAAATGTGATTAGGACCGTATCGGCCTGAGAACACAGGGACAGCTTTTTTATTTATTAATAATTAGTGATTAATTAAGGAGAAATAAACATGGCAGAAATTAAAGCAGCTCAAGTAATGGAATTACGTAAAAAAACTGGTGTAGGAATGATGGACGCTAAAAAGGCGCTCGTTGCTACTGAAGGTGACATGGAAAAGGCCACTGATTTCCTTCGTGAAAAAGGAATTGCTAAAGCCGCAAAGAAGAGCGATCGGGTGGCTGCTGAAGGCTTAACAGATATTAAAGTAGAAGGAAATAAAGCAGCTATTGTTGAATTAAACTCAGAAACTGACTTTGTTTCTGGTGGAGATCAATTCAAATCATTGCTTGACCAAGTAACAAGCGTAATTGCTGAAAATAACCCTGCAGATGTCGAAGCCGCTTTACAATTACCAGTTGAAAATGGCACTCTAAACGATGCTATTATTACAACCACACAAGTAACTGGTGAAAAAATCAGTCTTCGTCGTTTTAAAGTTGTGAATAAAGCAGATAACGAGAATTTTGGTGCTTACCTTCACATGGGTGGTAGTATTGCAGCATTAGTCGTGCTCGAAGGCGCTGATGAAGCTACTGCTAAAGACGTAGCAATGCACGTTGCTGCCGTTAATCCAGAATTTGTTTCAAGAGATGACGTTCCTGCTGATCGTTTAGCTCACGAACGTGAAGTTTTAACTAAAGAGGCTTTAAATGAAGGAAAACCAGAAAGTATTGTTGAAAAGATGGTTACCGGACGTTTAAATAAATTCTTGGCTGAAATTAGTTTAGCTGATCAAGACTTTGTTAAAGATCCTGATATGACTGTTGCTAAATACGTTGAATCAAAAGGCGGCAAGTTAAAATCATTTGTTCGTTATGAAGTCGGTGAAGGTATCGAAAAGAAACAAGATAACTTTGTTGATGAAGTTATGGGACAAATTAAAGACTAAATCAAAAGGGCGTACGGGCATGTACGCTTTTTTTGACAGTTAACGATAGCAGTTATCAGCAGTGAAAGGACAAAATCAATGAGTTCAGTGAAATATAAACGTGTCATCTTAAAATTAAGTGGAGAAGCATTAGCAGGGGATAAAGGCTTTGGTATTAACCCTCCAGTTATCAAAACCGTTGCAGAAGAATTGAAACAGGTTCATGACCTTGGCGTTCAAATTGCCATTGTCGTTGGTGGTGGTAATATGTGGCGAGGTGTCACAGGTGCTCAAATGGGAATGGAACGGGCCCAAGCAGACTACGTTGGCATGCTCGGTACAGTTATGAATGCCTTGGCATTGCAGGATAGTCTAGAATCTAATGGTGTTCCAACTCGAGTCCAAACCGCCATTGAAATGCGCCAAATTGCTGAACCTTATATTCGCCGCAAGGCCATTCGCCATTTAGAAAAAGATCGCATTGTGATTTTTGCGGCTGGCACAGGAAGCCCCTATTTTTCCACTGATACGACTGCTGCGCTACGAGCAGCTGAAATCAACGCAGACGCTATTTTAATGGCTAAAAACGGTGTTGATGGGATTTACTCAGCAGATCCTAACAAGGATGCTAATGCAGTTAAATTTGAAACGTTAACCCATTTAGAAATTATTCAGAAGAATTTACACGTTATGGACTCAACGGCTAGTTCTCTTTCAATGGACAATGATATTCCACTAGTCGTATTTAATCTCAATAAAGCTGGTAACATCATGAAAGTTGTTGAAGGCGAAAATATCGGAACAACAGTTAGGGGGAATAAAGATGGCGACAAGTAAAGAAATTTTAAACGAAGCCAAAGATAAGATGAATAAATCGGCAGAGGCACTGCAACGTGAGCTTGGAAACATTCGTGCCGGTCGCGCCAATGCAAGTATTTTAAACCGGGTAACAGTAGATTATTACGGTGCCCAAACACCATTAAACCAATTAGCATCGATTACCATTCCAGAACCACGTGTCTTGTTAATTACACCATTTGATAAGAGCGTGCTGGAAGCTGTTGAACAGGCTATTTTTGCATCTGATTTGGGACTCACACCCGCAAATGATGGTTCTGCCATTCGTTTAGTGATCCCACAATTGACTGAAGAACGTCGTAAAGAATTAGTGAAAGATGTTAAATCTGAAACAGAAAATGCAAAAGTTGCCATTCGAAATGTGCGTCGTGACGCTATGGATGCCTTGAAAAAAGGTAATAAAGACGGCGATTTTAATGATGATGAATTTCATGATTTAGAAAAGCAGACCCAAAAAATCACTGACGATGGTATCAAACAATTAGATCAAATTGCATCTGATAAAGAAGACGAACTCATGCAAATTTAGGCGTTGCCTGAAGGATTCTAAAAGCATCATTGGAGCTTGTATCTAGTGATGCTTTTTGTTTTATAATTGTAACCGTGATTATTAAAAACAAGTTACGTTTTAAACGAAGATAGAATCGGGATAATATTTTTGCTACAATATGATAGATTAGATTCTAGTGTCACCGGAGGCATAAATTGTTTTTTAAATCGAAAAATGATGCACAGCATCAGACAAAAGCAACTACCCAGTTAAATATGGATAACATTCCCCACCATGTTGCGATTATCATGGACGGCAACGGTAGATGGGCGAAGCAACGTCATATGCCACGAGTCGCTGGCCATAAACAGGGAATAGAAACCGTCAAAACGATTGCCATTGCTGCAAGTCATCTAGGTGTAAACGTCTTGTCGTTGTATGCTTTTTCAACTGAAAATTGGAAGCGACCGAATGATGAAGTCAATTACTTAATGCAACTGCCAGTCACGTTCTTTAATACCTTTGTTCCAGATTTGGTTAAAAATAATGTTCGCGTCACTGTGATGGGTGATATTACTAAGCTACCTGAAAAAACACAAGAGGCCGTCGTGAATGCCATTGATGACACCAAAGATTGCACGGGGATGATTTTGAACTTTGCATTGAACTATGGTGGCCGTGATGAAATTATTCATGCCACGAAAGAAATTGCTAAGGCAATCAAAAATGATCAACTGCAGATTGATGAAATTGATAATCAAGTCTTCGAACAGCATTTGATGACTAATATGCTGGGTGATTATCAAGATCCTGAGGTAATTATTAGAACGAGTGGTGAACAACGAATTAGCAACTTTATGCTGTGGCAATTGGCCTACAGCGAGTTTGTTTTTGTTGATGAACATTGGCCAGAGTTTACAGATGAGTCCCTCAAAAATGCAATTGCCATTTATCAGGCACGTCACCGACGTTTCGGTGGTCTTTAAAATAATTTAGAAATGAGTGTATTTGACTAATGAAGCAAAGAGTAATTACGGCAATCGTAGCACTAATAATTTTTATTCCACTAATTGTTTATGGTGGTCTGCCACTAACGTTTGCGGGAATAGTTTTAGGCGTTGTCGCATTAGATGAAATTTTAATCATGAAGAAAATGTTACTGGTTTCATTTGAAGCTATTGTGAGTTGTCTGGGCTTAATTTTAGTCATTATTCCTAACAATTGGCTATCATTTTTACCTGGTAGTTTTAATCGTTTAGTTGTCTTTTACATTGCGGCACTGCTATTACTGATGCATACCGTTATTAAAAAAACACGATTTACCTTTGATGATGCTGGTGTTCTTACATTGGCAATGTTGTACATTGGAATTGGCTTTCATTTCTTTATTGCTGCACGAGCAGATGGTTTTACAACGTTACTCTATGGCATGCTCATTGTTTGGCTGACGGACAGTGGCGCATATATGATTGGTCGCAAAATTGGTAAACATAAGTTGGCGCCTAAAATTAGTCCCAATAAAACTTGGGAAGGTTCAATTGGGGGAACCATTGCTGCAACAGTTATTTTGGCAGTCTACTTGTGGTTCTTCCCGGTTGGTTACAACTGGGTTGTTATGGTATTCTTGACATTAGTCTTATCAATTATTGGTCAAATTGGCGATTTAATTGAGTCAGCATTGAAACGATTTTATGGCGTTAAAGATTCAGGTAAAATATTGCCAGGTCACGGTGGTATTTTAGATCGTTTTGACAGTATGTTACTTGTGATGCCAATGCTTTACTTATTAGGAATTATTTAAAAGAGGACACAAAGGAGTCGTCATGATAGTTACCATTATTACATTCATCATCGTGTTTGGGGTCATTGTGTTAGTGCATGAATTTGGGCACTACTATTTTGCCAAGCGTTCAGGAATTTTGGTTCGTGAATTTTCAATTGGTATGGGTCCAAAGATTTGGTGGTATAAAAAAAATGGCACAACCTACACTATTCGAATTTTGCCGCTGGGTGGCTATGTCCGAATGGCTGGAGCCCAGGATGATGACGAAGACGAACTAAAACCTGGGACACCGATTACAATTCAATTAAATGATCAGCAAAAGGTGACAACGATTAATGCGAGTCAAAAGACGCAGTTATTCAATGGCATTCCGTTGCAGGTTAGTAATAGCGATCTTGTTGATGGTCTTTGGATTGAAGGTTATGTTAACGGTAACGAAGATGAATTACAGCGCTACGATGTAGATCACGATGCCTCGATTATTGAAACTGATGGGGTACAAGTTCGAATTGCGCCGCGAGATGTGCAATTTCAATCAGCAAAATTGCCACAAAGAATGATGACTAATTTTGCAGGACCGATGAATAATTTTATTTTAGCAATTATTGTCTTTATTATTTTAGGGTTCATGCTACCGGGCATTCCTACAAACAGTAATACGCTAGGTGGCGTGACCAATGGATCGGTGGCCCAAAAAGCGGGTTTGAAAACTGGCGATCAAATTACCGCGGTGAACGCCAAAAAAACAAAGAATTGGAATGATTTGTCGGCCGCAATTTCAAAACACCCTGGAGACAAATTACGTGTGAGCGTTAAATCTCATAAAACAACTAAGCAGATTTCAATTACACCGAAAACGGTTAAGCAGGGGTCAAATAAAGTTGGTCAAATTGGTATTAAAGAAAAAATTGATACCAGTATTGGAGCGCGCATTAGCTATGGGTTTAAACAGACTTGGACAATCATTGCTTTGATCTTTGGTGTCTTAGGTCATATGGTGACTCACGGCTTTAGTTTAAATGATTTTGGCGGACCCGTGGCCATTTATGCAGGTACTTCACAAGCTGCCTCTTTAGGTGTCTTAGGTGTGTTAAACTTTATTGCGGTACTCTCAATCAACTTAGGTATCGTTAATCTGTTACCCATTCCAGCACTGGATGGGGGTAAATTACTATTAAATATTATCGAAGGTATCAGAAGAAAACCTATTCCAGAAACCGCAGAAGGAATTGTGACCTTGATTGGTTTTGGATTATTAATGGTTTTAATGATTCTGGTGACATGGAATGATATTCAACGATATTTTTTCCATTAAAAAAAGGAGCGCGTAACTGATGAAACAATCAAAAATGTTAATTTCCACTTTAAAAGAGGCACCTAGTGATGCTGAGGCACTCAGTCATCAAATGATGCTTCGAGCAGGCTATATTTATCAAGTTTCTGCTGGGATGTATGCTTATTTACCATTAGCATTTCGTGTCCTCAGAAATATTGAAACCATTATGAGAGAGGAACTTGAAAAAATTGATGCTGTTGAAATGATTGTTCCAGCGGTGTTACCCGCAGATCTTTGGCGTCAGTCTGGTCGTTACGAAACCTATGGCGATAATTTGTTTAAATTACAAGATCGTCATGAACGAGACTTCATTTTGGGACCAACGCATGAAGAAACATTTACAGAAATCATTCGTGATAGCATCAAATCTTATAAAAAATTACCGTTAACTTTGTATCAACTGCAGCCAAAGTATCGGGACGAAGATCGACCACGGTTCGGCTTATTACGTGGCCGTGAATTTGATATGATGGATGCCTACTCTTTTAGCGTTGATGAAGAAGGGTTGGATCAATCTTATAAACAAATGGAAGCAGCATACAACAATATCTTTGAACGTTGTGGTCTTGATTTCCGCACAATTATTGGGGATGCAGGGGCCATGGGCGGTAGTGATTCAAAAGAATTTTCTGCTATTGCGCCAATTGGTGAAGACACAATTGCTTATTCTGATAGTAGTGACTATGCCGCTAACTTGGAAATGGCAACTAGTCAATTTGTGAGCCATAAGTCTCACGCTCCATTACAAGATCTCGAAAAAATTAGTACACCAGGGGTAAAATCAATTGACGATTTAGCCACATTTTTAGATGTGAAACCAGAAAGTTTAGTCAAAACATTATTTGTGATGGCAGATGGTAAACCAGTGATGGTGTTAGTTCGTGGTGATCATGAAGTTAACGAGGTCAAAGTGACTAATTATTTACATGCTGATTCACTTGAACTGGCGACAGAAGAAGAAACTAAGACCTATCTTCACGCACCTTTTGGTTCACTAGGACCTGTTGGCGTTAGCGAAGACGTCCTTATTTTAGCGGATCAGTATGTGAGTGATATGGTGAATGTCGCCGTTGGTGCTGATGAAGCAGATCATCATTATATTAATGCAAATATTGATCGTGATTTTCGGGTTGATCATTTTGGCGATTTCAAGATGGCAGTTGAAGGAGAAACTTCGCCGGATGGCCAAGGCCAATTACAATTTACTCGTGGTATTGAAATTGGACATATTTTTAAACTGGGCACTCGGTATTCGAAGGCTCTGGACGCGACTGTTTTGGATCAAAACGGCCGTCAAGCCGATGTGATTATGGGCTGTTACGGAATTGGTATTTCACGCTTATTGTCTGCAATTGCTGAACAATATGCCGATGAAGATGGCTTAGTTTGGCCTCGTGAAATTGCACCATTTGATGTTCATGTCGTGCCAATTAATACTAAAAAAGAAGAACAGGCACGGTTAGCAACTGAAGTCACACAACAACTAGACGCTGCGGGTTATGAAGTTTTACTTGATGATCGTAATGAGCGTCCAGGAGTTAAATTTGCTGATTCTGATTTAATTGGCATTCCTTTACGCATCACTGTTGGTAAAAAAGCAGATGAAGGAATCGTTGAATTAAAACTCAGACGCACTGGCGAAACGCTTGAAGTCCGTCAGGATGAATTGGAAAATACAATTGGTATTTTATTTAAAACCAGTCAACAAGAAAATGAACAATAATTAAGTGATACAAAACGGGATGTCTACCAAACTGCAGTTTTGGACACATCCCATTGTTTGTTTATACAGGTAAGGAGGAGTCATTGTGGCATTAAACCAACATGAATTGTTCAACAAATTGTTGGAACAAATTAATTTTCATCCACAATCCACTGAAGATTTTGATGATGCACAAATTAAACAAGTGATTGTCCATCAAAAATCAAAGATTTGGGAATTTCATCTTTATTTTAAACAAGTACTTCCCTTTCCAGTTTTTAGTGAATTTATCGCTGCCTTAATGGCTGGTTTTAAAGATATTGCTGAAATTAACTATGTCATCACAACGGGAACAAGTACGTTGGATCAAGCAACTATCGCTGATTACTGGCAATGGATTGTGCAAAATAGTGGTGTGCAATCGCCTTTGATTCAGGAACTATGTGGTAATGGATTACCACATGTGACTGATAATCGCGTGATGTTTGTGGCTGAAAATGAAATTGTCCGTAATTTTATGGTTAATCAAGCTTTAGGACCGATTGAGGATTTGTATCAACGGGTTGGTTTTCCTAAATTTAACATTCACACTATCATTGATGAAAGTGCTTCTGAGGCACAAATTCAAGAACTGAAAGCCCAACAAGAAATTCAAGATGCCAAATTAGCGGCTAAGGCTGCTAAACAAATTCAAGAAGCCAGTAAGAAGCAATCTACGGCGGCTGTTCCGAGTGGACCAGCAACACTTGGTAAACAAATTAAAGCGACTGATGACGTCCGCCGTTTAGCAGATATCACAGAAGAAGAACGTTCTGTCATCGTAGAAGGCTACATCTTTAATAAAGAAATCCGCACTTTAAAATCACAACGTCAGTTGATGATTTTAGAGATTACAGATTATTCATCGTCAATGACAATTAAGAAGTTTTCAAGAGACAGTAGTGATGAGCAACAATTTGCGAAAATCAGTGAAGGCGATTGGATTAAGGTTCGCGGCCCGGTTCAAGAAGACACCTTCATGCGCGATTTGACGATTAATGCTTATGATATTAATACGGTGCAACACCCCAAGCGTCAGGATACAGCCGAAGGACAAAAACGCGTTGAACTCCATTTACATACAACGATGAGTCAAATGGATGCGACGAATTCAATTGCGGATTTTGCCAAACAAGCTAAAGAATGGGGCCACAGTGCGATTGCAATTACGGATCATGCAGCAGTACAAGGATTTCCCGATGCGTTTCATGCCGCAGAAAAAAATGATTTAAAAATGATTTACGGTGTCGAAGCAAACGTCGTCGATGACGGAATTCCGATTGCCTACAATGACGATCATCGCCCATTAATGGATACTGATTATGTCATTTTTGACGTGGAAACTACTGGATTATCTGCTATTTATGATCGCGTCATTGAGTTGTCTGCGGTTAAAATGCACAATGGCGGCGTTCTTGAAGAATTTGAAGAGTTTATTGACCCTGGTTTTCACTTATCTGAAACAACCACTAATTTGACGAGTATCACGGATGATATGGTTCGTGGATCAAAAAGTGAAGAAGAAGTTTTTAAACTATTCCGTGAATTTTGTGGTGACACGATTGTGGCTGGCCATAATGTCACGTTTGACGTTGGGTTTATGAACACAGGTTATGCTCGTTATGAATTAGAACCTATTCAAAATCCGATTATTGATACATTGACGTTGGCTCGTTTCTTATATCCAGATTTGAAGAGTTATCGCCTCAACACCTTGGCAAAGAAGTTTAATGTTGCCTTGGAACATCACCACCGTGCCATTTTTGACGCAGAATCAACTGGTCATTTATTACATTTATTCTTACAAGATGCAGAAGATCGTTATCAGATCATGTATCATGACCAATTGAATGAGCATATGAGTGATAATGGGGCTTATCGGCATGCCCGACCATTTCATGTAACGATTTTAGCGAAAACGCAGGCGGGGTTAAAAAATCTTTTTAAACTAATTTCACTTTCAAATGTTGACTACTTTTACCGGGTGCCAAGAATTCCGCGTAGTCAACTGAATAAGTATCGAGATGGATTATTGTTGGGCACGGCTTGTTCGTCTGGTGAAGTATTCACTTCAATGATGCAAAAGGGACGCGATGAAGCCTTAGAAAAAGCAAAATATTATGACTTTATCGAATTACAACCTAAAGCCATGTACGCGCCACTCATTGAAAGTGAATTAATTAAAGATGATGCGAATCTCGAAGAAATTTTGATGAATATGGTCGAAATTGGGGACCAACTTGATAAGCCAGTAGTAGCTACGGGTGATGTTCACTTTCTCAATAAAGAAGACAGTATTTATCGCAAAATTCTCATTCATTCTCAAGCAGGTAATCCGTTGAATCGACAGATGTTACCAGATGCTCATTTTCGGACTACAAATGAAATGTTGGACGCGTTTGCTTTCATGGGTGAAGCAAAAGCCCATGAAATCGTGGTGGAAAACTCAAACAAGATTGCTGATATGATTGAAGAAATCCATCCATTAAAAGATAAACTGTATACACCTAAAATGGTTGGTGCAGAAGATGAAATTCAAGAGCGAACACTTAGCAAAGCTAAAGAATGGTACGGGGATCCGCTACCTGAATTGGTGCAACAACGAGTGGATCGAGAATTAAAAAGTATCGTTGGCAATGGATTCTCCGTTATTTACTTAATTGCGCAACGGCTGGTGGCCAAATCAAATAAAGACGGTTATTTGGTTGGTTCCCGGGGGTCTGTCGGATCTAGTATTGTAGCCACGTTGACTGGCATTACAGAAGTTAATCCATTGCCACCGCACTACCGGTGTCCAAATTGTAAATACAGTGAGTTCTTTACTAAAGGTGACGTTAAATCTGGTTATGATTTGCCAGATAAGAGTTGTCCAAAATGTGGCACACTGATGGTTAAAGATGGTCATAACATTCCGTTCGAAACGTTTTTGGGCTTTACTGGAAACAAAGTGCCTGATATTGATCTAAACTTCTCTGGTGACTATCAACCAATTGCCCATAACTATACAAAAGTTTTGTTTGGTGAAAAAAATGTATACCGAGCAGGAACAATTGGAACCGTGGCGGATAAAACCGCATATGGTTACGTCAAGGCCTATGAACGAGATACTGAACAACAGTTTCGGAATGCTGAAATTGATCGTTTAGCTAAAGGGGCTACTGGTGTCAAACGGACTACTGGTCAACATCCAGCGGGAATCATTGTTGTGCCTGATTATATGGATATTTACGATTTTACACCAGTTCAATATCCGGCCGATGATCAAAGTGCCGCTTGGCAAACCACTCATTTTGATTTCCATTCGATTCACGATAATATCTTGAAAATTGATATTTTGGGACATGATGATCCCACGATGATTCGGATGTTGCAAGATTTATCAGGTATTGATCCGCAAACGATTCCAACTGATGATCCAGGTGTGATGAGTTTATTCTCAAGCCCTGATATTTTAGGTGTTAACGAAGATCAAATTTTTTCTAAAACAGGAACGTTAGGTGTACCAGAGTTTGGAACCAGATTTGTTCGGGGGATGCTGGAAGAAACGCATCCTAGCAACTATTCGGAATTGCTACAAATTTCTGGTTTATCTCATGGGACTGACGTTTGGTTGGGTAATGCCGAGGAATTAATTAAAAAAGGCACAGTTACCATTGCGGATGTTATTGGTTGTCGTGATAACATTATGACCGATTTAATTACTTACGGAATGGATTCCGAGATTGCCTTTCAAATTATGGAACATGTTCGGAAAGGACGCGGAATTCCAGACGAATGGCAAGATAAAATGAGAGCCTCTGATGTGCCAGAATGGTATATTGATTCTTGTTTAAAAATTAAATATATGTTCCCACGGGCACATGCAGCGGCATATATTTTGATGGCCTTACGGATTGCCTATTTTAAAGTCTATTTTCCATTGGTTTATTATTGTGCTTATTTTTCTGTTCGTGCAGATGACTTCGATGTTGTCGCCATGGCGCATGGTAAAGAAGCCGTTAAAGCAGCCATGAATGAAATTAATCAAAAGGGTAACGATGCCTCAGCTAAGGAAAAGAGTCTTTTGACGATTTTGGAATTAGCTAACGAAATGTTGGAACGTGGTTTTGAGTTCCAGATGGTTGATTTACAACATTCAGATGCTTCTAATTGGTTAATCGATGGTAATCGATTGATTGCGCCATTTAGAGCAATTCCTGGATTAGGGCTGAACGTTGCCAAACAAATTGTAGCTGCTCGAGAAGAACGTGAATTTTTGTCAAAAGAAGATTTAGCAAATCGTGGTAAAGTTTCTAAAACGTTAATTGACTTTATGACGACCAATCATGTTTTAGATGGATTACCTGATGAAAACCAGTTGTCGTTGTTCTAATGATGAGGTAAGCAGATGGACTATGTTTTATTACTACGCGGTATTAATGTTGGTGGCCATAGAAAAGTAGTCATGGCCACTTTAAAAGCGCAATTAAGTGCAGCAGGGTTCAGTAATGTTATTAGCTATATCAATAGTGGTAATTTAATTTTTAAAAGTAGTGCGGAAAACGTTGATAAAATTGTAGAAGCTGTTTTAACGCAAAATTATGAATTTCCAATTGGCTTTACAGTTATTAGTCAACCAACGTTTTTAGCGTTGGCACAACAGATACCAATGTATTGGGACGAAAATGATCAATTGCGCCATAACGTTTTGTTTAAACTAAATGATTATTTACCTGAATATGATCAACGAATTACAGCGCAGCTGACGCCATATGATCAGGTCAAAATACTATCAAATTGTATTTTTTGGAGCTCACCGACAAAGGTCAATTATAGTCGCGCTTTTTATGCCAAAATGTTAGGCGAGCCCTTTTATTCAGTAGTCAGCATCCGCAATCGAAACACATTTTTGAAACTGAAACAATTGTTGATAGCAAGACAAAATTCAAGCCACAGCAGTTAAGTTGAAATTGATGTCAATTTTTGGTATATTAGTACCTGTAAGTTAAAAACTCGTAGTGAGTGAGCAGAAATGCTCGCTCTTTTTATTGCAAAAATGGAGGTGTGGTAGTGAGCAGTGTTGTTGAAACTGTTACACAGTTAGTAACGCCAATCTTAGAAGAAAAAAAGTTTGAATTATATGATTTAGAGTTTGTTAAAGAAGGCAAAAGTTGGTATTTGAGAGTTTATATCGATAAACCTGGTGGCATTACCATTGAAGAGTGTGCGCAAGTCAGTGATCAATTAGGCACGCGACTAGATGAATTGGATCCAGATCCAATCCCACAAGCCTACTTTTTAGAAGTTTCATCACCAGGAGCAGAACGTCCTTTAAAACGTGAAAAAGATTGGCAACAAGCCGTAAACGACTATATTCATGTTTCGTTGTATCAACAAATTAACGGTGAAAAGACGTATGAAGGAACATTAACTGACTTGAATGATCAGCAACTCACCCTTGATTATTTAGATAAGACACGGCACAAAACGATTACAATTGATCGCAGTAATGTTGCTAAGGGTCGGTTAGCAATTAAATTTTAAATTATTATTGGACAGGAGTTATTAAAAATGAATAAGGAATTAGTAGCGGCGCTTGATGCGTTAGAAAAAGAAAAGGGAATCAAAAAAGAAATCGTTATTGACGCCCTAGAAGCCGCTTTAGTGTCAGCTTACAAACGAAATTATGGGCAGGCCCAAAATGTTGAAGTTGATTTTGATGATCAAAAAGGCAACATTAAAGTTTATGCGGTTAAAACGGTTGTTGAAGAAGTCCAAGATGACCGTCTTGAAGTGAGTTTGGAAGAAGCTTTAAAAATTAATCGCGGCTATGAATTAGGGGATGAAATTCGTTTTGAAGTTACCCCACAAAACTTTGGTCGCATTGCAGCACAAACTGCAAAACAAGTGATCATGCAACGTGTTCGAGAAGCAGAACGTGAAGTCATCTACAACCAATACAGTGAATATGAAAATGAAATTGTTACAGGTGAAGTTGAACGACAAGATAGTCGTTTTATCTATGTTAATCTCGGTAAGGTTGAAGCAGTCATGAGTCAACAAGACCAAATGCCTAATGAAACATACCGCATTCATGATCGTATCCAAGTATTTGTGACTAAGGTCGAAAATAGTAGTAAGGGGCCACAAGTTTTTGTTAGCCGAACAGCGCCAGAATTATTAAAACGCTTGTTTGAAAAAGAAGTTCCTGAAATTTATGACGGCACAGTTGAAATTGTTTCAATTGCAAGAGAAGCGGGGGATCGTGCCAAGGTTGCAGTCCGTTCCAATGATGCTAATATTGATGCCGTCGGAACTTGTGTCGGCCCTCGTGGTCAACGTGTTCAAGTGATTGTTAATGAACTGGGTGGCGAAAATATGGATATTGTGGAATGGGTCGATGATCCAGCACAATATATTGCTAACGCTTTAAATCCTGCCGAAGTTTTAGACGTCATTTTTGATGAAGAAAACGAACGTGCTTGTACGGTGATTGTACCAGATTATCAGTTATCACTTGCTATTGGTAAGAAGGGCCAAAATGCGCGACTTGCAGCTCGCTTGACTAATTATAAGATTGATATTAAACCTGAGTCAGAAGTTAGCGATCAAGACCAAGCATCACAAGATGATGAATCAGCTCAAGAAATTGATGATCAAGAAGATTAGGAGTTGATGTAAAATGAAGCAACGTAAAATTCCGATGAGAAAAGATATTGTTACTGGTGAAATGGTGCCTAAACGACAACTAGTTCGAGTAGTGCGGAATAAAGAAAATGAAGTTTCATTGGATCCAACTGGCAAAAAGCCGGGTCGTGGTGCTTACGTACAAATTGACGTTGAAGTTGCCAAAAAAGCCCGCACCAATCGAACATTTGATCAAGTATTCGGTGTTAAAATTGATGATCAATTTTATGACGAGTTAGTTGATTATGTGGATCACCAACAAGCCAGAAGAGAATTGTTTGGTAATGAAAAATAACGAGAAAGTTTTACAACTAATTGGATTAAGTCATCGGGCAAGATTATTAATATCTGGATCAGATACAGTGTTACGCAGTATTCGCAAACAATCAGTTAAATTAGTATTAGTTGCTAACGATGCTGGAGCAACAACGAAGAAAAAGTTTTTAGACAAATGTGAGTTTTATCAAATTGATGTCGACATGACTTTTTCAAAGCAACAACTAGGTCAGGCTAGCGGACAGTCAAATATCGTATATGGCATTTTAGATAATGGCTTTGCAAAAAAGATCAAGGAGCTGCTTCAAATGTAAAGGGGCGTGAAGTAATGGGAAAACAACGAATTTATGAATTAGCAAAAGAATTAAAGGTGACCAGTAAAGAAGTATTGGACGTTGCTGCAAAAAATGGTATGAGTGTCAAAAATCATATGTCTACGGTTGATGAAACTCAAGAAAAAACATTACGGCAAGCATTTGGTAAATCAAGTGCGCAACCAAAGAATCAAACAAAACCAGCGGCCAAGCCACAGCCTGCCAAAAAAGCAACGACACCTAAAGTGGCACCTAAAACGACGAATCAAAGTAAAACGACTTCGCAAAGTCACAGTACAAACACAAGTGCTAAGACAACAAACAAGAAACCACAGACGAATCATACGCAACAACAAGGCCAAGGAAGTCGTCGGTCAAGCAATACTACTAATCAAAATCGCCGTAATAACGGTTCACAAGGTAATAACAACCACCGTCCAAATAATCAAGGACCACAAAATGGTCAACGCACACAAAACAACCAACATCAAACAAGTGGCAACCAACACAGCAGTCAACAAACTGCGCGCCACAACGGTGGTGGACGCTTTGGTGGTAGCCTGAATAGTAATAATAATCGTAATCAACAAGGTAACCGCTACAACAAGAACAATCGTTTTAACAAGAAAAATAAAAAGAACAAGAAAAATCAACGTATCCAACAAACGAATACCAAGCCAATGCCAACCAGAAAAGATCGGCCATTGCCAGAAACATTGATGTATTCAGAAGGGATGAATGCCCAAGATTTAGGGAAAATTTTGCATCGTGAACCAGCAGAAATTGTTAAAAAATTATTCATGCTCGGTGTGATGGTTAATCAAAACCAATCCCTAGATAAAGACACAATTGAAATTTTAGCAGCGGACTATGGCATTAGTGCGCAAGAAAAAGTTGAAGTTGACGTTGCTGATATTGATAAGTTCTTTGAAGAAGAACAAAAAAATAATGAAAATGATACGCCAAGACCACCAGTTGTTACAGTCATGGGTCACGTTGATCATGGTAAAACAACCTTACTTGATCAATTACGCCACACCCATGTGACTGAGGGTGAAGCTGGTGGTATTACTCAAGCCATTGGTGCCTACCAAGTTAAGTACAATAACAAGTTAATTACTTTCCTTGATACACCAGGACATGCGGCCTTTACTGAAATGCGGGCTCGTGGTGCTGATATTACCGATATCACGGTCTTAGTGGTTGCCGCTGACGATGGTGTTATGCCGCAAACCATCGAAGCAATCAACCATGCCAAGGCTGCGGGCACGCCAATTATTGTCGCTGTTAACAAAATTGATAAGCCAGGCGCTAACCCCAATCATGTTATTGAACAATTAACTGAATATGGTCTTATACCAGAAGATTGGGGTGGAGACACGATCTTTGTTGAAATTTCAGCTAAATTTGGTAAAAACTTGGATGAATTATTAGATATGTTGTTACTTCAAGCTGAAGTGATGGAATTAAAGGCCAATCCTAATCAACACGGTGCAGGTTCAGTTGTTGAAGCCCGTTTGGATCAAGGAAAAGGTTCAGTAGCTACACTACTCATTCAACAAGGAATTTTACATGTTGGGGACCCTGTAGTTGTGGGTAACACGTATGGTCGTGTGCGAACAATGACAAATGAATTAGGTCGTCGGATTAAAGAAGCAACACCATCTACGCCAGTTGAAATTACTGGATTAAACGATGTGCCTGAAGCAGGGGATCGCTTCATCACATTTGATGATGAAAAGACCGCCCGAGCTGCCGGTGAAGAACGTGCTAAACGTGCTTTAATTGCAGAACGTGCGAATACGACTCACGTTACCTTAGATAATTTGTTTGACTCTCTTAAAGAGGGTGAAATGAAGTCAGTGCCAATCATTATTAAGGCTGATGTTCAAGGATCAGTCGAGGCGTTAGCACAAAGTCTCAAGAAGATTAAAGTTGATGGTGTTAAGGTTGATATCATCCATACTGCTGTTGGGGCAATCAATGAAAGTGATGTCACTTTGGCTGAAGCTTCAAATGCAATTATTATTGGTTTTAATGTTCGTCCGACTGGTCAAGCTAAGACTCAAGCAGATGCAAATGAAGTTGATATTCGCCTTCATCGTGTGATCTACAACGCGATTGATGAAGTTGAATCTGCAATGAAGGGGATGCTGGAACCTGTCTACGAAGAAGAGGTTACTGGTGAAGTAGAAGTACGTGAATTATACAAGGCTTCTAAGATTGGTACCATTGTTGGTGGAATGGTCACTTCAGGTAAGATTACCAGAGATGCTAGTGTTCGCTTGATTCGTGATGGTGTCGTGATTTATGAAGGTAACCTCGGTAGCTTGAAACGCTTTAAAGACGATGTTAAAGAAGTTAAACAAGGTTATGAATTGGGACTGACCATTGAAAACTTTAATGATGTGAAAGTTAATGACGTCATTGAAGCTTATGTCATGAAAGAAGTTCCTGTTAAATAATAATGAGGTGAAATAAATGCCTGATAAACGGTATCGAGTAGGTCGCTTAAGCCAAGAAATTCAACGCGAAGTGGATGATATTCTATTAAAACGAGTTCGTGATCCACGAGTTCAAGGAATTACGATCACAGGCGTTGATTTAACCGGCGATTTGCAACAAGCCACGATTTATTACAGTTTATTGTCAGATAAAGCATCAGATGGACAAAAAGCCCAAACAGGCTTAGACAAGGCAACTGGATTAATCAGAAGTGAGCTTGGTGCACGACTAAATATTTTTAAAATTCCTGAATTGAAATTTGAAAAAGATCAATCTGTGGCTTACGGTAGTCATATTGATGAACTTTTAAATAAATTACATCAGGATGAACGAGAACTTTAAATAAAAACACAATTCCAATTGGAATTGTGTTTTTATTTTGGTTATTAATTGTGTCAAACGTTTGGTATGCTATAATTATTTCTGGTTTGGAGGGGCTTGCATGGACGGAATTATTCCACTATATAAAGAACGCGGATTGACTAGTCATGACTGTGTCAATCAGCTCAGAAAAATTTTACATACAAAAAAAATTGGTCATTCAGGCACCTTAGATCCCAATGTGGACGGTGTATTGCCAATTTGCATTGGCAAAGCGACCAAAGTGGTTGATTATTTAATGGATTCGGGTAAACAATACAAAGGTCAATTACTGATCGGCCAAGCGACAACTACAGAAGATTTAGATGGCGAAATTATCGCAGAGACAAAATTAAAACAGGCTATTTCGGCTGATGAAATAACAGCTGCCATGCAGACGCTAACAGGTTCAGTTATTCAAATTCCACCCATGTATTCAGCAGTTAAAGTAAACGGCCGAAAACTTTATGAGTATGCCAGAGCCCATGAACAAGTTGAACGGCCAAAAAGGACAATTGAAGTTCATGAATTTAAGCTTCTAGAAACGAATTACGATGGTAAGTCAGGTACGCAAACTGTTGACTTTATTGTGACATGCGGTAAAGGAACCTATATCAGAACGTTAGTGGTTGATTTGGCAAATAAACTCGGCTATCCAGGAGTGATGAGCAACCTAACACGTCAAAAAAGTGGTGGTTTTTCAATCGAACAAACTTATTCGATGGATCAAATTGAAACGGCAGTCGCAGATCAAAGAATTGAAGCATTTTTACTGCCACTTGATTACGCGTTGAAAAAATTTGACCACATCACGTTGTCAACAGACCAATGGGCCGGAGTTCAAAACGGAGTATGGTTAAAAACTAGTGAGGTCAACAGCACTGCTGACGTTGTCGCCCTAGTTTTTGATCAGGAGACAAAAGCGTTGTATCAAAAAAACGAGGAGCAGGACTGTTACAAGCCACTCAAAATGTTTTCAAATCATTAATCATCATAAATAACTAGGAGAATTCAAAGATGCAAGTAATCAAAATACGACATCCGTTGACCAAAGATCAAGTTGTGGATACACCGGTTGTTCTTGCAATGGGTTTTTTTGATGGTGTTCATCTAGCCCATCAAAAAGTCATTAAAAATGCCAAAAAAATAGCAACTGACAGAAAAATGAAACTAGCGGTGCTCACTTACGATCACCATCCTGGTCTGGTTTATCAAGCGATGGAAACACCTATCAAATACTTATCACCATTTCCACGTAAATTGGAGTTATTTGAAGCACTTGGTGTCGATATTGTGTATGCAGTGAGTTTCACTTCCAAGTTTGCCATGCAAACGCCGCAACAATTCGTGGATCGTTATTTAGTTGGTTTTCATACCAAGGTTGCAGTCGCGGGTTGGGATCATACGTATGGACCTAAAGATATCGCGACAATGAATAAACTTGATAGTTATAGTAAGGGCCGTTTTGAAACTGTCACCATCAAGGAACTGGAAGAAGATGGTCACAAAGTTAGTTCTTCGCGTATTAGAAACCTGTTTAAAGACGGGACAATTCAAGAAATTAACGAGTTATTGGGGTATGATTACCAGACGACTGGATTAGTCATCCATGGTGAAGCACGTGGCCGTGAACTAGGTTATCCGACAGCCAATATCGCTGGTAAACAAGATGAGTGGTTACCAAAAGTTGGTGTTTATGCTGTCCAAATGCAAGTAGGTGAAACCTGGTATGATGGGATGGCCTCGATTGGCTATAACATTACTTTTGGCGATAAACGGCCAAAAACCGTTGAAATTTATTTATTTGATTACAATGATCAAATTTATGGTGAAAATGTCAAAGTTAAATGGTTAGCATGGATGCGTGATGAAATTAAATACGATGGTGCCAAAGCTTTAATCGATCAGCTTGAACAAGATGAAATTAACATCAAAAAATTATTAGCAAAAAAAGAAAACCACTAATGCCGACTGGCATGGTGGTTTTGTTGTGTGTGGCCTTTAAGATGACGCGCTTTAAATTGCGGATGATTTTCGGTGACTAGTTTAAAATTTTTCATTTTAAATTGAAAAGGTTGATTTGTTAAGCGCATTTTGGTCCAAGTTTGCATGGCAACAATCATTTGTTGTAGTTGGCGCTCAAGTTCTGGTTTCTGTTCAGCAAGGACTGTTTGATAAATATCGGATTGCAGCCGTTGAATTAATTGTTGATGATAATTCAGCACTTCTTTTGTTAATGGTGCATGCCGATATTGGTTAAAAAGTGACTCAATTAACTGCATGGCTTCAAATGCATTTTTAGGTGTGATGAAACGTTGTGATGACTTAATTGGAATTCCTCCTCCAAGGTAGACTTTTCTTGACTTTCTTTGACGAGGTTGGTATATTATAAATTGTGTTTAGCACTTGATGGTGTCGAGTGCTAAAAAGGGAAGTGATAAGGGTGTTAACACAACGTCAAGAAACAATTCTCCAAGCGATTGTACGTCAATATACGGCTACCGGTCAACCGGTTGGTTCAAAAATATTAACGAGCTTATTGCCAGTGAAAGTTAGTTCAGCCACGATTAGAAATGAGATGGCAGAACTCGAAGATCAAGGCTTGATTACAAAAGAGCATACGTCTTCTGGGCGTGTGCCATCGACAAAGGGCTATCGCTACTACGTTGATCATTTATTAGATCAAGCAGTTCTTGATGATAATGATGTTTCGATAATTCGAAACTCATTTGGGACCAACTTTCATAAAATTGATGAAATTGTTTCTCAATCGGCGGATATTTTATCTAACTTAACGAGTTATACGACATTTACTTTACGACCAGAACAAAAAAATGTTCATTTAAGTGGCTTTAGATTGGTACCGTTGGGCAATCACCAAGTAATGGCCATTCTAGTGACGGATAGTGGTGAAGTAGAAAGTCAAACTTTTGGTATTCCACGAGATATGAATACCGACGAATTGGAATCAGTTATTCGACTGATTAATGACCAACTATCTGGATTACCTTTAGATGAAGTGTTTGCCAGATTACAACAGGATATTCCAATTAAAGTGATGCAGTACATGCACAGTTCAGACGGTGTTTTGGATATCTTTGATAGCATCTTATCGCATGCTGCTAGCGAACGATTCTTTGTGGGCGGCCGCATGAATTTACTCGGCTTTTCGCATAACAATGATCCGAATGTGTTGCGTGCCTTGTATTCGATGTTTGATAAAAATGAAGACTTATCAAATTTCATCGATCCCAAAACTGACTCACAAAACGACGGAATTAACGTTAAAATTGGTAATGAAATATCCAACAAGTTGTTAGAAGATTTCAGCTTGATCACGGCAACGTATGATGTTGATCAGTATGGCAAGGGCATTATTGCAGTATTAGGTCCAACGAGAATGCCATATTCACGAACAATTGGAATTGTTAGCGCGTTTCGTCAAGAATTAGCGCGACAGTTGCTTGATTACTATCGACGATACTATGATCAATGAGGAGGAATTAGTGCATGGCACAGCAAGATAAGAAAAAAGAACAAACGCAACCCGTTGATGAAGGCTCAGATAAAACAGTTGATGCAACAAAAGATGTCAAAAAAAATGATGCATCAAAATCAGATCAACCAAAGGCTGCACCTGATGAATCTGAACAACTCAAAGCAAAAGTTGATGAGTTGACGCAACAACTTGATGAAGCAAACGACAAGTATTTGCGTGCAGAAGCAGAAATTCAGAATATGAATAACCGTTTTAAAAAAGAACAAGCACAGTTATTAAAATATGATGGACAATCACTTGCTAAAGCAATTTTGCCGGTCATGGATAATTTAAAACGGGCGTTAGAAATTGAAGTTTCAGATGAAAATGGTCAACAATTGAAAAAAGGAATTCAAATGGTCCATGATCATTTGGAAGAAGCTTTGACAAGCAATGGCGTTAGTGAAATTGCTGCGCTTGATCAAAAATTTGATCCGACATTGCACCAAGCTGTTCAGACAGTGGCCGTGCAAGGTGATCAACAACCTGACACAGTTGTTCAGGTTTTTCAGGCCGGTTATCAATTAAAAGACCGCGTTTTAAGACCAGCAATGGTCGTTGTAGCACAATAAATTAGATTAAATAAAAAGAGGGAAATTTTACATGGCAACTAATAAAATTATCGGTATTGACTTAGGAACAACTAACTCGGCAGTCGCTGTAATGGAAGGTAATGAACCAAAGATCATTACAAACCCTGAAGGGGCTCGAACAACACCATCAGTAGTGTCATTTAAAGATGGCGAAACACAAGTCGGGGAAGTAGCAAAACGTCAAGCAATTACTAATCCAAATACAATTGTTTCGATCAAGAGTCATATGGGTGAACCCAACTATACTGTTGAAGTCGAAGGCAAGAAATATACACCACAAGAAATCTCAGCAATGATTCTCCAATATTTGAAAAAATATGCTGAAGATTATTTGGGTGATGAAGTAACACAAGCTGTTATTACTGTTCCTGCTTACTTTAACGATGCGCAACGTCAAGCAACTAAAGATGCTGGTAAAATTGCCGGTTTAGATGTTAAGCGAATCATCAACGAACCAACGGCTTCTTCTTTAGCTTATGGCCTTGATAAACAAGAAAAAGACGAAAAAGTACTTGTTTATGACCTTGGTGGTGGTACTTTTGATGTTTCTATCCTTGAATTAGGCGATGGGGTCTTCCAAGTATTATCTACTAATGGTGATACGCATTTAGGTGGAGATGATTTTGACCAAAAAATCATTGATTGGCTAGTTGATGAATTCAAGAAGGATAATGGCGTTGATTTGTCTCAAGACAAGATGGCCCTTCAACGGTTAAAAGATGCCGCTGAAAAAGCTAAGAAAGATGTTTCTGGTGTTAATGAAGCCACAATTAGCTTGCCATTTATCTCTGCAGGTGCTTCTGGACCATTACATTTGGAAAAGAAACTCACTCGCGCACAATTCAACCAATTAACAGTGGATCTTGTTGAACGGACAAAACAACCTGTTTTGAGCGCTTTAAAGGATGCTGATCTTTCATTTGGTGATATTGATGAAGTTATCTTAAATGGTGGTTCAACACGAATTCCAGCTGTACAAGAAATGGTCAAAGACTTAACAGGTAAGGAACCTAACCATTCCATTAATCCTGATGAAGCCGTTGCCCTTGGTGCCGCTGTTCAAGGTGGTGTCTTAACTGGTGATGTTAAGGACGTTGTTTTACTTGATGTTACGCCATTGTCATTAGGTATTGAAACCATGGGTGGTGTCTTCACGAAGTTAATTGATCGGAATACAACCATTCCAACTTCAAAGAGTCAAGTATTCTCAACTGCTGCGGACAATCAACCAGCCGTGGATATTCACGTGTTACAAGGTGAACGACCAATGGCAGCTGACAACAAGACGTTAGGTAACTTCCAATTAACTGATATTCCTGCTGCTCCTCGTGGTGTTCCTCAAATTCAAGTGACATTTGATATTGATAAGAACGGAATTGTTAACGTTTCGGCTAAAGACATGGGTACTAACAAAGAACAAAAAATTACCATTAAGAGTAATTCTGGTCTTTCTGACGATGAAATCGATCGCATGATGAAAGAAGCCCAAGAAAACGAAGAGGCTGATAAGAAGAAACGTGACGAAGTTGACTTAAACAATGAAGTTGACCAATTATTATTCCAAGTTGATAAGACATTGAAAGATGTTAAAGGCAAAGTTGACGACGCAGAAATCAAGAAGGCTGAAGATGCGCGTGATGCATTGAAGAAGGCTAAAGATGATAATAACGTTGAAGATATGAAAGCCAAAAAAGATGACTTAAATAAGATTGTGCAAGATCTATCAGTTAAGTTATATCAACAAGCACAAGAAGCACAAGGTAGTAATGGTGCAGACGGGGCTGATAATAAAGACGGTAAATCTGATGACGACAATACGGTCGATGGTGATTTTGAAGAAGTCGATCCAAAAGATAAGAAATAATCACGTCACACTTTTAAAACGTTGATTAGATTGTAAAAGCCAAAGGACGATTATTATATTGTACTTTGGCTTTTACTTAGTTTAAAATATTCTTGATTAACCAGAATTTTAAAAATTTGTTTTTGGGGGACCACAATGGCAGAAAAAGATTTATATGATATTTTAGGTGTGTCAAAAGATGCATCCCAAGACGACATTAAACATGCCTATCGGAAATTATCCAAAAAATATCATCCAGATATTAATAAGGAGCCAGGCGCAGAAGAGAAGTTTAAAGACGTCAATGAAGCCTATGAGACTTTAGGTGACGAACAAAAGCGTCAGCAATACGACCAATTTGGTTCCGCTGGACCACAAGGCCAAGGTGGTTTCGGTGGTGCACAAGGATTTGGCGGTGGTGGCTTTGACGACATCTTTAGTCAATTCTTTGGTGGCGGAGGTCGTCGTCAACCAGACCCTTCAGCACCGAGACCTGGCCGTGATTTGCAATATAATATGACTTTGAAGTTTGAAGAAGCCATTTTTGGTAAGACAACCACCATTAAATACAATCGTGAGGCTTCGTGTGAAACTTGCGGTGGCTCTGGTGCCAAGCCAGGAACTTCTCCTGTGACTTGTTCAAAGTGTGGCGGCCGTGGTTATGTTGAAGTCATTCAAAATACGCCACTTGGCCGGATGCGTTCACAACAGACTTGTGATGTTTGTGGTGGAACAGGTAAAGAAATTAAGGACAAGTGTGAAACTTGTGGCGGTTCTGGTCACGTGTCACAACGTCATGAATTAAAGGTAACTGTTCCCGCTGGTGTTGATGACGGTCAACAAATGCGTTTACAAAATCAGGGTGAAGCCGGTGAAAATGGCGGCCCTTATGGTGACCTCTATATTGTCTTTACGGTGACACCAAGTCGTGATTTCAAACGAGATGGCTCAAATATTTACTTTGATCAACCAATCTCATTTGCGCAAGCTGCGTTAGGTGACGAAATTGAAGTTAAGACGGTTCATGGAGATGTTAAGTTAAAGATTCCAGCTGGAACTCAGACTGGCACTAATTTCCGCTTGAAAGGTAAAGGTGCGCCCCGCTTAAATGGTAATGGTAACGGAGATGAACATGTTACTGTTGAGGTTCGAACACCTAAGTCATTAAACAAGCAACAAAAAGAAGCGTTAAGTGCTTTTGCAGCTGCAAGTGGTGAGAAAGTATCAGGCGTTAAAAAAAGTGTCTTTGATAAACTAAAAGATGCCTTTGATGAATAAATGAAACAATAAAAAAGTCTACTGAATCAAAACGCATTGATTCTGTAGACTTTTTTCAACCAGGAATCCATTGAGTTACCTAACTGCCATTGGTATACTGAATAGGATAACTAATTCGGAGAGAGTGAGTTCAAAAATGGATTTAAAACAAATGCAAGATCGGCAAAAACATATTCGCAATTTTTCAATTGTTGCGCATATTGATCATGGTAAATCCACATTAGCAGACCGTATTTTAGAATTAACGGATACGGTATCCAAAAGAGAAATGCAAGATCAATTACTAGATACAATGGATTTGGAACGCGAGCGCGGAATTACAATCAAATTAAATGCCGTTGCCCTGAACTATACTGCAGAAGATGGTGAGACTTATATCTTTCACCTAATTGATACACCAGGACACGTGGATTTTTCATATGAAGTGTCACGGTCACTTGCGGCCTGTGAAGGTGCCATTTTGGTGGTAGATGCGGCTCAGGGAGTTGAAGCCCAAACGTTAGCTAATGTTTATTTGGCCCTCGATAACGATCTAGAAGTCATTCCGGTAATCAATAAAATTGATTTACCATCGGCTGAGCCTGAAAAAGTGCGCAAACAAATTGAAGATGAAATTGGCATAGATGCTTCAAATGCCGTATTGGCTAGTGCTAAAAGTGGTATTGGTATTGAAGAAATTCTCGAACAAATTGTCAAAGAAATTCCGGCACCCAGTGGGGACTTGCAAGCACCTCTAAAAGCGTTGATTTTTGATTCCGTTTACGACGATTATCGTGGCGTTGTTTTGAGTGTGCGTGTACATGAAGGGACCGTCAAAGCCGGTGACAGAATCTTACTGATGAATGGTGGCACTGAGTATGAGGTCACAGAAGTTGGTGTGAACTCACCCAAACCGATTGCCCGTGATATGTTAATGGCAGGTGATGTCGGGTATATCACTGCTAGTATTAAAGACATTCAAGATACGCGAGTTGGGGATACTGTCACGAGTGCCAGTCATCCAACAAAAGAAGCATTACCAGGTTATCGTCAGATGACACCAATGGTGTATTCGGGGATGTATCCAACTGATAATGCCAAGTTTAATGACCTTCGTGAAGCACTGGAAAAGCTACAATTAAATGACGCGGCCCTGACTTTTGAACCAGAATCATCTCAAGCTCTTGGGTTTGGGTTTCGTTGTGGTTTCTTAGGTTTGTTGCATATGGATGTGGTTCAAGAACGCTTGGAGCGTGAGTTTAATCTTGATTTGATTACCACTGCGCCATCAGTAACTTATCGACTAGACTTAGCAGATGCCACGCAACAAGCAGTTGATAATCCTGCTGAAATGCCGGATGCTTCAGAAATTAAAACAATTAGCGAACCGTATGTGAATGCTCATATCATGGTGCCAAACGAATATGTTGGGGCAGTCATGGAGTTATGTCAACGCAAGCGCGGTATTTTCGACACAATGGAGTACTTAGATGATATACGCGTGAATGTGATTTATCACATTCCGCTATCTGAAATTATTTATGATTTCTTTGATAAATTGAAGAGTAATACGCGTGGGTATGCATCACTTGATTATGAGCTAGAAGATTATAGACCAGGCAACCTAGTTAAGATTGATATCTTGTTGAACGGTGATAAAGTTGATGCGCTCAGTTTTATCACCCATAAAGATTTCGCAGCACAACGTGGTCGTGAAATTACAGCCAAGTTGAAGACCATTATTCCACGGCAAAACTTTGAAATTCCAATTCAAGCTGCAATTGGAGCTAAGATTATTGCGCGGACAAATATCAAAGCCTACCGAAAAGATGTGACCTCTAAAATTCACACAGGTGATCCTGATCGGCGGGCTAAGCTACTAGAGAAACAAAAACGTGGTAAGAAACGTATGAAGGCAGTGGGAACAGTGGATATCCCTCAGGAAGCCTTTATGGCTGTCTTGCAAACAGGCGAGGAAGAAACGCATAAAAAAGGATAATACTACCGTTTTGAATGGTCATTATAAGGTTAATAATGATCATTTTTTATTCCTAAAAAATCACTTAAGTTTTACTAAATTCTCTAAAATTCATGGGTTAACCACCAAATTTTCGATAAACTATAATAGAGTAGAGATTGGGAGTAAATTTTTTTGGAGGAGTAGGTTCAGATGATTAAGAAAAAGGGGTTAATTTTTGTACCGTTATTGTGTGTTGGATTACTGCTAGGGGGATGTAGTAATTCTGACCAATCAAAAAGCAACAAACATGTTCAATCAACTAAGGTTTCTTCAAGTAAAAAAGTAGATTTGGCACAGAGATCATCACAAAAAAATACAACAAAATCGTCCGTCGATACTAAGGCTAAACCAACGACTGAAGCGTTTATACCTGCTAATTTACAAAAAACATGGTATAGTGTTGATGAAGATGGTAACGTAGACAAATTAAGTTTTACGGCAAATGCAATTCATTATGAAAATAGCGTTGACTCTGGGACTACCACCATCCATGATGGTAGTAGTGAACCAGATCCAGATACAGCATCCATTCATAGTGACTGGGGTCGAAGTGGTAAAGTGTCCATTCATGGCATTAACTTTTTGAATGTTCGTGGTTGGAACCAGTCGGCTGGCGATGGCACCTATTTTGGAATTAAGTCTGAAGTCATTAATGGAAAACCCACTGATATTTTGGTGGACGCTGAGGGAGCTGGCGTCTGGTGTTCAGCAACGTATTATGAGAGTGAAGCGCTAGCTCACCAGGAAGCTGGGAAAAAATACAGTGACATTGTGTATTCAGAATAGTGAAATTATTGAATTGTGAACGTTTGAATTAATTGACGCAAAGCTCTTTACAAGTCAGTCAAATTCAAGTATTATATTAATTTAAAAGTTATCATTATTAATAGTATTATATTTGTGGAGGAGGTGATTACCTTGTTGAATCGGACAAAGCAATTTATGAGACAAAACGATTTACAATACAAGAAGGAATACATTCGGCCAATGATGACGCCGCAACATGTGTATGTTTTTTCATTCGGGAAAAACAAACTAAATAATCGGGTAATCATTCGATACTCTCACACATGGACGGGACGTTTGAAGATTAATGAAATTGATTTGCGGCTGCATAAGCAACATAATCCACGCATTTTTCAAACAGAAGCACAATTGATTGATTACCTTCAACGTCACTTAGAATCAAATATCTTAAAGTACGCTAATGATCCTTCTACCGATGAAAAGTATCGGGAGCAGTTAAAAGCAAAAGCTGACAAGTAATTAGTAGTTTTATAATACTTTAAGAACACACAAAAGGACCGTAAACAAATTAATTTGTTACGATCCTTATTTGTTTTTTTAAAATGATGTTAACTGCATGCAACTTTTGCTAGAATATGTAGTAATACATTTAATGAAAGATGTCAGCAAAATGACATCTGACACTAATCTAATAAAGGATGGAAAATCAATGGACTGGACTGAAGTAAGTGTCACAACTGAAAGTGAAGTAGTCGAAGCGGTTAGCTATATTTTAAATGACCTAGGGGCCAGTGGTGTTCGCATTGATGATGCTAAGGATTTTGAAAAATTGAAACCTGGCAAGATCGGCAAATATGGTGAGATTGTTGATGTTAACGATATTCCCCATTTAACGACTGGCGCTAAAGTGACGGCCTACTATCCACAAACGGTCTATGTTCCAGAGATCTTACCAATTATTAAACAACGTGTTGCCCAATTAAATGATTTCGGATTGAATCCTGGAGATTTCAAAATTACTAGTGATGCTGTTTCCGATGAAAATTGGGCGACAGCGTGGAAAAAGTATTATCATCCAGTCCGGATCACTAGAAATTTAACTGTCGTGCCGAGCTGGGAAGATTATGAACCTGAACAGCCCAATGAACAAATTATTTCACTAGACCCAGGAATGGCATTTGGAACAGGGACTCATCCAACCACTGAACTGATGTTACAAGGGCTAGAAATTGTGCTTCGTGGTGGGGAAACAGTGATTGATGTAGGTACTGGGTCTGGTGTATTAAGTATCGCAGCCAGTTTGATGGGTGCAAAACAAATTTATGCGTATGATGTGGATGATGTAGCAGTCAAACAAGCGCAAGAAAATATTAACCTTAATCCGGGTGTGCAAAATATTTCAGTGGCGGCCAATGATTTATTGACGGGCATTACCACCCAAACAGATGTGATTGTGGCCAACATTTTAGCTGAAATCATTATGCCATTAATTCCGCAAACGCTAGCATGTTTGAAGCCTGGTGGCAAATTACTTTGTTCTGGCATCATTGTGGATAAAAAAGACGACATTATTGCCCGTTTAGAAGAATTTGACTATCGTATTGACGAAATTTTAAGAATTAAAGATTGGTATGGCATTATTGCAACCCGTCCCTTACCAGATGAATAGGTGAAAGCATGCATCGTTATTTTTTAGAAAAAACTGAATCATTAGAGCGACCAATTGTCTTACCACCAGAGGTGAGTCATCATTTAGTGACAGTTTTGCGTGCTCAAGTTGGGAGCAAGGCGGAGTTTGTTTTCCCAGATCAAACTGTGTTTATTGGGCAAGTGAGTACTATAGAGAACAAAAAAGTGACTGTGAAATTTGTTGAGCAGATCAATAATGACAACCAATTACCGATTCAAATCATCATTGCCTGTGGGTTACCAAAAGGAGAAAAGACGCAACTCATTACCCAAAAGGCCACTGAATTAGGTGTCCATCAAATTATTTTCTTTGAGTCAGAACGCTCAGTTAGCAGATGGGCAAGTAATAAGGTGATCAGAAAAATTGAGCGGCTGCAAACGATTGCCAAAAACGCGAGCGAACAATCGCATCGTAGTAATATTCCGACGGTCACGTACTTACCAAATCTTGATGATGTTTTAAAGCTAGATGCAAATCAAAAAGTGGTCGCTTGGGAAGAAGCCGCTAAACAAGGTGAACAGGCTAAATTGGCGCAGGTATTCAACACAATGAAAGCTCAGCAAAGGTTACTGGCTATCTTTGGACCTGAAGGAGGTCTCAGTGAGACAGAGGTAAAACGGATGCAAGCACAAAACGTGATTGCTGCTGGTTTGGGGCCGCGAATTTTACGAACAGAAACAGCACCACTGTACTTATTGGCAGCAGCCTCATATCATTTTGAACTAGAGAGAAAGTAGGAATGTGAAATGAAAAAAGTGTGGGATCAAACAGATAAATGGCTTTTTGGTGGGGCTATTATACTTGCTTTTGCTTATCGGCTTTGCGGCATTTTTTTGGTATTTTAACGAGTCCAACATATGCACTATGGATTTTATTAATTTTGAATGGTGCGTTTAGTATCTATGCAGGTGTTCATGTTGCTCATCAAGGACGCCATTGGTGGGAATTATTGGTGTTTCCAGTATTATTTTTAGGGGCCTTGTACTTTTTCTTGCCTAAGTATGCGATTTATTTTCCGTTAATGTATCTTTGTCTCAGCTATTTGAGTTATGGCCTAAATAAGGCAACAACAGAGTCATAAGGTTGTATTTAGCGCTTTAATAACTGTATAATTGGAACAATTAATTTTTGAATAGAATAGAAATGTAGAAAGTAAGTTGGTGAATAATATGGCCAAGCAAAAAGATTTAACACATGAAGATGTTAAAAAAATAGTTTCTGAATATATGAATGATGAACACGTAGCGATGGTGGAACGTGCTTATCATTTTTCTGAAACTGCCCATAACGGACAAACGAGACAATCTGGGGAGCCATACATCGTTCATCCAATTCAAGTAGCCGGTATCCTGGCTAACTTACATATGGATCCAGAGACAGTGAGCGCGGGGTACTTACACGATATCGTTGAGGACACTGGGGTTATTATTGAAGATGTTCGGGAGTTATTTGGCCCAGCAGTGGCCATGATTGTCGACGGAGACACCAAACTCAGCAAAATTAAATATAAGTCTAACAAAGAACAGATGGCTGAAAACCATCGAAAATTACTACTTGCGATGTCAAAAGACATCCGTGTGATGATCGTAAAATTAGCGGATCGTTTGCATAACATGCGCACACTGCAGCATTTACGTCCTGATAAACAACGACGAATTGCAAATGAAACACTGGAAATTTATGCGCCGATCGCAGATCGTTTAGGGATTAGCACCATTAAATGGGAACTAGAAGATTTATCGTTGCGCTATTTAAACCCACAACAATATTATCGAATTGTGCATTTAATGAATTCCAGACGAGATCAACGGATCGAATACATCGAAAATGCTATTAATCAGATCAAAACGGCTATTAATGATTTAGACTTAGACCAAGATACGGAAATTTACGGCCGTCCAAAGCATATATATTCTGTTTATCGCAAAATGGTGACACAACATAAGCAGTTTAATCAAATTTATGATTTACTGGCTATTCGCGTGGTGGTCGATTCTATTAAGGATTGTTATGCAGTTTTAGGGGCAATCCATACAAGTTGGACACCAATGCCAGGCCGGTTTAAAGATTATATTGCTATGCCTAAAGTCAATGGGTATCAATCATTGCACACGACGGTGGTTGGACCAGAAGGCCGCCCTTTGGAAATTCAAATTCGCACGCATCACATGCATGAAGTCGCTGAATTTGGGGTTGCGGCTCACTGGGCCTATAAAGAAGGTAACAAACAAGGAGTCGCCCAAAGCCAATCAGGCGACAAGTTGAATTTGTTTAAAGAAATCATTGAGTTGCAAAAAGAAAGCAATGATGCTGATGAATTTATGCAGGGTGTCCAAGGCGATATCTTTGCTGACCGTGTTTATGCTTTTACGCCTAAAGGTGATGTCATTGAATTGCCAAAGGGTGCAGGACCACTAGATATGGCTTATTCAATTCACACTGAAGTTGGTAACAAAACAACAGGTGCTAAAGTCAATGGTAAAATTGTGCCCCTAGACTATGAAATTAAAAATGGTGATATTGTTGATATTTTAACCTCTACGTCATCGGCGGGTCCAAGTCGCGACTGGGTAAAATTGGTGTCAACGCGTCGTGCCCGGAATAAAATTAAACAATTTTTCCGTCAGGCTGATCGCGAAGAAAATATTACTGTGGGCCAAGAAATCATTGAACGCAAATTGCGTGATGATGGCTACGATGTCAAATCAATCATGACCCCCGAAAAAACAGAACAAGTTGCGACAAAGTTGCACTACAGCAGTGCCGATGATATGTTTGCGGCAATTGGATTTGGTGACCTGCAGCCAGTGGGGGTTGCCAACCGCATGACGCAAGATGTTCGTAAACAACGCGAAGATGATCGTCAACGCCAAGCAGAAAAAGAAATTCTGGAAGATCATAAAAATCCAAAAGAAGAAGCGACTTCGGACCAACAAGAAAAGCAAAAGCGCAAAATTAGTTCTTCAGGTGGGGTTATTATTGAAGGCGTCGACAATTTATTGGTGCGCTTAAGCCATTGTTGTAGCCCAATTCCTGGCGATGAAATTGTGGGTTACATTACCAAGGGTCGTGGTGTCTCAGTGCATCGCGTTGATTGTCCAAATATTAAAGCGGCTGAAGAGCATGGTGAACGGATTATTAAAGTCAACTGGGAAAATCCAGATGGCGATCGGACGAATTATAATGCCGATTTGGAAGTTCAGGGATACAACCGCAACGGATTGTTGAATGATGTTTTGAAATCGATTAATAACAGTACTAAATTTTTAAATTCGGTAAATGGAAAAGTTGATCACGATAAAATGGTGACAGTTACTGCATCAATTGGTATTCGCAACCGCGTTCATTTACAACACATCATGGATAATTTGAAAAATATTCCTGATGTTTATGTTGTTAAACGGACGATCCATTAAAACTGATAATCATTGTAGTCATAGGAGAAAATTATGCGGGTTTTATTACAAAAGGTTAATCATGCACAGGTCCAAATTGATAATGAAGTGGTTGGGCAAATCCAAAAAGGGTATCTGTTGTTGGTCGGCTTTGGACCAGATGACGGACCCAAGCAAATTGAATTTATGGTGCATAAAATTGTCAATATGCGCATTTTTGAAGATCCAGATGGCAAGATGAACTTATCTATTAAAGATGTTGATGGTGATATTTTATCTGTGTCACAATTTACACTTTACGCAGACACCAAACATGGCAACCGACCAGGATTTTCATTGGCGGCTGATCCCCAAATTGCTGAGCCCTTATATCAAGAATTTAATCAACAATTAGCAGCTGTCGATATGCATGTTGAAACTGGTCATTTTGGCGCTGATATGAAAGTCGAGCTTGAAAACGACGGTCCAACCACAATTTGGTTAGAAAAATAATTGCGAGGTTAACTGATGTATAAAGAATTTTTCTGGGATTTAGATGGTACGCTATATAACACCTACCCACAAATGGTCACCGCTTTTTTACAGACGCTCCATGAAGTAGACGTGGAAATGCGCCAACAAGCAATTTATGAAATTATGCGACAACAAAGTCTTGGGGCAGCATTTGATCACGTTGAACAACAATTTGGGGTTGCCAGGACAAAACTAGAAAAAATATATTATCCGCTGGAACATACTCTACAGCATCCTCAGTTGTTTGCGGGCGTTAAAGAAGTCCTGGAAAAAGTTGTTGCAGTGGGTGGGCATAATTTCTTATTAACGCACAGAGATGATAGCTCATTAACCTTTATGAAAAACGACGGCATTACATCATTGTTTAAAGACTTTGTGACAGCCGCGCAACCATTTCCGCGCAAGCCAGATCGCACGTCATTGAACTACTTAATTGAACGTAATCAGGTTAATCGTCATGAGGCAGTGATGATAGGTGATCGTAATTTAGATGTTGATGCAGGCCATAACGCCCAAATTGCTGGCATTTTATTTGATCCAGATCATTTAATTACAGCCACGTCGCAACCGGAACAAACGATTCGTACAATGACGTCGTTATTAAACTTTATTACATCAAAATAAAAAAGACTCGTGAGAGTCTTTTTTTAGTAGTATTGTAAAATGCGATCAACGGCCGCACCGTACGTTTCTCCGAACAAATTAAGATGCATACAGAGATAATAAAATTGATACCATGGTAGCCGATCTTCAAAGCCACTTGCTAATGGAAAAGATTGTTCATAAGCTTGATAGAAAGCTTCTCTAAAGCCGCCAAAAATGGTTGTCATGGCTAAATCTAGTTCACGATCACCGTAAAAAACATCGGGATCAATTAAAACTGGGCGACCATCACTGGCAAACATATAGTTACCAGACCATAAATCACCATGGAGCAAACTAGGTTGAACTGAGTGCTTCTTGTAATATGCAACGAATTGTTGCCGCATGCTTTCAAAATGCTGTTGGCGCCAATTATTCCAAACATGATTTTGTTTTGCGGCCACTACCAATAAATCTAATCGTTGTTGGGCATAAAAATCTGCCCAAGAAGATTGCCAAGTATTGTCTTTTTTGATGGCGCCTGATTCATGCACGCTATCGAAACCAAATTGTTGGGCACTTTGATGGTGCATTTGTGCCACTGCCTGGCCTAAATCTGCTTGGCTACCAGTACCGGTTTCAATCCAATTTAACATCAGATAGGCATCACCATTGATATTACCTTGGGCGATTGGTTTAGGAGTTGTCACCACTTGACCAATCAATTTTAAACCAGCAGCCTCGTGATCAAAGTAGGTCGATGGATGATGTGGTTGAACCTTTAAAAAATAAGTTTGAGTAGGTGTTTGAAGTTGATAGGCGTCGTTAATGTCACCTCCGCTAACCGGTTTAACCTGAGTAATATTGTCGAGTGGTAATTGGCTAATCCATTGTTGATTGATCATATTCAGACTTCCTTTTTAATTTGATGCATTAAAGTACTCTTTTAATCCAGTTGTAACTCGTGATGCGACCTTGAGTTGATAAGATAATTTTTGAATTTGTTTGAAATCATGTTTGTCATTGATGTAACCCATTTCACACAGCACAGCGGGACGGGTATTGTCACGAATAACTAAGAAATCACCGAATTCAACGCCCCGGTTTGCTAGACCTAAATTATCAAAATTAGCATTCAACGTTTCTGCTAAATGATGAGAAGTCTTTTTATGATAATAATAGGTGGTTAAGCCAGTGGCCTCGTTGCGATGAGGGGATGAATCAAAGTGAAAACTGATAAAAGCATCTGCATGCACCTTTTCGGCCAGGGCAGGGCGTGGTTTAAGGCCCACATACTTATCATCATCGCGCACCATAATTACGTGGGCACCTTGCATACGTAGTTCAGTTGCTACTGCTTGGGCCATTTTTAAGGTGTACGTTTTTTCCATATAGGACGCATTATTAGAATTTTTGTACTCTGCGCCAGAATCCGAGCCACCATGGCCGGCATCAAGAACAATCGTTGCTTCCGATAAGCGAGTTGCTTTTTTGAGATTGTCACGTCGATTCACTAACCAGCTAGCTACCCAGCCAAATTCGTGATCATTAATCCGAACCTTGTACCAGTCATTTTTTTCGTCTAAAACATTTAAACGGGTTTTATGGTTAACCGTTTTTAAAACTTTATTATTTAAGCCGGGACCTTTTCGAATATTAACGTTGGTCACACTAACGACAATTGTTTTTTGCCGTGTTAAGGCAAACACCAGGCCAAGGGTGCAAATAATAAACGTGATTAAAATAATGAGTTGTCGATGAGTTGGACGAAAATCTGGCATGAGCTACTCCTTCAGCAGTGTATTCTAAAAGTTAAGTTTAAGAATTATTCAAGCCAAAAGCAAGTAATTCGTGAAATACCTTGACTTTAAAGTCAATTTCGAGTAATTTTTAATAGTAAATTAATATTTTGCCGATGACAAAGAATGCTAACAGGCTTGTTTTTAAAGAGAACAAAACACCGCTGAAAGTTTTGTAAACGATAATGTTAGTTGACACTTTTGAGGTGGGAATCTATCCCGTCATTATTGACGTTATCCAAGAGATACACTAAGGTGGTACCGTGCGAAAGCACCCTTGTTATTTAACAGGGGTGCTTTTTATTCGGTTCATTAATCGACATATACCTATTATTAAAAGGAGGGATCGTGCATGCGTTATCAACGTCCAAAAGGGACAGCTGACATTTTACCGGGTCAGTCTGAGATTTGGCACTATGTTGAAGAAACAGCACGTTTATTATTTGAGGATTATCGTTATCGCGAAATCCGGACACCGTTATTTGAAAACTTTGAAATTTTTGCTCGCTCAGCGGGTGATACATCTGATGTTGTGACAAAAGAAATGTATGATTTCAAGGATAAAGGAGATCGTCATATTGCGTTACGACCAGAGGGTACTGCTGGTGTCGTACGGGCCTATGTAGAAAATAAATTATATGGTCCAGATCATACGAAGCCTTACAAGGCTTATTACATGGGACCAATGTATCGCTATGAACGACCGCAATCAGGCCGCCAGCGTGAATTTCACCAAATTGGTGTTGAAGCGCTCGGTGCAGATTCTCCTGCTTTAGACGTTGAAGTGATTGCAATGGCCATGGAATTTTTCAAGCAATTAGGAATTACGGGGCTTAAAGTGGCCATGAATACGTTAGGTGATTTAGAAAGTCGACAAGCCTATCACCAAGCCCTAGTCAATTACTTAACACCATTTAAAGATCAGTTAAGTGAGGATTCACAAGAACGCCTAGATAAAAATCCGTTACGTGTTTTAGATAGTAAAGACGAACAAGATAAAACAATCGTGGCTAATGCACCTTCAATTCTAGATTATTTAACCGATAGTGCGCGTCAACATTTTGAACAAGTAAAAACATTATTAAATGCACTGAATATCGAGTATGAAATCGATTCAAACATGGTTCGCGGCCTCGATTATTATAATCATACGATTTTTGAAATTATGGTGAATGACAAAGCGCTTGGCCATGGATACACGACAATTTGTGGTGGTGGTCGTTACGGCGGTTTAGTCGAGCAATTGGGTGGCCCAGATGATAGTGGAATTGGATTTGCGATTGGGTTTGAACGTTTATTGCTGTTATTAGAATCACAACAAGTTGAGATTCCTAATCGAAATCCACTAAATGTCTACGTTGTCGGTATCGGGGCAGAGACACAAAGTGAGTCTTTGAAACTCGTTCAAGCGATTCGTGATGCTGGCTTTAGTGCTGATCGTGACTATTTAGATCGTAAGCCAAAAGCGCAGTTCAAGACGGCAGATAAGGAACAAGCACAGTTTGTGATGACCATTGGTCAAAGTGAATTAGAAAAGCAAGAGGTTCACTTTAAGTCGATGGCAACTGGTGAAGAAGATACATTAGCACTATCCGATGTTTACCAAGACTTCGGCAAAATTTATGATCAATACACAAAGGGGTAAGAGAAATGAAACGAACAAGTTATGCAGGATTGGTTGACGCATCATTTGTTGACCAAGATGTTGTTTTAAAAGGATGGGTTCAAAAGCGTCGTGATTTAGGTGGTTTAATTTTTATCGATCTGCGTGATCGCGAAGGAATCGTTCAATTAGTGTTCAGCCAAGAATACGGTAAAGAAGCTTGGACGGTTGCTGATGGTCTTCGTAACGAATACGTGATCGAAGTTAAGGGAACAGTCAAGAAGCGTTCTGAAAACGAAATTAACCCCAAAATGAAAACTGGTCAAGTTGAAGTTGAAATTCATGAAGCGCAATTATTAGCTGCTGCTAAGAATCCACCATTTTATATTGAAGACGACATCAATGTTTCTGAGGAATTAAAATTAAAATATCGTTATTTAGACTTACGTCGTCCAGAAATGCAACAAGCACTCAAAATTCGCAATGAAATTACAAAAGCCACACATCGTTATTTCGATGATAATGGTTTTTACGACATTGAGACACCTGATTTGACTGCATCTACCCCTGAAGGAGCACGTGATTACTTAGTTCCTTCACGTGTCTACCCAGGTTCATTTTATGCATTACCACAATCACCTCAATTATTTAAGCAATTATTAATGGGCGCCGGTTTCGATCGTTATTACCAGATTGCGCGATGCTTCCGTGATGAAGATTTACGTGGTGATCGCCAACCAGAGTTTACACAAATTGATATGGAAACCAGTTTCTTATCTGCAGAAGAAATTCAAGAAGAAACAGAAGGGTTATTAAAACAAGTCATGCATGATGTGATGGGGATTGATATTACAACACCAATTCCACACATTGATTGGCAAGAAGCCATGGATCGTTTTGGCTCTGATAAACCGGATATTCGATTTGGCATGGAATTAACTGATCTGTCAGATGTTGTTAAAGACATTGATTTTAAAGTATTCCAAAATGCACTTAATAATGGCGGTTTTGTTAAAGCAATCTGTGTTCCAGGTGGTGCAGAACAATATTCACGTAAGGACCTAGATGTTAAGACACAATACATCGAACGGTTTGGTGCTAAAGGAATGGCGTGGATTAAAGTCACTGACGAAGGATTTACCGGACCAGTTGGGAAGTTCTTAAAAGTGAAACAAGATGAAATTAGTGCCGCAGTCGGTGCTAAACCAGGTGATTTAATCTTGTTTGCAGCCGATAACTTCAAGATTGTTTCTGATACATTAGGTTATTTGCGTAAAGCAATTGCTAAAGAAATGAAGATGATTGATGAAGATCGCTTTGCCTTTAGTTGGGTCGTTAACTGGCCACTCTTCGAATACGACGAAGGTATTAAGCGTTGGACAGCTGCTCATCATCCATTTACAATGCCAAACGAAGAAGATGTTCACTACTTAAATGATGGTGAAGACCCACATAAGGCACATGCCCAAAGTTATGATATTGTCTTGAATGGCTATGAATTGGGTGGTGGTTCAATCCGTATCCATACTCGTGAAGTTCAAGAAAAGATGCTGAAAGCACTTGGATTTACGCCAGAACGTGCTGAAAAAGCATTTGGTTTCTTGATGGAAGCCTTAGATATGGGCTTTCCACCTCATGGTGGTTTAGCAATTGGATTAGATCGTTTCGCAATGTTATTGGCTAAACGCGACAATATTCGTGACGTGATTGCCTTTCCTAAGAATTCAAAAGCCACAGAACCAATGACTAAAGCCCCATCAAGAGTAGGCGACAAACAATTGATGGAATTGGGATTATATGTTGCTCCTGAAGAAGACTAATTGTTAAAACTGACAATTAAAGATGAAAAATGATGCCCTTCGATTGATTAATCGATGAGCATCATTTTTTAAATTCTGACAAACCTTGTAAAATGAAGTTGTTCAAACTGTGGTCTTTGTTATAATCAACATACGAAATAAATTCAAGAAACGAGAAATTCATGGACGACTTACAAAAATTAATTGAACGACATCAATACATTGGTAGAGCGGGGACTGCATTTATTTATTCCATTTTTGTTTCAATTGCAGTGAATTTTTTTTGGACCCCTGGGAAAATTTATTCATCAGGTGTCACTGGATTAGCTCAATTGGTCACCACCTTGACGCAACGCTATGCACCTTTTGAACTCAGCACTGCCTTAATGCTGTTTGTCTTAAATATTCCGTTGTTTATTTTGGCCTGGTTTAAAATTGGTCACAAATTTACTATTTTTACATTTATGGCAGTTGCGTTTGCTAGTATTATGATTCGACTGGTCAAACCGATGACATTGACGCATGATCCATTAATTTGTGCATTATTTGGTGGTGCGATTAACGGGTTTGGAACCGGGATGGCGTTAAGATATGGGATCTCAACCGGTGGACTCGATATTTTAGGAATTGTGTTACGGAAAAAAACAGGTAGTAAAATGGGTACGATTAACATTATGTTTAATTCATTAATCGTGGTGGCTGCCGGATTCGTCTTTGGTTGGCCGTATGCCCTATATTCAGCCATTGGTTTAGTGGTGAATGCCCGTGTTCTCGACATGATTTATACCAGACAACAGTTGCTCCAAGTCATGATTGTGACTGGTCGACCGAAATCAGTCACTGACAGTATTCAAAATCACATGCGTCGCGGAATTACGATTGTTCATGATGCTGAAGGCGCCTATCATCATGATGATAAAGCTGTTTTGTTTACGGTCATCTCGCGATATGAAATGTATGAATTACAAGAAGCTATGCAAGAATCGGATCCGAAAGCTTTCGTCTCAATGACTGAAACAATTCGAATTATGGGCCGTTTTTACGAACCGAAACTTTAATTAAAGGAGCAAGTTAAATGTTAATTGGATCACACGTGGGAATGAAAAACCCCAATATGTTACTTGGTGCAGCTAAAGAGGCGGTCAGCTATGATGCGAATACCTTTATGATTTATACGGGTGCACCACAAAACACGAAAAGAAAACCAATTTCAGAAATGAAGGTTGAAGAAGGCGCGCAGTTCATTGCTGAACACCATCTCTCACATATTGTCGTGCATGCGCCTTATATCGTGAACTTGGGTAATACAATCAAACCCGAAAACTTCAAATTTGGGGTGGAATTTTTACATGAGGAAGTAAAAAGAGCTGCTGCCTTAGGCGCAACTCAAATTACCCTTCATCCGGGTGCTCATGTTGGTGCTGGTGCGCAAGCTGGTTTGAATCAGATTATTAAGGGACTCAATGAAATTATCGAAGCCGACCAAGTTCCCCAAATTGCCATTGAAACAATGGCGGGCAAGGGCACAGAAGTGGGCATTAATTTTGAACAATTAGCTAAAATGATTGATGGCATCACTTTAAATGATAAAGTGTCAGTGACTTTTGATACCTGCCATACTAATGACGCAGGCTACGATATCAAAAATGATTTTGATGGTGTTTTGAATGAATTTGACCACGTGGTCGGAATTGATCGTTTGAAAGTATTGCATTTAAATGATTCCAAAAACGAACAGGGGGCACACAAAGATCGGCATGCTAATATCGGCATGGGCACCATTGGTTTTGAAACCCTGAATTATATTGCCCATCATCCACAATTAGAGACGGTACCAAAAATATTAGAGACACCTTACGTTAAAATTGACGATAAACATAAGGTGTCTCCATATGGAGCAGAAATTAAAATGTTAAAAGAACAAAAATTTAATCCACAGTTTATGGATCAATTAATTGAACAGGCTTAGTCCATCATCATTGGATCAAGTCCTAGTTCAGTTGTGATTAGCGTGGCAGTTTCTTCAATTGATTTATTCGCCACGTTAATGACCAAACAACCTAATTTTTTAAAAATTTCATTGGCATGCTCAAGTTCTTGATGAATTTGTTTTTGATCAGTGTAATTACTATCCGGGTTCATACCATAAGAAATTAAGCGTTGTTGCCGAATTTTTTCCAAGATGGCAGGAGAATTAGTTAAACCGACAATTTTAGCTGGGTCAACGTCCCAAAGCTCTTTAGGCACTTCTGTGTGCGGTACTAATGGCAGATTCGCCACGCGAAAGTTTTGATTTGCTAAGAATAGTGATAATGGCGTTTTGGATGTTCGTGAAACACCAACTAAGACAAGATCCGCAGCCAAGAAACCGGCTGGGTTTTTTCCATCATCATTAGTGACCGCAAATTCCATTGCGGCAATCCGGTCGAAATATGCATCTGTCAGACTGTGATTAATGCCGGGTTCTTGCACAGGTTGCTGACCGGTCACGGCACTTAATGTTGCGATGGCAGAATTTAAGGCATCATATTGAGTAAGATTATTTTGCTGACAAAAATCGATGATAATGCTTGAAAAGTCATGTTTCATTAAGGTATGAAAAATGAGTGCATGTTGCTCTTTAGCGGTTTCTAAAATGGTTAACAACCGTTCTTTGGAAGTTGTAAAGGGAAACCGTTTAATTTTGACTTTGATTTTCGGAAATTGTGAAATAGCTGTTTGGAGAGTTGAAATAGCAGTTTCTCCACTAGAATCTGAAACAACAAATATATTTAATGTCTGCATAAGCCGATGCTCCTCAATAGATTTAATGTCAGTATACAAAATAATTAAAGTGAACACAAAATCATGAAAATATTTTCATGAATTCAATTCACAGTATTGACGATAAAAAATTAGTTTTGTATAATGGTTTCTGACAGTATAACTATGTCTTTTTTTGGACAGTTTACCGTGAACTTTTAGCTCGGAGGGAGGGAATTCATATGGCAAAAACAGTCGTTCGTAAGAATGAATCTCTTGATGACGCTCTTCGACGCTTTAAACGCACGGTTTCAAAAAACGGTACGCTTCAAGAATACCGTAAACGCGAGTTTTACGAGAAACCAAGTGTAAAACGTAAGTTGAAATCAGAAGCGGCCCGGAAACGTAAGAACAAGAAGCGCTTCTAGTCGTTAATGCTCCTGAGTCGAATGTGTTTTCATTCGGTCAGGAGCTTTTCTTTTTGAATTAAAATTGGAGGCTAATTAAATGAGTTTATTAGAAACTTTAAATAATGATATGAAAACAGCCATGAAGGCAAAAGATAAAGAGACATTAAGTGTTGTGCGAATGCTTAAGTCTGCTGTGATGAACGAACAAATTAACTTAGGCCATGATTTAACTGAAGATGAAGAAATTGCAGTGTTATCACGTGAATTGAAACAACGCAAAGACTCTGTCGCCGAATTTAAAAAGGCCGATCGTGATGATCTTGTTCAAAGTACGAGTGACGAAATTAAAGTTGTCGAAAAATACTTACCTGCACAACTTTCTGAAGAAGAGGTGCAAACAATTATTAAAGAAACCGTTGACCAACTTGGTGCTAATAGCATGGCTGACTTTGGGAAAGTCATGGGTGCTGTTATGCCTAAATTAAAAGGCCAAGCAGATGGTAAATTAGTTAATCAAACAGTTAAAAAACTCTTACAGTAAGCTTTCATTGGTTTAATAAAATAAGCATGGTAAAATTAACTAAATGCTTTTAAAGGAGATTGCTATTTGAACAACGATACAACGCAACCAACTGAACAGAAATTTAAAATTTCAAATCCAAAAGTTGAAGCAATGCTTTTGGGAACACAAGATAAATACGTGACGGTGATGGAAGAAGGACTAGATGTCACCGTTGCGCCATTTGGAGATCAACTCAACATTTCAGGTACTGAGGAAAACGTCACATTGACAATTGCGGTGTTGCGAAAGCTAACCCAGTTGATTCAACAAGGAATGGCGATTGGTAGTCCTGATATTGTGAGTGCCATTAAGATGGCTCAAAAAGGAACATTAGACTACTTTTTGGATTTGTACAATGAAATTCTCATTAAGGATCGCAAGAATCAACCAATTCGTGTTAAAAACTATGGTCAACGGCAGTATGTGAAAGCAATTCAAGAAAATGATGTTGCTTTCGGAATTGGACCTGCAGGAACTGGGAAAACGTTTTTAGCAGTCGCCTTAGCCGTTGCGGCACTCAAAAAGGGCGATGTAGAACGCATTGTTCTGACACGACCAGCTGTTGAAGCGGGCGAGAGCCTGGGTTTCTTGCCAGGGGACTTACGAGAAAAAGTGGATCCGTATTTACGGCCGATTTATGATGCACTTTATCAAATTTTAGGTGCAGAACACACACAACGTTTAATGGACCGGGAAGTCATTGAAATTGCGCCATTAGCATATATGCGTGGTCGAACACTGGATAACGCGTTTGTTATCTTAGATGAGGCCCAAAACACGACCAATTCGCAAATGAAGATGTTTTTAACGCGTCTAGGGTTTGGATCAAAGATGGTTGTTAACGGTGATATTTCACAAATTGACTTGCCACGTGGTTCTAAGAGTGGATTAGTCAATGCCCAAAACATTTTGAAGAATGTGAAGCAAATTGAGTTTGTGTCATTTAGTGCAGATGATGTCGTTCGTCACCCTGTTGTTGCAAGTATTATCACAGCTTATGAAAAGATTGAAAGTAAGGATAACCGCTAATGGATCTCGAAATATATGATGAAACTAAAGACAAAGTTGATCAAGAACACGTCCAATTAGTTCGTGACGTACTACAGTACGCTGGTGAATATTTAAAGTTAAAAGACGATACCGAAATGTCGGTTACGTTTGTTAATAACCCACGCATTCAAGAATTAAATAAACAGTATCGCAATGTTGATCGGGCAACTGATGTGATTAGTTTTGCGATTGAAGACGACGCGGATGATGATTTTCCGGTGATTATGGACGATGAATTAGCTCAACAAATTCCTGAAAATTTGGGTGATATTTTTGTCTCAGTGGATAAAGTTGGCGAACAGGCTAAGTTTTTAGGCCATTCGAATGAACGCGAATTAGGCTTTTTGGTTGTTCATGGATTTCTGCATTTAAATGGGTATGATCATCAAACACAGGCTGATGAAGATGAAATGTTTACCCTACAGAGGAATATTTTAGATGACTATGGGCTCAAACGATAAACAAGTTAATAAGAATCACCGATTGATTCAGGCTTTGAAGCACGCAGTTCAAGGTAGTCGATCTGTTGTTTTACAGGAGCCCAACATGCGCTATCATATTGGAGCAGCAGTGATTGCTATTATTGCGGGCTTTTATTTTCAGATAGATGAATTTGAATGGCTCTGGATAATTTTAGCTATTTTTAGTGTGTTTTTGAGTGAGTTTGCTAATACCGTGGCAGAATCATTGACTGATCTAATCGTGCAAAAAAAGTATGATCCGTTAGCAAAACGCATTAAAGATGTGTCAGCTGGTGGTGTTTTATTATCAGCGATTTTTGCTGTAATTGTCGGTGCAATTATTTTTATCCCAAAACTTTTCTAAATGGAGGTAATTTAAGTGGATAATCCCAACTTTAAATCAGGTTTTGTCGCCTTAATTGGACGCCCAAACGTTGGTAAATCAACGTTATTAAATTATGTAATTGGCCAAAAAGTGGCCATTATGAGCAATGTGGCGCAAACGACCCGTAATAAAATTCAAGGTATTTACACTACTGATGATGCCCAGATTGTGTTTATTGATACGCCTGGTATTCATAAGCCACAAACTAAACTGGGCGACTTTATGGAAAAATCAAGTTTGTCCGCGTTAGACGAAGTTGATGCGATCTTGTATGTTGTTAACGCGCAAGAAGATCGTGGTGCCGGTGATAATTTTATTATCGATCGATTAAAAACGGTTAAGCAGCCAATTTATTTGATCATCAATAAAATTGATCAGGTCACACCAGACCGGCTTGTTGCGGTTACTGAACAATATAAAAATGTTTTACCATTTGATCAGATCATTCCAGTCTCAGCCTTACAAGGTAATAATGTGAATGCATTATTAAAACAACTCGTGTCTGATTTACCAAATGGACCACAATATTATCCTGCAGATCAAGTTAGTGATCATCCGGAACGATTTGTTGTAGCGGAACTAATTCGGGAAAAAATTTTTGAATTAACTCGTCAAGAAATTCCGCATTCTGTGGCGGTTGATATTGAATCAATTAAGCGTAAAAATGAAACGACCATTGATGTCTCAGCAACGATTATTGTTGAGCGTGATTCTCAAAAGGGAATCGTGATTGGTAAAGGTGGTTCAATGTTAAAAAAAATTGGGACATTGGCCAGACAAGATATTGAACGGTTGATGGGTGATAAAGTGTACCTACAATTGTGGGTGAAGGTCGTGGACCATTGGCGTGATAAAGCATCAATGCTAAAAGCATATGGGTACCGTAAGACAGATTATTAAAGAGTGAAGGAGCGATCACGATGGCATTACAAAATAGCCAGTTTAATGGCATTATTATGTATCGGCGTGACTATCGTGAACGTGATTTACTGGTTAAATTATTAACCCAAAAATTTGGCAAAAAAATGTTTTTGGTTAAAAATGCCAAAAAAAGAGGTGCATTGATTGCACCGGATATTTTGCCGTTTACAATGGGCAGTTATATTGGTGCGATTAATCAACAAGGAATTAGCTTTTTAAATGCCGCAAAAGAAGTAACCCATTTGGAAGGTATCACAAACGATATCAGTAAAAATGCCTATACGACTTACATTCTAAGCTTAATTGACAGTGCATTTCATGATGATCAACCAATCAGTCTTTGGTATCAAAAAGCTAGGACTGCAATGACGTTAATTAATGAAGGCGCGGATGAAGAAATTATTACGAATATCGTTGAAGTGCAGTTGTTACCATTCTTTGGCGTGGCGCCACATTGGCAAGATTGCGTTGTTTGTCATCGGACCGATTTAAAATTGGATTATTCGAGTAAGTATGGTGGCTTGATTTGCCAAAATCATTTTCATTTAGATGACTTTCGCCTTCATTTGGATCAAAAAACAGTGTACTATTTGCGACAATTTTCAGTAATCAAATTAGATCAAATTTCGTCAATCAATGTGAAACCAGCAACAAAAAAAATGTTGCGCAAAGTAATTGATGAACTCTACGAAGAAAATGTCGGATTACATTTGAAGGCCAAACATTTTATTGATCAGATGGGTGCGTGGGCAGATCAATTATCGCAATCGCGTCGAGATGAGGATTGACAATTAAGCACCCGTCTACTATTATTAATTAGAAATCAACAGTGATGACGAAGAATAAATTAATCAACGCAGCGAAGTGGGATAGTGGAAGCCACGACTAGATTAATTAAGGCACTTCAGCAGCTGAACTGAATAGTTATGAAATGAAGCTGTTTTGCGTAAGCAAAAAAGCAGGGTGGAACCGCGAAAAATCGTCCCTGTAGAGACTCTATCAGTCTTTACAAGACGATTTTTTATTTTTGAGAGGAGAGACAAATAATGACTAAGAAATTAGCTGTACAAGATATTATTCTAACGTTGCAAAAATATTGGGCCAGTCAAGGCTGCATGTTGATGCAAGCTTACGATACTGAAAAAGGGGCCGGAACAATGAGTCCGTACACTTTTTTACGCGCCATTGGACCTGAACCATGGAATGCTGCCTATGTCGAACCATCAAGACGTCCAGCTGATGGTCGTTATGGGAATAACCCTAATCGGTTGTATCAACATCATCAATTTCAAGTCGTTATGAAACCTTCACCAGACGATATTCAAGAACTGTATTTGAATAGTCTGCGAGAACTAGGCATTGAACCACTAGAACATGATATTCGCTTTGTCGAAGATAACTGGGAAAACCCATCAATGGGTTGTGCCGGTGTTGGTTGGGAAGTTTGGCTTGATGGGATGGAAGTCACCCAATTTACATACTTCCAAGTGGTTGGGGGACTGGAAATGGACCCCGTGGCATCTGAAGTTACTTATGGACTTGAACGATTAGCACAATACATTCAAGACGTGAATAATGTGTTTGATCTAGAGTGGGCTGATGGTGTGCATTACGGTGATATTTTTAAGGAACCTGAATTTGAACACTCAAAATATAGTTTTGAAATGAGCAATGAAACCATGCTCATGAACTTCTTTGAAGAATATGAAAAAGAAGCTAAGCGGCTAATTGCAGCAGGATTGGTCCATCCCGCTTATGATTATGTTTTAAAGTGTAGCCATACATTCAATTTACTGGATGCCAGAGGAGTCGTTTCAGTGACCGAACGTGCCGGCTATTTATCGCGCATTCGCAATATGGCCCGTTCAATTGCCAAAGCTTTTGTGGCCGAACGAAAGAAACTTGGTTTTCCATTAATAAAAGACGAAGCAAAGAGACAAGCATTATTACAAGATGAGGAGGCGACTAAGTAATGACACATTCATTTTTGTTAGAAATCGGTGTTGAAGAAATGCCCGCTCATGTTGTGACACCTAGCATTGTACAATTAGTCGCACGGGTATCTGATTATTTGGCTAAGGAACGGATTGAATTTGGTGAAATTAAACCATTTGCAACACCCCGAAGGTTAGCAATTCTTATTACTGATTTAGCAGATAAACAACCAGATATTGATACCCAAGCAAAGGGTCCTGCTAAAAAGATTGCTCAAGATGAGAATGGTAACTGGACAAAAGCTGCCATTGGTTTTACCCGAGGCCAAGGATTGAGTGTTGACGATATTACATTTAAAGAAATTAAAGGTACTGAGTATGTCTTTGTGGACAAACACATTACTGGAAAACCAGTGACCGAGGTGTTGACGGGCTTAAATGAAATTATTGAAGCGATGAACTTCCCCACAATGATGAAGTGGTCGACACATAAATTCCAATTTGTGCGCCCTATCAAATGGTTAGTCGCATTACTTGATCAAGAAGTTGTACCATTTTCTATTTTAGATGTGACAACGGGTAACCAAACTAAAGGACACCGCTTCTTAGGCCATGACATCACGTTGAACAATGCTACTGATTATGAAGCAGCACTAGAAAAAGAATTTGTCATTGCGGATCAAGATAAACGCAAGCAATTAATTACTGAGCAAATTAATACAATCGCCACTGAAAATGACTGGGTGGTTGATTTAGATGCTGATTTATTAGAAGAAGTTAATAACTTAGTTGAATGGCCAACTGCTTTTAGTGGATCGTTTGATGAACAGTATTTAATTTTACCTGATGAGGTTTTGATTACCTCAATGAAAGAACACCAACGGTTCTTTTATGCTCGGGACCATGCTGGTAAATTATTACCTAACTTTATTTCAGTTAGAAACGGTAATACTGATTTTCTGGATAACGTGGTACGCGGGAATCAACGTGTGTTGACAGCCCGCTTAGAAGACGCCAAGTTTTTTTATGAAGAAGATCAGCAATATACGATTGCTCAATATGTTGATCGATTAAAACATGTTAGTTTCCATGATAAGATCGGTTCAATGTATGAAAAAATGCAACGTGTTGAAGTGATTGCTCAGGTAATTGGTCAACAAGTTGGCTTGTCACAAGATAAATTAGCAGATCTGAAACGTGCTAGTCAAATTTATAAGTTTGACTTAACCACGGGGATGGTGGGTGAATTTTCTGAATTGCAAGGTGTGATGGGTGAAAAATACGCCTTGTTGCAAGGAGAAAATAAGGCTGTAGCTACCGCTATTCGTGAACACTACATGCCAATTTCAGCAGAAGGTGAATTACCACAAACTACAATAGGGGCAGTTCTATCAATTGCTGATAAATTAGATACATTGGAAAGTTTCTTTGCTGTAGGAATGATCCCAAGTGGATCCAATGATCCGTACGCACTTCGTCGCCAGAACTTTGGCGTCGTGCGCATTATAGCAGAGCGTAACTGGCATATGCCATTATTAAATATGATGCCAGTATTTGTGGAACAGATGAAAAATGCCCATGTCTTACCAAACTTTGATATGACTGCTCATCAAGACGAATTACATGGCTTTATGATGGACAGAATCAAACAGTGGTTTAGTGATTCAGACATTCGTCACGATATTGTTGATACAGTTGTTGAAGGTAATCAACCAGATATTGCTAACATCTTGGAATCAGCCAAAACAATCAATGATCATAAAGATGATGCTCATTTTAAGAATGCCATTGAAGCATTGACACGGGTATTGAGAATTTCTAAGAAGGCCCAATATGACGCCAACGAATTAACAGTTGATCCAACCTTATTTGAACATCCATCAGAACAAAAACTTTATGATGCGGTTCAAACGCTGAATCAACAGGCAGTTCACCAAAGTATGACTGATAATTTTGCAGCATTAACGAAGCTGGAACCACTGATTGAAGCCTATTTTGATGAGAACATGATTATGGCTGATGATGAGAAGATCAGAGATAATCGTTTGAAGCAACTCTCTATTTTAGCCAAATTAATTTTTATGGTTGGTGATCTAGACGAATTAATCGTCAAATAGAGGAGATACTTGACAAAGTTGTGCTAAAAAGTTTCATTTTATTGACAAAAAAATTGTTTGTGTTAACATGTATTTTGTATAAGTTTGAAGATTTAAGTCGCATCCGGTTGGAAGCGACTTTTCGTGACTTACAGGTAAATGGAACGGGGTGAATGATGGATGGCAACAAAAATTCCAGAAGAAGTAATTGACTCTGTTCGCGACGGCGTTAATATTGCTGATGTCGTCGGTCAATATGTGCAACTCAAGAAATCAGGTAAAAACCTGTTTGGATTATGTCCATTTCATGAGGAAAGAACTGCTTCGTTTTCAGTCAATGAAGACAAGCAGATTTTTCATTGTTTTAGCTGCGGTCGTGGTGGTAACGTTTTTCGTTTTATTATGGAAATTGAAAATCTGAGTTTCCCACAAGCAATTTTAAAAGTTGCCGCAGATGCTGGTATTACTGTTCCAGAACAATATCAGTCTGTTGGTCAAAGTAAGCCAGTTGATACTAAACAAGGCAAGCTCATTGAGTTACACGAGCAAGCTGCCAAATTATATCATCATATTCTTGTGAATACGGATCTCGGTAAACCGGCACTGGCCTATTTAAACAAACGTGGTATGAGTGACGCCACCATTGATCAGTTTAATATTGGCTATGCACCCAATTCGCGTTTACTTTTACCATTCTTCACGGAAAAAAAGATTGATTATCAAGAAATGCGCCGAAGTGGCTTGTTCGGTGAAGATGAGACCGGTCAGTTGCATGATCGATTTGTTGATCGTGTGATGTTTCCAATTCGAAATGACCGTGGGGCAACGATTGCCTTTTCCGGGCGGTTACTGTCAACCGAACAAACGGACATGCCGAAGTATTTGAACAGTCCAGAAACGGAAATTTTTAATAAACGCAGAACCTTATTTAACTTTGATGTCGCCAAAAAAAGTGCACGCAAAACACAAGATTTGATTTTATTTGAAGGCTTTATGGATGTGATTGCAGCGACGAGTGCTGGTGTGACAAATGGTATTGCGTCAATGGGAACAAGTTTGACCGAAGAACAAGTCAATATGGTGGAACGTGTTACCAGTAATATTCAAATTTGCTATGACGGCGATAGTGCGGGTCAAAATGCGACTAAACGGGCGATTGAGTTAATCAGTAATCAATCCAATCGACTGGAAATTGGCGTTATTGCCATGCCTAGTGGAATTGATCCAGATGAGTTTTTGCAACAAAATGGTCAACAAGCGTTTCAAGACCGCATTAACGATGCCCGCGAAACGCCGATTGCGTTTCAGATGCGCTTTTTACGCCATGGCATGAATCTCGATAATGAAGCAGATCAACTTGATTACTTGAACAGTGCATTAAAGTTAATTGGTCGCTTATCGCAACCGATTGAGCAAGATATTTATTTAAATCAGTTAGCGACGCAATTTAATTTGGATAAGGATCAGTTAAAACGCCAATTGCATCAAATTGCACAAAATGATGCAGCTTTGCAAAATAATCAGCGTCAAGCAAATCATTCACATAAAGAAAAAACGCCAGTGTATCGGCATCAAGTTGAACAAATCGACCAAGTTCAATTAGCTGAAAAAACATTGCTGAAGGCGATGTTAAATGATCATGATGTCTGGTTGCACGTGCAAAGTGTGGACGGCTTCAGTTTTGCCCATGAACAGTATCAAACACTGTATCTACTAGCGGGTAGTTACTTTGCGGAGCATCAAACGTATCAGGTGGCCGAGTTTAGTGATTTTATTGATGATGAGCAGTTACGTCAATTATTGATCGAAATTGATTTAATGGATGGTACCTCGCAATTTAGTTTGGAAGCAGCTAATGATTGCATGGCCATCATTATGAAGAAGGCACCGTTGAAACAGCAAATTCAAAGTAAAAAAGCGCAATTACGCGAAGCAACACATTTGAATAATGAAAAATTACAGCAACAATTAACCATTGAGTTAGTTGAATTATTGAAACAACAACAGCAAATATAAACGGGGGCAACAAATTTATGGCAGATCAAGAAAAAAACAAAAAAGTCGTTGAACAACAAGCAAGTGCCAAAATTGATCAAAAAAAGATGGAAAAAGCTGTCCAAAAGTTGATCAAGGATTACAAGAACAAAAAAGAGATTCAATACGATGAACTGACTGATCGCATTGCGACACCATTTGAATTGGAAGCTCCCGCCATGGATAAGTTAATTCAATTGGTTGAAGACGCTGGAATTAGTGTGGTGGATGAAAATGGTGAACCAGATCCCCGTGCATTAAAGAGCGCCCAACGTGTTTCCAAAAAAGAATTAGATGATACTTCAGCACCCGCTGGCGTTAAAATTAATGACCCTGTCCGGATGTATTTGAAAGAAATCGGACGCGTTAACTTGTTAACAGCAGATGAAGAAGTACAACTAGCGTTGCGAATTGAACAAGGCGACGAAAGTGCTAAGCAAGAATTAGCTGAAGCCAACTTACGATTGGTGGTATCAATTGCCAAACGATATGTCGGTCGGGGGATGCAATTCCTTGATTTAATCCAAGAAGGTAATATGGGGTTGATGAAGGCCGTCGAAAAGTTTGATTACCGTAAAGGGTTTAAATTTTCAACCTATGCCACTTGGTGGATTCGTCAGGCGATTACACGTGCAATTGCTGACCAAGCTAGAACAATTCGAATTCCCGTGCATATGGTGGAAACCATTAATAAGTTGATCCGTATTCAACGTCAACTACTTCAAGATTTAGGTCGCGAACCGACGCCTGAAGAAATTGGTGCTGAAATGGATATGCCAACTGAAAAAGTTCGTGAGATTTTAAAAATTGCTCAAGAACCTGTTTCATTGGAAACCCCAATTGGTGAAGAAGATGATTCTCACTTAGGTGATTTTATTGAGGACCAAGATGCCACTAGTCCAGCAGACCATGCTGCCTACGAATTGCTTAAAGAACAATTGGAAAGTGTGTTAGACACATTAACAGACCGCGAAGAAAATGTGTTACGTCTGCGCTTTGGTTTGGATGATGGCCGAACTCGCACACTTGAAGAAGTGGGGAAAGTCTTTGGTGTGACGCGTGAACGAATTCGACAAATTGAGGCTAAGGCGTTGCGCAAGCTTCGTCATCCATCACGTTCAAAACAGCTTAAAGATTTCTTGGAATAACAGATAGATAAAAATAACAACCGTTACTAATAATGGTTGTTATTTTTTTGTAAACACAAAAAAATTTTTAAGGCCTTAACTGCGTGGTTGGTGTGGTGTCATAAATATGGATTCACATGACGACAAATAATGAAGGTGATTTTTTAAATATATTAAGATATTTGTAAATAGATTCTGATAAGCTATATTCATTGATCTATTATTTTAGTATAATTAATAGGTGATTTTCTGGGAGGAAATAAAAATGAAAAATTGCGTCTTTTTGAAGAAAACGGCTTTGCGAAACGGGGACTATTAACAATGAAACGTAGCATCATAGAAATCTTAGTTGTGCTATGTTTAATTGCTGCTGGCGTTTTTAGCATGATTAATCTGTCATCTCATCAGGCTCATTATGTATTAGATCATCAGCGAATTAATTATACAGGGCGCATTTTTAAAAATAAATTTAACGGCCAAGGCAAGTTATCTTTTGCTAACCACGACCAATATGTTGGTAATTTTAAAGATGGGCAATTTAATGGAAAAGGTAGTTTTGTTTCGCACAAAAAGTGGACATATAAAGGAACATTTCGTGCAGGCTTACCGCATGGTAAAGGGACGCTAACGACTGCTGATCACCATGTCTATCATGGCGTATTTAAAAAAGGAGCGTTAGAACATGCGAATTAAATGGTTTAGTTTAATTAGAATTGCCGGATTGTGTTCTGTTTTAACGTATCATTTTTTTGCGAATATGTATCCAGGTGGCTTTATTGGCGTCGACATATTTTTTACTTTTTCTGGTTTTTTGATTACGGCTTTGATGATTGATGAGTTTTCCAAAACAAATGGTTTTGGCTTAATTGCTTTTTATCGTCGCCGATTCTACCGAATTGTACCGCCATTGATTATGTCAATATTAATTGTCACACCACTGACTTATCTGGTAAACCCAGATTATATTGTCGGACTAGGCAAACAAATTGCTGCCGCTGCAGGCTTTGTGACGAATTATTTTGAAATTGCAACTGGTGGAAGTTACGAAAGTAAATTCATTCCTCATTTGTTTGTTCATACTTGGTCATTAGCTGTGGAAATGCATTTTTATATTATTTGGGGATTACTTGCAGCTATCTGTGCGCACGTCGTTAGTCGTCGTGGTTACTTCACGGCTAAAGCGACACAAGTTTTTCGTAAATGTATTGGTATTCTTTCCTTTATTGTTGCAGTTACCAGTGCCACTTTGATGGCATTGAATAGTGCAGGATTAACTGATTTTTCTAAAGTCTATTTTTCAAGTGTCACGCATAGTTTCCCATTTTTTATTGGCGCAATATTGGCGAGCCTGACGGGCATTAAAACAACTACTTATAGATATGAACGGATTTCAAGAAGTGCAAACAGGATTGTCACAATTTTGTTCTTAGTGGTTGATCTGGGCATCTTATTTTATTTGGGGCGAACACTTCAATTTTCATTACGTTCAACGTATATTTGGGGAATTTTGGTTGCTAGTTTATGCTCGACAATTGGAATATTTTTGACGCGTATTTTGCATGATGTCACACCGAATATCGATGAACCTAAGTGGATAACATTTATTGCAGATACGAGTTACAGTATGTATCTGTACCATTGGCCGCTCTTCGTTATTTTTTCAAAATTGATGAGTGTCCCATATGCAACATTATTGACTGTTGTGATTGGACTACCATTATCAGCAACTTCTTATTATGTGATTGAACCGTTGATTGCTGGAAAACGCCCCAACTTCATGGGCACCAGATTTTTGACCGGTATTAAAGTATGTATTGCCTTAATTGCAATTGAATTGATCGGTATTGCTGGATATACAGTTCATATTGCACCCAAATTGACGAGTCTTGAGCAACGTCTTTGGATTAGCGGTTTATATCAATCTGCAGATCAAATTAAAACATCTAAAGACGTTATTCTGGCAGCTGTTAAGAATGGCGGTAGTAATATCGGTGCGATTCCAAAAGGGGTTTCAATTGTGGGCGACAGCGTGACATTGGGTACCCGTTCTTATTTGAGTCAGCATGTGCCCGACAGTACTGTTGATGCTGCAGGGGAACGGACAATGGATTTGGCATATAATGTTGTGATGACTGCGCAAAAAAATAATGTTTTGCGCAGGAATGTGGTGATATGCATTGGGACCAATGCATTGGATGGCACCCAGGATCAACTTGATAAATTAATTTCCGATCTTGCTCCGGGTCATCGGTTGATTTTAATGACACCATATGATCAACGTGCAGATCCAAGCTGGAATTCTTCAAAATTAGCTGACTATGAAAGGACGCTACCGGCTAAACATAAATTTATCACAATTGCAGACTGGCAAAGAGAAGCTGCTAAACATCCAGATGTGTTTGCTGGAACTGATGGTGTCCATTTTGGTGGTCGTCATAGCGGCGATGTGATTTATGCTCAGACTGTGAATGACGCACTTGTGAGAGCCAAAAACACACCAGTCAAGTAGCTTATTATGAAGTTTTGAAGATACTAATCTGTAATACAAAAAGGACTAACGCCTCATATCTTGAGGTGTTGGTCCTTTATTCTTAACTGCATTATTTGGTTTGGTCGCGAACCAAAATATCATCAATCAAACTTTGTAAACTAATAGCTGCCATTTGTTTTTGAGCGGCTTCTTGCACTTGTTGATAAGCCTGATTTAAAGTTGCCTGGATATTACCACCAACGATGCATTGCATGTTGGTTTTATCGTCTACATGAAGGAGTTGAGGGTCATCTTCAATCGCTAAATAGATATCTAATAAGGAAATGTCATTGGCCGATCGTGCAAGCTTAGGATCAATTTTTCCGGGGCTAGTTTTTAATAAACCAGCTTGAACCAGCAAAGACATTAAGCGCCGAATTAAACTGGGATTGGAATCAACACTGGCTGCAATGGCACTACTAGATAGATCAGTATCAGGAAGGATATCAATATAGGCTAAGATGTGGACTGCATCACTTAATTTGTGTGAATATTTCATAGCACTCACTCATTTCTTTAGATTAACAAGTCTATGATAACGTAACTAACACAATTATTTAACTAGTTTTTGGAGTGCATCTGTTAGAGATGGTAATTGATGGCCCAATACATCGGTTAAATCAGTTGATTCCTCAGCTAAGTCACCAATTTTGATGAGCTGTTGAATGCCACTGATAATATCAATCGTTGCTGAATCGAGACCAGCTTGATTGAGTTGGCCACGGTAGGTACTGTCACTGACGCTTTGGATAGCAAAAGATTGATTAGTTACTTTTTGGAGAGCGACAGCTAAATCTGCGTAGGTTCTTGATGGGCCTGCAAATTCGTAAATAGTTTTAGGGTTATCTAATAGTAAAACTTTTGCGGCTGCTTGAGCATAATCTTGTTCTAGTGCCCAGCCAACATGACCATCACCAGCTGAATAAACAAACGGCTGACCAGCTTGTGCGCTTTTGATATAAGACATTTCATTTTCTAGATACCAATTATTACGTAGAAAACTTGCGGGTATTTGAGTTTCTTTAATTAAAGCTTCTGTTGCTTTGTGGTCACTGGCAAGTGGTGCCTTGGCACGATCTGCATGTGGGAAACTGGTATAGGCGATAAACTTAACATTTGCTGATTTAGCCGCATTTACAACATTTCGGTGTTGCTCTAAGCGAGGCACTTCTGCGCCAGGTTGTGAAGAAATAAATAACAAGCGATCAACGCCAGCTAACGATTGTACTAATTGTTCAGGTTCTTCGTAACTAGCAGGGAGAATCTCAACGCCCTCTGGGAGAACTTCTTTTGCTTTAGCAGTGTTCCGTGCTAAGGCAATAATGTCAGAATTATCAATTTTTGAGCTGAGTAACTGAATAGCACTTTGTCCGAATTTACCGGTTGCGCCTGTGATTGCATATTTCATAATAAACGAATCTCCTTTTTTTATTAACAAGTTATTTTAAAAGTAACATGTTACAAATAAAAAAACAAGTATTTTATTTTGATGAAATTATTTTTACCCCAAAACAAAACCAGAAATTCAAATGAACTGAATTTCTGGTTTTGTTAAGTGTGCAAAGAGATTAGTTGCGCAGGAGATAGTAACTAACTAATGCTAATAGTTGAAAAGCAATAATCACACCAATCATTGGGGCTGCTGAACTGGTACCAAATAGCCCGACAATTGGAGAACTGAGACCACCCATGATATTACCGCACAATCCTAAAATAGCAGAAGCACTGCCTGCGTTTGTGCCAGGTGCTTGCATTGCTAGAGCGGTCGTGATTGCTGATAAACAACCAAAACTAGCAATAATAATGAAAATTCCTAAAATCGTGAGGAGATTAATATTAATGGTTTGTGTATTGACTAAAATCAGTACGGCGATTAGAAGTGGAATAATTAACGATGTGGTTAAAATTTGCCGATTAGTAAAACGATCGACTAGTCGTCCGGCTAAATAACTCATCAAGGCAATTCCACTACCGTTAATGGCGTAGAGCAGACTAAACATTTGCGTTGAGAGATGAAAAACCTGTTGATAGACAAACGAGGAACCTGCAATATATGAAAATAGAACACCACTACCAAATCCTAAAATTAAAGTCGGCTGCAAAAAAGATTTACTGAAATAGGCGCGCCGATTTGTCGGTAATGCTTCAACTGTCACCATTTTTGTTTCTGGTAAGATAATGATAGTACCGAGTAACAAAAGCAGACCAATCACTGTCAGACAGCCAAAAATCATTTGCCATTCAAAAAAAGTTAAAATTCCCGCGCCAATAATAGGCGAAATTACGGGAAAAATGCCATTGATTGCCATTAAAGTGGCATAAAACTGTGTTAATTTGCGTCCACTAAATAGATCTTTGGCAATTGCACGGGATAAGACTTGACCAGCGGAGCCGGCTAAACCTTGAATAAAACGAATACCCAAAAATAACCAAATATTATGGACAAACATCAAAATTGCAGAAGTAATTGTAAATACCAATAAGCCGATAATTAAGGGGTTTCGGCGACCAATACGATCGCTAAGTGGTCCAATAACCAATTGGCCCAGTGCCAGACCAATTAAGCAAGTGCTAATACTTAATTGCACTAATGAGGTATTGGTTGATAAAGCATGTTGAATCGCAGGTAAGGCTGGTAAATACATATCCAATGATAACGGCCCAAAAGCACTGAGTGTTCCTAATAATAAAGTTAATGTCCATTTTACTTTGGGCTGATTTTGCATAATGGTCGCTCCTAGAATAAATTAATGTTTCTATCATAACTTATTTGACGGGTATTTAGCTAGTTTTCCTTTTGCCAAACTTGCTTTATACTAATATTAAATGATTTTTACACGAGAGAGAGGAACAACATGGATGCACATCATTTATCAGATCGACTGGCGACGGTGGCAGCCTATGTCCCGTTTGGCGCCCGTTTAGCAGATATCGGGTCTGATCATGCTTATTTACCAGTTAACCTAGTTTTAACTAAACAAATAAAATATGCCGTGGCGGGGGAAGTTGTCCGTGGACCATACGAAAATGCCCAACATGAGATCGAACAAGCACAGGTTAAAGAACAAGTTATGCCACGACTAGCTGACGGGTTAGCAGCAATAAACACTGAAGATCAAATCGATACTGTGACGATTGCTGGAATGGGTGGTGCACTAATCACCCATATTTTATCGACTGGAGAAACTAGTTTAGTAGGTATTAAACAGCTCATTTTGCAACCAAATGTGGGTGAGATGCTCGTGAGAACCTGGCTAATGGAACATCACTTTAAAATTGACGCAGAACGAATTGTAAAGGAAGACGATCACATCTATGAGGTTATAGTGGCAAAACGCATTAAAGGTAGTGTGCATTATTCAGAAAGAGAGCTTAAATTTGGTCCATTCTTGTTGCAAGCAAAAACATCAATCTTTATTGAAAAATGGAAACTGGCTTTGCAACGACTTGAGCATTCTTTAGCAGAAATGAAAAAGGCCCAGCAAATGCCGGCTAGTAAGATACAAGATTTTGAGAAGCAAATTAGTGAAATTAAGGAGATGATTGCATGATTGCACAAGATTTAATTGATCAATTTGAATTATTTGCATCACCCAAGATTGCGTGGGAACACGATCCAGTTGGATTACAACTTGGTGATCCAAATCGAGAAGTGAAAACGGTGATGACTACGCTAGATGTTCGCCCTGAAGTGGTAGATGAGGCAATTGAACAAAAAGTTGATTTTATTTTTGCTCATCATCCAATGATTTTTCATCCAGCCAAAAATTTGAACTTAACAGATCCACAAAATGCGATGTATGCACAATTAATTAAACATAATATAGTTGTCTATGGTGCTCATACGAACCTGGATAATGCCAATGGTGGCATGAATGACTGGCTAGCTGAACAATTAGGCATAACACAAGTTCAACCTTTATTAGATGGTGGTAGTGATCCCGTGAGCGGTGAACGTTATGGCATGGGGCGAATTGGTCAATTGGATCAGGCATTTACCCCACATGAATTTGCCAATTATTGTCGAGAACGGTTCGGTGTCACAGGTGTTCGACTGATTGATGATGGCAACAAAAAAGAGATAAGCAAGGTAGCTATTTTAGGCGGCGCTGGTGGCGAATTTTATTTAGATGCACTTAAACAAGGAGCAGATGCTTATGTTACGGGAGATGTATCGTATCACGTGGGTCATGATATGATTGCCCATCACCTAACTGTTGTCGACCCAGGTCATCATATTGAACAAATTTGTAAACCTAAACTGCGTGCATTATTTCAAGAATGGAACGTCAGGTTTAACTGGGGCATCCAAGTGAGTGAATCACAACTTAACACAGATCCATTTGAATTTATAACGAGGTGACGTTATGTCAAAGTATCCACAACTTTTACCACGATTTTTAAAATATGTTAAACAGGAAACACGTTCAGATGAAACATCTCAAACGATTCCTTCGAGTCCGTTAGAAACTAAATTTGCGCAAAATTTGTGTGATGAACTTCAAAATCTAGGGCTCACGAACGTGCGAATTCATGAAAAAAATGGCTATGTTTTGGCAACTCTTCCCAGTAACTTAGCATTTGATGTACCGAAGATTGGCTTGATTGCCCATATTGATACAGCCGACTTTAATGCTCATAATGTTAATCCACAAATTATCGAAAATTACGATGGTCAGAGTGAAATTCAATTAAATGAAACATTTAAACTAACCAGGGATGAATTTCCAGCGTTAGAAAACTATAGAGGACAGACGTTAATTACCACTGATGGAACTACATTGTTGGGTGCAGATGATAAAGCAGGTGTTGCCGAAATCATAACGATGGTGCAGTATCTACTAGCTCACCCAGAAATCAAACATGGAACCATCCAGATTGGCTTTGGACCAGACGAAGAAATCGGGACGGGGGCAGATCATTTTGATGTAGCAGATTTTGATGCTGATTTTGCCTATACAGTCGATGGTGGACCACTTGGCGAACTAGAGTATGAAACTTTTAATGCAGCGCAGGCGCGTATTGAAATTCAAGGTAAGGAAGTTCATACGGCTACTGCAAAGGGCGTTATGGTTAATGCCTTACAACTGGCAATCGATCTGCATAATCAATTGCCAGAACATGACCGTCCTGAATTAACTGAGGGTCGTGAAGGGTTTTACCACTTGGACAAATTGACAGGTAATGTTGATCACGCAACGATGAATTATATTATTCGTGATCATGATCGCCAGCAGTTTGAGTATCGGAAGCAAACAATCGCCAAAATTTTGGCAATGCTAAATGATCAGTTTGCGACACCCAGAATTGAACTGACATTAACTGATCAATACTACAATATGAAAGAAGTTATTGAGAATCATTTTGAGGTTGTGACATTGGCAAAACAGGCCATGGAGGCACTCGGCATTAAACCTGATATATATCCCGTTAGGGGCGGAACGGATGGTTCAAAAATTTCATTTATGGGGCTACCAACCCCTAATTTATTTGCTGGTGGAGAAAATATGCATTCACGATTTGAATTTGTGTCACTGCAAGTGATGGAACAGGCTGTCGATGTCTTATTGAAAATTAGTGAATTAAATAGTCAGCAATAAAAAACGACCGTGAAAGTGGGACTTTCACGGTCGTTTTTTTGTTTAAGTTGATTAATTCGCTTTTTTACTAATTGCAGTAATCGCATTAACTGCGATGAATGCAGTAACCATAGCGACAATACCCATCTGCGTTGGGTCAGCAGTTGCGCCTTGAAGTTGACCACCAATGTAACCTAATACTTCACCAAGTAAAAAGGCCCAAAACAAGACAACAATATTTTTAATTAGCCATTGCATTTCATTCACCTCACGTTTTACAGACTCAAGTGTATCACATTTTCTAGAAGAGTGGTTAAAATAATTCTGCAAAAACATTTAAAATGATTGGTATAGATTAATTGATAAAATTGGTAAATTTGTAAATATTCCATAAAATCCTTGACAATTAAAGCAATAAACTTCAGTATTGAATTTGGTATAACAAATCTAATCTGATTGGTATACCTTTTTAATAATTTTAAAAATGAAGAGATGGAGGCGGTTTTTGGTATAATCATTTTGAGAGGATGATTGCGATGAATTTTGTGTCTTTGCAGGTATTAAGTACCTATAGTCTATTGCAAAGTACAACTACCATAACCGAACTAGTACAAGAGGCCAAGCAACGTGGGTATCAGTCACTGGCATTGACGGATATGAATGTGTTATATGGCGCAGTTGATTTTTATAATGCTGCAACAAAAGCAGGAATTCATCCAATTATTGGATTAACGTTAGAAACTGCTGGATTAACTAGCGATACTACTTTTCCAATTGTATTGCTAGCAAAAGATCAGCAAGGTTACCAGAACCTAATGCGGTTATCAACGGCCTATCAAACAAAGCAACCTAATACATCACTTGATCTCACCAGCTTATTATCGCTATTACCTCATCTATTTGTGATATTACCAGCGAACGGTGAATTTATGACACTGCTGAAAAATGGGCAGCAGGCTGATGCTATCAAGTATATTCAACTACTAAAAAAGGCCTGTGATGCTGACAGCCTACTTATTGCCATTAATACGCAGCTGGATACAATTTTACGCGCAACATTAGTTGATTTTAGTGAGCAACAAGCAATTAAGTTGGTGGCAATGAATCGAGTTGGTTATTTAAACAGCGAGGATCATTTTGCATTAGAGGTCTTACGGTCGATTGATCGGGGTGACAAATTCAATCACCCATTAGCATTGGCTGACCAAAAAGGAACCCATTGGTTAAAACCAATGCAAGAAGTCATGACCGATTATGAAAAAGTGCAGTTGGACGAAGCTGTTTTTCAAACACAGTGGGTGAGTGATCATTGCAATGTGCAATTTGAATTTAAAGCACCAGTCTTGCCTCATTTTGTTAATGATCAGAACTTATCATCAGCACAATATTTGAAACAGTTATGCATTGATGGACTTCGCCACAAACAAATGGCGCCGAACGTGGCATTGACCGCATATCAACAACGGTTAAAAACGGAGTTAAACACCATTCATGAAATGGGCTTTGACGATTATTTTTTGATTATTGCTGATGTGATGCAGTTTGCCCATCAAGCGAAGATTACCACCGGACCTGGACGAGGATCTGCTGCTGGGTCATTAGTGGCTTACGCACTGTCAATTACGGATGTCGATCCCTTAAGGTATCAATTGTTGTTTGAACGCTTTTTAAATCCACAAAGAGCCCAAATGCCTGATATTGATTTGGATATTCCAGATAATCGTCGTGAAGAAGTGTTGCAATATGTGCACAATAAATATGGTCATGATCGAGTAGCGCAAATTATTACGTTTGGGACCTTAGCGGCTAAACAAGTTATTCGTGATGTTGGTCGAGTGTTTGGCCTAACAACCACTGCCCAGGCAGCTTGGAGTAAAGCAATTCCAAATCAATTGCATATTTCATTACAACAGGCCTACCAAGATTCGCAGCGGTTGCAAAATATGGTGAAAGATAATCAGACCAATCAATTACTGTTTCAAACAGCTTTAAGATTGGAAGGGCTTCCAAGACATTATTCGACACATGCTGCGGGAATAGTCTTGTCTGACCAGCCGCTGGATCAAATTGTGCCACTACAGGATGGTAGCGATGGATTGTTAATGACGCAGTTTCCTAAGGATACTGTTGAGGCACTAGGGTTGTTAAAGATGGATTTCTTAGGGCTTCGTAATCTAACGATTATGGATCGCACGCTGAAGTTAATTCATCAAAAAGGTCAACAGTTTGATATTAAACAAATCAATTTGGAAGACCCGCAAACGCTTGGCTTATTTCAAGCAGGTGACACAAATGGTGTGTTTCAGTTTGAATCGAGTGGAATTAAAAATGTGTTGCGCAATCTGCATCCAGATAATTTCGAATTGATTGTGGCGGTTAACGCACTGTATCGTCCGGGACCTATGGAAAATATTGATCAATTTATCAAACGAAAAAATGGTCAAGAACCCATTGAATATCCAGATAGCTCATTAGAACCCATTTTAAAACCAACCTATGGAATATTGGTTTATCAAGAACAGGTCATGCAAGTTGCTTCACAAATGGCCGGTTTCTCATTAGGCGAAGCCGATTTATTACGGCGCGCAATGAGTAAAAAGAAAACAGCAACGATGGAAAAGATGCGGTCAAAATTTGTGACAGGTGCTGAGCAAAATGGCTACGCTCATCAGGTTGCTGAGCAAGTGTTTGATTATATCGATCGTTTTGCAAATTACGGGTTTAATCGCTCGCATGCGGTGGCTTATTCTAAAATGGCGTTTGAAATGGCTTATTTAAAAGTTCACTTTCCGGAGTGCTTTTTTCCATCATTGCTTAATTCGGTGACTAATAATCCAGCTAAAATTAAGATTTACTTAGTGGAAGCCAAACAACATGGTGTACAAGTGGTCGGACCACAAATTAACCACAGTCAGGCGCAGTTCGTAACGGTGGATCAGCAAATTATCTTTGGCTTTAGTAGCATTAAAGGGTTGCGTCGCGATTTTGTGCAAGAAATTTTGCAGGAGCGTGAAGCCAATGGTTCATTTAAAAATCTTACCAATTTTATACAACGAATTGATGTCAAATGGCGCAAGCCTGATTATCTGGAACCTTTGATTTATACCGGAGCTTTTGATGGCTTAGGTTATAATCGTGCTGAATTAATTGAAGCATTACCTAAGTTATTAGATAGTATCGAACTCACCGGTGCATCGCTTAGTTTATTTGAAGAACTGGCGCCAACGATTGAACCACGTTCGGAATTTTCACTTGAACAACGCTTGTCGTTTGAAGAACAATATTTGGGTGCCTACTTATCAGGTCATCCAGTTAGTCAATATCAGCTGTTGGCTGACAGACAGCAAGTTAGTCAAATTGCAACACTGCAAGCAAATCAGACCGTGACAATTTTATTATTTGTAAACCATGTGAAAACGATTCGTACCAAACGCGGTGATCAAATGGCGTTTGTCTCTGGTAGTGATCAAACTTCAGCCATTGATGTGACTGTTTTTCCAAATTTGTATAAGCAGGTAGCTGAGTTACTTGTTAAAAACAAAGTCCTATTGATTAATGGTCAAGTAGAAACAAATCGAGGCTTGCAGGTGGTTGCCAAAAAGATTGTTGACGCCAAAGTGGCGTCACAAAAAATTCAGCGACCAGCAAAACAACGCTGGGTATTAAGAATTGACGAGCATCATCAGCAAAACGAGGTTGATCAGCGATTACGAAACTTTTTAAAACAACATTCAGGTCAAGTGCCAGTTGTTTTATTTTATCCAACTACTGATCAAAAGATTATGTTAGAAAAAGAATTTTGGCTGAGTGATGATCAAACATTAAAGCATCAATTAGCAACAATTATTGGCTCTCAAAATGTAGTATTACAAAAACTTCCCCTACGAAAGGATTGACAGACAATGGAACCTAAATTTGATATTGAAGTATATTCAGACGGAGCAATTATTGACGACATGCGTGAGGTCGCTAAACACGATTATGTGACGGGCTTTACTACTAACCCATCGTTAATGAAAAAAGCGGGCATCACTAACTATATGGCATTTGCCAAACAAGTTTTAAGTGAATTCCCAGGCTACAGCATTTCTTTTGAGGTGTTCGGTCATGATAAAGATACAATGTTAAAAGAAGCCAAGACCATTTCCGCCTTAAGCCCAGATGTTTTTGTTAAAATTCCAGTCTTATTAGCAAATGGTGATAGTAATGCTGATTTAATTCATGAACTATCTCATGCTGGTGTGAAAGTAAACGTGACAGCAATTGCCACAATTGACCAAGTGAAAGAAGCATTGGCTGCAGTTGACGACAATACCGACTCAATCATTTCAATTTTTGTGGGCCGAGTTGCTGATGCTGGTAACGATTCAGAAAGTTTTGTTACTGAAAGTGTTAAATTGACCAATGCCCATCCAAAAGCCAAATTGTTGTGGGCTTCAACGCGTGAAGTTTATAATGTTTATCAGGCGCAAGCGGCAGGAGTAGATATCATTACTGTGCCACCAACGATTTTAGCTAAACTAGCAAAAGTGGGCAAAAGTCCACTGCAAGTTTCCCTTGATACCGTTAAGGGATTCGATAAGGATATAACTGAATTAGGATTTAGTATTTTAGATTAATTTCAACTTATTATTAAAATTAATTTTTAATTAATAAAAATAGTTAAATAAAAGCGACTTCATTGGGGCAAAGGATCGTCAAAAAGGCTCTATGAAGCCGCTTTCATTTATAAAAAAAGAAAAAATCAGCAGACAATAATTTTTAAAAGTGTTAGAATGTTTCCTGTATGAAAAAGGGAATTTCCCGAACTATTCAGATTACGCTAAAGGAGAGATTTTACTTATGAAAAAAACCAAGATTGTAAGTACACTTGGTCCCGCTAGTACTGACGTGGATACAATTGTTAAATTGATTAATGCTGGAGCAAACATTTTTCGTTTTAACTTTTCTCATGGCGACCATGAAGAACATTTAGGTCGGATGACAAACGTCCACAAAGCGGAAGAAATTACTGGTAAAACCGTTGGTATCATGCTTGATACAAAGGGCGCTGAAATCAGAACCACAGTTCAAAAAGAAGGTAAAATTGAATATAATATTGGCGATCAAGTTCGCATCTCAATGGATGACTCTATTGAAGGAACAAAAGAAAAAATCGCTGTGACATATCCTGGTTTGTTTGACGATGTTCACGAAGGTGGCCACGTCTTATTTGATGATGGTTTAATTGACATGTTAATTGACCAAAAGGATGAAGCCAAAAAAGAATTAGTATGTACCGTTCAAAATCATGGACTACTTGGCTCACGTAAAGGGGTCAATGCACCAGGTGTTTCAATTAATCTTCCAGGGATTACTGAAAAAGATGCTAGTGATATTCGTTTTGGTTTAGATAACGAAATTAACTTTATTGCAGCTTCATTTGTGCGTAAACCTCAAGACGTGATGGATATTCGTGAATTACTTGAAGAAAAGCATATGGAACATGTTCAAATCTTTCCCAAGATTGAATCTCAAGAAGGTATCGACAACTTTGATGAAATTTTAAAAGTTTCCGATGGTTTGATGGTTGCTCGTGGTGACATGGGTGTCGAAATTCCGGCAGAAAATGTACCGTTGGTGCAAAAATCATTGATTAGAAAATGTAACTTGATTGGCAAGCCAGTGATCACTGCTACTCAAATGTTAGATTCAATGCAAGAAAACCCACGTCCAACCCGTGCTGAAGCTTCAGACGTTGCCAATGCCGTCTTTGATGGTACAGATGCAACGATGCTTTCTGGTGAAAGTGCCAACGGTGACTATCCAGTTGAAGCCGTTGCCACAATGAATCGCATTGACATGAAGTCAGAAGATCGTCTTGAAGATTTTGGTACTGAAACATTTGATTTCAATACTTCAGACGTCACTGAATCAATTGGTTCAGCTGTTGCTCGTACAGCCAAGGCTTTAGGCATTCACACAATTGTTGCGGCCACTAATTCTGGTTACACAGCTCGTATGATTTCTAAGTATCGTCCTAATGCTGACATTCTGGCATTAACTTTTGATGAACGAACACAACGTGGATTAATGATTAACTGGGGCGTTCAACCATATATTGTTGACAAGCCATCAAACACAGATGATATGTTTGATTTAGCAGCACAACAAGCTGTCGAATTAGGCTTTGCTAAAGAAGGCGAACAAATCATTATTACTGCTGGTGTTCCAGTTGGCGAACGCGGTACAACTAACTTGATGCGTGTTCAATTAATTGGTTCAAAGCTTGTTCAAGGCCAAGGTGTGGGGGATCAATCTGTTGTCGGTAACGCCGTCGTTGTTGATTCAGCTAGCGATGCAATTGCCAATGTCACTGAAGGCAGTGTCCTAGTGGCTAAGACAACCGATAAAGACTTTTTACCAGCCATTGAAAAAGCTAGTGCGCTAGTCGTTGAAAATGGCGGTTTAACGTCACACGCCGCTGTTGTGGGCATTTCAATGGGTATTCCAGTTGTTGTAGGCGCTAAAGAGGCTACGACTAAAATTGGTAATGGCCAACAAGTAACAGTTGATGCTCGCAATGGTTCTGTTTACAAAGGCTCAGCAAACGTTTAAAAAATAATTGAAAAAATTATCTGAATTAAGAAGGGAGACCGTGACGATTCGCCACAGTCTCCCTTTTACATAGTATTGTCTAAAATGAAAATTAGCTTTTTCATTCACCGCACAATCTTTGCAAAACCAAGGTAGACGTGTAAAATGATTGTCAGTAAAGAAAATGAGGAATATAAAATGAATGACATATTAGGTCGCGTGATAACCGCCGTAATGACGGATGAAAACGAAAAGTATTACTTTGTCCAACATGATAAAAATGGACAAACGTTTCAATTGGCCAAAACTGATTACCAAGAAACACTGCATATTGGTGGCCAGGTAAAAGGGTTTGCCTATGAGAATGAAGATCATCAGTTACAACTCACCACTAAAATTCCGACTATTTCAGTGGATCATTATGATTATGGGACTGTAGTGGCCGTTCGTCGTGATTTAGGCGTGTTCGTAGATATTGGGTTACCGAATAAAGATATTGTCGTTTCCATTGATGACTTACCGACGCTAAAGGAACTATGGCCTCAAAAAGGTGATCGATTATTAATTAGTTTGACGGTCGATCATAAAGATCGGCTATGGGGGATCCTCGCCGACGAAGGTATTTATGATGCAATTAGCAATCGTGCAGATGCTAGTTTTAAAAATCGAGACATGTTTGCGACGGTTTATCGGCTAAAGATGGCGGGCACACTCGTCTTAACGGATACCTATGAGTTAGGCTTTATCCATCCAAGTGAACGCGATCAAGAACCACGACTGGGTGAACATGTTAAGGTTCGGGTGATTGGTATTTCTGATTACGGAATTTTAAATCTATCCATGAAACCACGTGCCTATGAAGCTATTGGTGAAGATGCACAAATGTTATTAGCAATGTTAGAGCACAGTCAAAATGGTGAATTACCTTACACGGATAAAACAGATCCCGACACGATTCGTGAAATTTTCGGGATCAGTAAAGGACAGTTCAAACGGGCCATTGGTCATTTGTTAAAGCAGCGACTCGTTAAACAAGAAGATGGCAAGTTGATCTTGTTAGCAAGTCAAGATTAGGCAGGGGATGTGAATCATTTGATTCAAGATCAAATTAATGATTATTTACATTATCTAAAAGTCGAACGTGGTCTAGTTAATAATACGATCGTTAGCTATCGGCAGGACCTGCTGGCTTTTGCTGCTTATTTGGCGCAGCAAAAAATCACTGACCTACAAGCTGTTGACCGATATGTTATTTTAAATTATTTAGCAAGTTTACAAGACGCCAATAAGGCAAAAACGTCTATTAGTCATGTTGTTTCGACTTTGCGACGTTTTTTTGCGTATCTGGTGGACATGGACCAAATCAGCAATGATCCAATGCTCCATGTTGATCCTCCTAAAACGGGACATCATTTACCGCAGGTGTTAACAAAAAATGAAGTTGAAACATTATTGCACGCACCAGATTTACAAAAAACATTAGGGGTTCGTGATCGCGCTATTTTAGAAGTGATGTATGCAACAGGACTACGGGTGAGCGAACTGGTTAACTTGACGCTTGATGAATTGCACTTAGAAATGGGCTTGATTCAACCTTTAGGAAAAGGGGACAAGGAGCGGATTATTCCGATCGGTGATGTGGCGGTCAAGTGGTTAACACGCTATCTTCAAGAAGTTAGACCCAAACTATTGAAACAACAGCATAGTCCCTATGTTTTTTTAAATGCTCATGGCCGTCATCTGAGTCGCCAAGGTATTTGGAAGAATTTGAAACAGTATGTGCAGGCTGCAGGCATTACCAAAAACGTGACCCCGCATACGTTGCGCCACTCTTTTGCCACTCACATTTTAGAAAATGGCGCCGATTTAAGAGTTGTTCAAGAATTACTTGGGCATTCCGATATTTCAACGACGCAGATCTACACCCATATTTCACAAAAGCGGTTGACTGAGGTTTATCAGAAATATCATCCGCGAGCATGATATAATACAAAGGTAACTAAATTGGAGGACACAAAGTAGTGCTGATTAAGTACAGAGATGACTATGAAAAAATTACGATGGGACTTTTGTCATTTGTCCCAGAGTTAAAAAATATCAAACGCCTAAAAGCTGAAATGAATTGGTACACCTCTGGCGAAGACCGGGCTCTATACCTATGGCGTAGTGAAGATGAACACTTTACTGGCGTCGTCTGTATTGAAACTGGTGAACACTATATTTTAGTGCAACGCTTGTCGTTTACACCGGCTGAAAGAACAGGTCGCAATATTTTTGCCTTGTTGTCCGCAATTTCTAATTTAGCACCGACCAAAAAAATGATGGGCACGTTGGCCACGCAGCCACTGATTACGAACTGGGGGCGCACTCATTATGGCAAATAATGAAGATTTTACACTTGTATCGCAGCCTAAAATTAAAGTCAGTGATTTTGAGGGGCCACTGGATTTATTACTCCATTTGATCAGAAGTTCTGAAATGGATATTTATGATATTCAAATTAGTGCCATCACGGAACAATATTTAGCCTATCTTCATCAGATGCAAGATCACCAATTAGAAGTGGCTGGTGATTATCTGGTGATGGCGGCCACATTAATGGCCATTAAAAGTAAATTGTTGTTGCCGACTGATGATGAGCCACTGGAGCTGGATGATCAGCAAGAAGAACCTGTTGATCCAAGACAAGAGCTAGTTGATCAGTTATTGGAATATCAACGCTATAAAAAAGCGGCGGTTGAATTAAAACAAAAAGAACATGATCGTCAGCAAGAATTTACCCGGCAAGCGGCCAGCATTCCAGCCGGTGTAACGGGTAGCAAATTAGCGCCAGGTTTAACACTGGAACAATTACAACAGGCATTTAGTAAAGTTTTGAAACGCCAGCAATACAATACGGTGGTTAATCAGACAGTTCAAAGCGAACAAGTCAGCATTGCAGAAAAGATCAAACAAGTGTTTATGACGGTGAAACACGGACCGGTATTGTTTGAGGAGTTATTTACGGGTCAGATTTTACTAGATGACCTCGTCACTACGTTTTTGGCGGTGTTAGAGTTAGCAAAACACCAAGCAATCGTTGTCGCTCAGTCGACATTATTTGGTGATTTAACCCTTGATTCTGGTCCCCAAAGTGAGGAATATGCGCATGACCAATTTGGAACAGATTGAAAGTTTATTATTTATTAGTGGCGATGAAGGTATTTCATTGACCGACCTAGAAAATATTACTGGTTTTATGCGGCCAGCCATTACATTAATGTTGGAAAACTTAGCGTCCAAGTATGAAGCAGATGCAGATAGTGCTCTGATTTTATTGAATAGTGATTCAACGTATCGGCTAGCAACTAAAAAAGAGTTGGCATCCTTAATTAAACGTTATTTCGAAGTGCCATTAACCACACCATTATCACCGGCACTGTTGGAAGTTTTGGCAATAATTGCCTATCGTCAACCAATTACGCGCATTGAAATTGATGATATTCGTGGGGTACAAAGTTCGGCTTCGATCCAAAAATTAATTTTGCGAAATTTAATCGAGGAAAAAGGACGCCTAGATGCACCGGGAAGACCGTTTTTGTATGCTACAAGTAACTATTTCTTAGACTATTTTGGCTTGACTGCCTTAGACCAATTGCCACCATTGAGTGAACAATCAGAAATCGATCCACAAGAATTATCGGGAGATTTATTCTTACAAGCTTTTGAAAATCGGAAAAATGGAGAACATAATGGAACGACTACAGAAAATAATGGCTGAAGCCGGTGTTGCGTCCCGACGAGCCTCAGAAAAATTAATTGAAAGTGGCCACGTCAAGGTTAATGGCGAAGTCATTACGCAACTCGGCACAAAAGTGAGTCGCACTGACGAAATTGAAGTTGACGGAGTGCCACTTGAAAAACAGCGTCTTGAATATTATTTATTAAATAAACCACGTGGGGTTATTTCGAGCGCGCATGATGAAAAAGGCCGAAAAACGGTCGTTGATGTGTTAGCTCCAGAAGTGACAACCCGTGTTTATCCAGTAGGACGCTTAGATTATGATACGACCGGTGCCCTACTGTTAACTAACGATGGTGAATTGGCCAATCAGATGACGCATCCTAAATTTGAAGTGGAAAAAAGCTACATTGCTAAAATTAAAGGAATTCCTAATAATGACGAATTGAAGCAATTGCGATTGGGTGTCATGATTGACGGTCATAAAACGAAACCAGCGAAAACAAAGTTGTTAGAAGTAGATCGTCAAAAAAAGACAGCCATTGTCAGAATTGTGATTCATGAAGGTCGCAATCATCAAGTTAAAAATATGTTTCAAAAAATTGGTCACGACGTGCTGAAATTGCACCGAGAAAGTGATGGTATTTTAAACGTGCAAGGCTTGCAACCAGGCAAATGGCGTCGGTTGAAACAAGAAGAAATCAAACGACTAAAGGATTAAAAACAAATCTTTGACACAACTTAATTCCGTGATATACTTACATTGTGCTAGTAAAAAATAAATAGGTTCGTCTTCAGGGCAGGGTGTAATTCCCGACCGGCGGTGATAGCCCGCGACCTGCATTTAGCAGTTGAATCTGGTGGAATTCCAGGTGCCGACAGTAAAGTCTGGTATAAAGAAGATTTTTGGCTGATAAATTGCAACCGTAAATCTTTTTGATTTGCGGTTTTTTTATTGGTCTGCTTCATCATTTGAAGATGGCCTTCACGCGGAGGTAGTAAAATGAAAGTAGCTAGTATTCGTACCACAGTTGGTGTTGCTCTTTTGGGTGCCATTTCGTTTCTGTTGATGTTTATCGAGTTTCCGGTGATTCCAATCGCACCATTTTTGAAGATTGATTTTTCGGATGTCCCGGTTCTCATTGGTCTGTTAGTTTATGGACCACTGGGCGCAACGGTGATCACGGCTTTGAAATGTTTAATTCATGCAATGGCCTATGGCATGTCGTTACCAGAATTGATTGGTGTCTTTAGTAGCTTTTTAGCTTCAATGACATTAATTTTGCCATTTTGGTTAGTGATGAAACAACATCATTTAACGCTCAAAAAACGGTATGTGCTGGGAATTGTGCTCGCCACCATTTCAATGACTGTTGTGATGTCATTGACTAACTGGTTAGTTGTTTTGCCATTATACATGCAAGTCTTGGGCATGAAACTTAGCATTGCTTTACCAAAATTAGTTTTGTTTGCAGTTGTGCCATTCAACTTGATCAAAGGTGTTTTAGTGGGGACGGTCTTTGCCCTAATTGCTAACCGGCTGCAACACTGGCTCAATCATCAAATTTAAATCAAAATTTATTCAGAAGTCTGGTAATTTACCAGGCTTTTCTTTATGCTTAATGTTAATGAAGTTCAAAGGAGTTTGCAGTGACGTATTTAATCACATTATTATCAAATACACAGGCGCGACGTATTCGAGTCATCGAAAATATCTTGACCAATCATCGCACGGTGGCAACCTTATTTTGGGGGATGCGGTATCAAATTTTGCCGTATTTAGATTTTGATCATGGTTTGCGGCGACCATTGTACGAACAACAACTCAGGCAAATGCAAAGTAATGGGTTAGTGACAATTGAAAATCAACAGATCATGTTGACAAGCAATGGGCAAGCAGCTAAAGAAAATTATATTACCAGTCACTATCAGCCGCAATTTGTAGATAAGTGGCTTCAATTTCAGACAGATAACATTCAAATTTTAATGTTGTTAGCTGTGCAGGTGGTCTCTGAATATAGCTACCAAAATACTCATTACGCGCCCTTAGTTGATAACGAACAGGCAAAACGAACAGTTAAAAGATGGTTTCATGCGCAACAGAAATCAGTCATGGTCGAACAATTTAGTCAGGAAATAGCGCAGTTTTTAGAAACGTTGCCAGACAACGAAGCTAATTTTTTAGCATATCAATTAGTGGGACACCAATCCTCGGGATTGGCTGGAAGTCAAATTACAACATTGGTGGGCCAGTCAAATGACGACATTCAAATCATGCAAAAAGATTTATGGAGTGGCTTCGCTGCTTTTGAAATTGACCTGCAAGGAATAATTAGTCAGTTATTAAAGCCATATCAAGCAAACTTACCAGTGAGCCAAAGTGCCCAGCAGTCATTTGAATTATTTGATCGCGGTAGAACACTTTCTCAAATTGCACACCAACGGCGGTTAAAATTAAGTACGGTGAGGGAGCATTTGCTGGAAGTCGCCATTTTTACAAAAAATCAGTTTCCTTACCCTAAGTTACTGAACCAGCAACAAATTGCACAATACAATCAATTATATAAAGGCAACATTGATACGTGGCAATTTCACCCAATTGACGGTGAAGATGCTTCTGAACAGTTCTTTTTGTATCGGATGTTTCAAATTATGAGGAGTTATCAAGATCATGGTTAGTGAAACGCAGTTAACACAAGTGTTACAAGATAAGTTTGGCTTTGATCATTTTCGTGAAGGCCAATTGCCAGTTTTACAGTCAGTTTTAAACGGCCAAAATACATTAGCTGTGTTGCCAACTGGGGCCGGAAAAACACTACTGTATCAATTACCGGGTTACCTACTAAAAGGTAGTATCTTGATAGTGTCTCCATTACTATCGCTGATGCAAGATCAAGTCGCTAGGTTGCAAATGAGCGGACAAAAAAAAGTTGTGATGCTCAGCTCAATGCAAAATTTCCAAGAACGACAAATAGCGTTAAATCACCTACAACAATTTGATTACATTTTTGCATCTCCGGAAATTTTGGCGCAAGAGAATGTCAAAAAGGCGCTAATGCGAATTGAATTAGGATTATTTGTGATTGATGAAGCCCATTGTGTTTCTCAATGGGGACCAGATTTTAGACCAGAATATTTGATGCTTAAACAACTACTGACGATGTTACATATGCCACCAGTTTTAATGTTGACGGCAACTGCTCCCAAAAAAGTGCAACAAGATATTATCGACAAATTAGGACTAAAGGATCAAAGTGTCAAAAAAGTCATTCAATCAGTGGATCGTCCGAATATTTATTTAGCTACACAAAAGTTGGCCAATGAACAGGAAAAAAATGAACGATTGGTGCAGTTATTAAACCAGATTCATGGACGAGGCATTGTCTATTTTTCCAGCCGGAAACAAGCAACTCAAATTGCGCAATATTTGCAGGAGCATCAAATTAACGCTCAAGCTTACCATGCTGGTATTAGCGCAACGACTCGTTATAAGTTACTACATCAATTTATGCATAATGACATTGATGTGATTTGTGCAACTAGTGCCTTTGGGATGGGCATTGATAAGGATGATATTCGTTTTGTGATTCACTATCATTTACCTGCTAATATCGAAAATTATGTTCAAGAAATTGGTCGTGCTGGACGTGATGGTCAGCAAAGTTTGGCTGTTTTACTGTATAGTGGAGGGGATGAATTTATTCCTCGACGATTAAAAGCATTGACGATACCAAGTAATCAGGTGATTGCAGATTTTGTGCATGGACGCTTAAAAAAAGACACGTTGGGTGATCTAGGTGAATTGTTAGATTATTATGTTCGCAGTGGTCAAAGCGAAACACAAATTAACGAGTCATTTACACAAAGTAAACAACTATTTGAAGAAAAATTGCAACGAATGCTAGATTATGCCAACGCACAGACGTGCTTACGCCAACAAATTTTGCAATATTTTGACGAGCAAGTTAATCAACATGAAGAGAATTGTTGTAACTTCACCACCCACGAAATTAGCAATGAGATATTGGCACACTTACCGCAAGAAAAACAACTCACAAAAACAACACCACTTAAATTAAATTGGCGTAACCAATTATCCAAATTATTTTTTGTTAATTCTTAATTATTTAAAAATCGTGGTATGATACAATAATTGCAGGAAAGATTGCAAAGGAGGCTCATTTGATGAGTGATAAAGAACAAAAAGAGCCCAAACATGAGCAAAAGCCATGGGACAAAACTTTTGCCGATGGTGAGGATCGTGATCAAGAAGGTAATTTATCACGAACCAAACATCGCAAACAGAATTCACATAATTCAATGATTACGACTGTCTTAGTTTTGTTAATTATTGTCTTAGCAGCAACACCAGTCTTTTATTGGTGGAATAATCAAAGCTCATTTAACCATCCTAAGTCAGATACTGAGCAAGTTGCACAGTCAAGTAGCAGCCATAAAAAGGCGACTAAGAAAAAAGCTAGTTCTACTAAATCAAGTAAGAAAAAAGCAAGTAGTGAATCTAGTTCTGCTAAAAAAGAGGAATCTAGTACTGAAAGTAGTTCCTCTTCGTCTACTGATGAAAAATACATCACTGTACCGGCTGGTCAAGGGCTATACCGGGTTGCCGTTAACAATGGCTTAACGGTTCAAGAACTGTGCCAGTTAAATGGAATTAGCCAAAATGCTAGTCTCACACCTGGTCAACGGTTACGAGTTAAATAAGATAATGTTTGGGAGACAAAGAAATTATGGGAAAACCATTACAAGTGGCAATTGATGGACCGGCTTCCGCGGGTAAAAGCACGGTGGCTAAATTAGTTGCTAAGCATTTTAGTTATGTCTATTGTGACACGGGTGCGATGTATCGTGCCATTACGTTTAAAGCACTACAAGAAAAAGTTGAGTTGACTGATGATCAGGCGTTGACAACGTTAGCAGTGAATAGTCGGATCGTGTTTGAGCCGGGTGAAGACGAACAACGGGTCTTTATTGACGATCAGGAAGTCACACGAGAAATCAGATTACCTGACGTTACAAACAACGTTTCGGCAGTCTCAGCAGTTCAAGGCGTTCGAACACAATTGGTTAAACGACAACAAGAAATTGCTGATCTAGGTGGCATTGTGATGGATGGTCGTGATATTGGTACGACGGTTTTACCACATGCTGAAGTCAAAATTTTCTTGGTTGCTAGCGCACAGGAACGCGCACAAAGACGCTATAAAGAAAATATAGCTAAGGGCATAACAACACCTTTAGATGAACTACAAAAAGAAATTGAATTGCGTGATCAAAAGGATTCCACACGTGCCGTGTCACCGTTGACACAAGCTAAAGATGCGATTCTTTTAGATACGACATCGTTAACTATTAACCAGGTCGTTGAAAAGATTAACGAAATTATCATAAAAAAACAAAACGAATTGGGAGAATGACTGGAATTATCGCTCGATTTTCGGTATTATTAAGGGTAGAGCTGATTGTCGCAAGGAGGAAATTTTTTTCATGGCTGAAAATGAAGATAGAAATGACTTATTAAACGCTTTAAATAGTGTAGAGGATGTTAAAGTTGGGGATGTTGTCAAGGGTGAAGTACTTGCCGTTGATGATGATCGTCAAGCAATCGTTGGTATCGAAGGAGCGGGTGTTGAAGGTGTCGTTCCGGCCAAAGAACTATCAACAAAGCCAGTTGAAGATATTAATGATTCTGTTAAGGTCGGGGATGTCTTAGACCTTGTTGTTATTTCAAAAATTGGAAATGACAAAGAAAATGGAAGTTACTTACTTTCACATCGTCGTCTCGAAGCACGTAAAGTTTGGGACGAAATTCAACAAAAATTTGAAAATGGTGAAACCATTACTGCACCTGTTACCCAAGTTGTTAAGGGTGGCCTCGTTGTTGACGCTGGTGTTCGCGGATTTGTACCTGCTTCAATGATTACTGATCACTTTGTTGAAGATTTAAATCAATTTAAAGGTGAAACACTTGAGTTTAAAATTGTTGAAATTGAACCAAGCGAAAACCGCTTGATTCTCTCACACAAAGCAATTGTTCAAGAACAACATAAAGAAGCTGCTAAAGAAATCTTTGCTACTTTACAACCAGGTCAAGTAGTTGAAGGTACTGTTGCCCGAATGACTAACTTTGGTGCATTCGTTGATCTTGGCGGCGTTGATGGTTTGGTTCACGTTTCAGAAATTGCATACGAACGTGTTGAAAAACCTTCAGATGTCTTAAAGACTGGCGAAAAGGTTAATGTGAAAGTCTTATCTGTTGATCCTGAAAAGCAACGTATTTCACTTTCAATTAAACAAACATTGCCTGGCCCATGGGATGATATCGCTGAAAAAGCACCAGAAGGTAGTGTCCTTACTGGAACTGTTAAGCGTTTGACTAGTTTTGGTGCGTTTGTTGAAGTATTCCCAGGCGTTGAAGGATTAGTTCACATTTCACAAATTTCACATAAGCATATTGCTACGCCAGCCGATGTTTTAACACCTGGCCAAGAAGTTCAAGTGAAAGTTCTTGAAGTACATCCTGACGAACAACGTTTAGGATTATCAATCAAAGCACTTGAAGAAAAACCTCAAGCTGCTGAAGATAAGGCACAACATCAATCAGTAAATGTTGCTAAAGATGCTCCTGAAGAAGAGAGCGGTTTTACTTTGGGTGATTTGATTGGTGACGAACTTAAAGATTCACAAGAATAAAACAAACTTTAAACCAAAAAATGAGGCTGGGATAATTTAGTCCCGGCTTCCTTTTTGTCAAAAAAGAAAAAGAGGTGATCATATGGCAAATCCAACTGTGGCTGTTGTTGGCCGTCCCAATGTCGGTAAATCAACTGTGTTTAACCGGATTGCAGGTGAACGAATTTCAATCGTGGAAGATACTCCAGGAGTGACGCGCGATCGAATTTATGCCCATGCGAACTGGCTGGAACAAAAATTCAACCTCATTGATACTGGTGGAATTGAGTTATCACAAGCACCATTTATTACACAAATCCGAGAACAAGCTCAAGTTGCGATTGATGAAGCAGATGTGATTATTTTCCTTGTTGATATCAAGACGGGAATCACAGATGCTGACGAACAAGTCGCACAGATTTTATATCGGGCTGATAAGCCGGTTGTGTTAGCAGTTAACAAAGTCGATAATCCTGAACTTCGCAGTGAAGTCTATGACTTCTACTCACTCGGCTTTGGGGATCCGTACCCAATTTCTGGCGTTCATGGACTTGGCATTGGTGATTTACTTGATGCAGTGGTTGATAAATTTCCAGACGAGAACGAACAAGTAGAGGACGACAGTATTTCATTCAGCTTAATTGGTCGTCCTAATGTCGGGAAATCTTCGTTGGTTAACGCCATTTTAGGCCAAAACCGTGTCATCGTTTCCAATGTGGCTGGCACGACTCGTGATGCAATCAATACGCAGTTTACTAGTGCCGATGGTCAGAAATATACGATGGTAGATACTGCCGGTATTAAAAAACGTGGCAAAATATATGAAAACACAGAACGCTACGCACTGCTCCGAGCAATGAAGGCCATTGATGATAGTGATATTGTGTTAGTTGTTCTGAATGCAGAAGAGGGAATTCGTGAGCAAGACAAACGAATTGCTGGCTATGCGCATGAAGCGGGTCGTGGAATTATCATTGTTGTTAACAAGTGGGATACTGTTGAAAAAGATGGTCAAACCATGTCGACGTTTGAAAATATTATTCGTGAAGAATTCCAGTATCTAACCTATGCACCAATTGTCTTTGTGTCTGCTAAAACAAAACAGCGACTGGATAAGGTACCAGATCTGATTAAAAAAGTTTACGATCACCACACAATGCGCATTCAGTCGTCCGTTTTAAATGATGTCTTAATGGATGCTGTTGCGGCTAATCCAACTCCGACGCAAAGTGGTAAACGATTAAGAATTTACTATATGACTCAGGTTGCCATTCAACCACCAACATTTGTTATTTTTGTCAACGATCCGGAATTAATGCATTTTTCATATGCACGCTACTTGGAAAATCGGATTCGTGAAGCATTTGATTTCACGGGAACGCCAATTCATTTGATTAAGCGTAAACGAAAATAAGAAAAATCGTGATGATCACGATTTTTTTTATTTGTTGATTTTTTTTATTAGAATAAATATGATTCATATAATTTTTTTAGATGAAAAATAGGGTTTACAATTAATGTTTTTTGAATATCTACTTATCGGTTGATATATACCTAAACGTAATAAAATCGGGTGAATTGTTAATGTTATTAGTCATTTTATCCCCTTTTTCGATGAAAATGTCCGAAAATCGCTTGCTATAGGGGTTTAGCTATGATAATGTTATCAGTAGAAATGATACGGTTTCCCGTTATTGTTTCGTTAATTTTGGACCACTCAAAATTAACAATAAAAATGGGTGTAACTACATCCGATCTTCTTGGTGGGAGGTGAAAATTACATGGCAAACAAAGCAGAATTAGTTAACAGTGTTGCATCAGCAACTGGCTTGACTAAAAAAGATGCTACTGCTGCAGTTGATGCAGTATTTAGTTCAATCCAAGCATCATTAGCTAAGGGTGATAAGGTACAATTGATTGGCTTTGGTAACTTCGAAGTTCGTCAACGCGCTGCTCGCAAGGGTCGCAATCCACAAACTGGACAAGAAATTCAAATTCCAGCAAGCAAAGTACCTGCATTCAAGCCAGGTAAGGCTTTAAAGGACGCTGTTAAATAATTCTTTATTTATCGGGCGTTAACCAGTATGCTATGCATACTGGTTTTTTGTTTGCTCATGTAATGAGGTGGTTTTAATGCCATTTTTATCGAAACCTGTTATCATATTAAGATGAGTTTTAAAACAAGAGGGTGTAAAAATGAGTTATTCTGAAAAAATGTTAGATCAACTGTCATCAGGACAACTAGATGACGCCAAAAAATCTTTCGCCTTGGCATTGCGTCATGATGACGATGATATGTTGTTTAGCTTGGCAGAAGAATTATATGGTCTGGGTTTCATTCGTCAAGCACAGCGAACATACTTAAAGTTATTGGATCGCTATCCAGATGAAGATGTTTTAAAAACAGCATTAGCGGATATTGCAATTGACGAGGGTCACAACGACGAAGCACTATCCTATATTTCGCAGATAAAACCAGATTCTGATGCTTATTTAGAGGCATTATTGGTTGCAGCAGATTTATATCAAACACAAGAATTATTTGAAGTTAGCGAACAAAAATTAAAAGAAGCCTATCAGATTGCGCCACAAGAACCGGCTGTTTTATTTGCATTGGGTGAATTCTACTATATGATGAATCAATTTGATGATGCGATTTTTTACTATTTTGAACTAATCAAAGCCGGCCAAACGGTCTTTTCTCAAGTTGATATTGCCGGTAGACTAGGTATGTCATACGCACAAAGTGGCCAGTTTGAAAAAGCGCTTGGTTATTTTAAACAAGTTAAACCAGAATTTCGTTCAACTGATATTTTGTTCCAGACAGGATTAACACAAGAAAAGTTGAAGCAGTATAAAGAAGCTCAAGAAACGTTGCAAAAATTGATTGAAAAAGATCCACAATATGCTTCAGCTTATCAGGCATTGGCTAATGTTTACGAGCAGACCAATGATTATGAAAGTGCCTTAGCAACATTGCAAGAAGGTCTGGGTGTTGATCGCTACAATGAACAATTGTATAAACAAGCCGCTTCAGTGGCTAGTCATTTAGGAGAAGAAAATTTGATGGCACAATACCTGCAAGCCGGGCATGAAATTGACCCTGACAACTTAGAGTTGGTGCTTGATTATAGTAATTTATTGGTCAAACAGAATCGTCACGCGGATAACATTGATCTCTTACAACCGTATATTGAAAATGATGAAATTGACCCGCAGATCTATTGGAATTTGGCCTTGTCGTATCAAAATCAAGAACAGTTTGACTTAGCCACCAAAAATTATGATGCCGCCCGACCATATTTTGCTAACCAACCAGATTTTTTGAAAGAAAGCTTTTTCTTTTATCGCGAAAATGGGCAACCAGAGTTGGCACAAGCACAACTGCATCAGTATCTTGAATTAGTCCCTAGCGACAGTGAAATGGGTGCAATGCTAGACGAAGATTAAGAATAAGTAGTGCTAAAATTTCCAATCACTAAAAAACAGACGTCGTAAAAACGACGTCTATTTATTTTGAATTAGTAATTTTCGATAGTATAAAAGCGACTGGGGATCGAGTCCTAGTTGTTTTTCTAACTCTTGATCATTTAATGTCGGGTGGAATTGCAAAAAATGAAGAACATAGCTTTGATGTAAATACTTTGGTGCTAATGAGAAACCGAGATAGTGACTGTCAGGTTTAAGATATTTGTGCAGACCGGGTAAGCTTAGTTGAGGATGTTGGATATCTATTCGTTGCTTTAAAAAAATGTCCGCACTGTGTTGTTTGTGTTGGAGTGGTGAAATAAAATCATTGAATTGTTGGCGAAAAGATTGTTGGGTATTAGTTAATGTGAGATCTTGCCACGCCAAATAAAACTGTGGTTGTAAAATTTCAGCAACTTGATATCCGTTCGCTAGCAGTAATAACGTTAATTTTGTATACCAATGTAGTTGTGGATCATTCAAAATATCATCCAACTTTTCCAGCCAGGTGTATGAGATTGTGCTTTGAGCAGCTTTCGGTTGCCCATGTAAATTAATGGTGGGGAGATGGGTATTTAACTGATGGGTAAAAAGATACTTAAAATAATTGTTTAATTGTGATAGCCATTTGTTATAGGTGGCAGGACTCACGTTTTGATGTTGCGTGATGAATGACTCAATATCACGATCGAAAATATTGTTTACACTGGGGTTGGTTTGAAAACTAGAGGTGGTTGCCATAAAATCAAAAAATTGCGTTAAGGTTTGATTGATCGACGCGATAGTGGCCGCAGATTTTTGCTGATTTTGTAAAAAAAGATTAAACGGAGCTTGATATGGATATGCGATTTTAATCACCTAATTTTAAATAAAGTTAATAGTAAAAAGTTACCTTAACTTTAACATAAAAAACAAAGCGCTGCAAAACCCGCAGCGCCAAAAACAAAACAATCAGTTTAATCGAGGTGCAAAATCTGGTAAGATAAATAGGAAATTCGATAACTAAGGAGTGACCAATTTTGATTAAAGTAATTGTGGCTGGCTATCAAGGAAAAATGGGACAAAAGACCATTAACATGGTGCAGGAACACGATGGATTTGAGTTAGTAGCGGTATTTGGTCCTGATTTAAACAAACAAGATAATTTACCAGCAAGTGTTAGCGTTTTTCATGATTTGAAAGACATTGATATTGATGCTGACGTTTGGATTGATTTTACGGTGCCAAGCTCAGTTTATACCAACACTAAATTTGCCTTAGAACATGGTTATCGACCAGTTGTTGGGACAACTGGATTAACAGATGAACAAGTTGAAGAACTTAAACAAATTGCCAAACAACATCAGATTGGCGGCTTAATTGCCCCCAACTTTGGTATCAGTGCGGTCTTATTGATGCAGTTTGCGCAACAAGCAGCTAAATACATGCCAGATGTGGAAATTATTGAAATGCATCACGATCAAAAGGTTGATGCACCTAGTGGAACGGCGTTAAGTACGGCCAAATTAATTGACCAGGTTCGTCCTGCTCATCAGCAAGGCAATCCAAATGAAAAAGAAACTTTGGCCCATGTCCGTGGCGGTGAATACAACGGCATTCGCATCCACGCTGTTCGCTTACCAGGTCTAATTGCACATGAACAAGTGATGTTTGGTGCGCTAGGTGAAGGATTAACGATTCGTCAAGATACATTTGACCGACAATCATTCATGAGTGGCGTTGCCGTCGCCGTTGAAAAAATTGGTCAGTACAATGAATTACTCGTAGGACTTGAGAATATTTTATGATTATCAAAAAATTACCAAATGAATTTGAACAAGCACGTCCCATCATGCAAAAAATTGAAGCCGCTGGTTTTGAGGCTTATTTTGTTGGTGGCAGCGTTCGTGATACAATCTTGGGCGATCCAATCCATGATGTTGATATTGCGACCAGTGCTTATCCAAATGAAATTAAACAAATTTTTGATCACACAGTAGATACTGGCATCGAGCATGGCACCGTCATGGTTTTAGAACACGGTGTCGGGTATGAGACCACCACATTTCGAACCGAATCAGGGTATCAAGACTATCGTCGACCTGATTCAGTGAAATTTGTGCGCTCTTTGTCAGAAGATCTGCAACGGCGCGATTTCACTATCAATGCATTAGCTATGCGTGAAAATGGCGAAGTGATTGATCTCTTTAATGGTCTCAAAGATTTAAAAAATGGTGTTTTACGTGCAGTTGGTGATGCCAATGAACGTTTTCATGAAGATGCATTACGAATGATGCGTGCAGTGCGTTTTGCCAGTCAATTGGATTTTGATATTGAACGACAAACTTTAGCGGGCATTCAAAATAATGCACCATTGCTAGAAAAAATTGCGATTGAAAGAACACGAGTGGAATTAGAAAAATTATTTTTAGGTCAGAATCCACCTGCTGGAATAAAAGCATTTGTGAACACCAATTTGTATCGATATTGTCCTGTACTACAAGCCTTCGGCAATAATTTATTACAATTGACGACTTTAGAGGATTGGCAGTTAGCCACCAACGCTGAAGTTTGGGCCTTATTATCGTATACGTTTTACTTCCACAACAATCAGATAACGCAGTTTTTGAAACAATGGAAAGTCTCTAATAAAACCATTGAACAAACTCATCTTATTGTTGATGCTACAAATGGGTTGCTAGAAGAAGAGGTATCTGCGGATTTATTGTTCAAAACGGGGCATGATCTATTAATTAGTGCTGATCATGTGGCTGATCTTTATGGTAATGAAGTTCAAATAGACAATCTGCTCACAGATTATGAAGCATTACCTATTAAACAAAAAAGTGAACTACAAATTAATGGTAAACAATTAATTACTGAAGCCGGCCTAAAGCCAGGCCCTTTGATTGGTAAAATCATTGCTAATCTTGAAAGGCAAGTAATTGCGGGTGATTTACCCAATCAACACGATCAATTAGTGACTAGTGCCAAAATGTTAATCGAAAAGGAGCAACTCTAAGAGTTATGCAGACGTTACGTGCTGAAAATTTAACAAGTGTCTATGGTGAAAAAACGTTATTTGACCAACTGAATTTTTTGATTAATGAAAATGATCGAATTGGTTTAATTGGTACCAATGGGAGTGGTAAAACATCTTTGTTGAACGTGATCAGTGGTGAAGTTCATGCCGACAACGGCGAAATTATCGTCCCAAATGATTACACAATCGGCTTTTTGCATCAATTGCCAGTGTTAGATGATCAATTATCTGTCTTGGATGCTGTTTTTGCTGGTGGTCAAGAAATTTTTAAGGTTATTAGAAATTATGAAGATACATTGGCACAATTAGAACAGAATCCAGAAGATGAAGAGACCATGGCGCGTTTCACCAAAGCTCAAAATTTGATGGATCAAAAAGGTGCATGGAATGCTGAAAGTGAAGTTAAAACGATCTTAACGCAGCTTAAAATTACGAATTTGGCACAATTAGTTGGTGATTTGTCTGGTGGACAAAAAAAACGTGTTGGCTTAGCACAGGTCTTAATTCAGGCGCCTGATTTATTGTTATTAGATGAACCTACAAACCACTTGGATATTGATTCGACAGTTTGGTTGCAAGACTATTTGTCTAACTATTCAGGTGCAGTGATTGTTGTCACCCATGATCGATACTTTTTAGACCAGGTGGCAAATAATATTTGGGAATTATCGTTTGGGAAGTTATACGAATACAGCGGTAATTATCAAGAATACGTCCAAAAAAAGGCCGAACGAGTTAGTTTGGAAGCTGAAACTGAACACAAACAACAACAACTCTATAAAAAAGAGCTGGCCTGGATGAAAACGGGTGCTAAAGCACGGTCAACGAAGCAAAAGGGTCGCATTAATCATTTTCATGAATTAGAACAAAACGTGGGTAATCTGCAAGTTGATGAAGATGTGGATATTAATCTTGGTCAACAACGACTGGGTAAAGATGTGATCAAAATTGAAGATGCCAAGTTAAAATTTGGTCAACGAGTTATTTTAGATGATTTCAGTACCTTAATTCAGGCAGGGGACCGGGTTGGGATTACCGGTGAAAATGGAGTCGGCAAATCGAGTTTACTTAATGTCATTGCCCAAAAACAGCAACTAGACTCAGGCTTAGTTAAAATCGGTGAAACTGTCCATTTGGGTTATTATACGCAACAAACTGAACCCATTGATGAAGACAAACGGATGATTAATTATTTGAGTGAAACGGCACAAAACATTACTGATAAAAATGGTAATGTGGTTAGTGTGACTCAGTTGTTAGAGCAATTTTTGTTTCCACGTTTCATGCATGGGACATTAATTCGTAAATTATCTGGTGGAGAAAAGCGACGGTTATTTTTACTAAAAATTTTGATGATGCAGCCAAACGTTTTATTGCTCGATGAACCAACCAATGACTTAGATATTGCAACTCTAACCGTTTTAGAAGATTATTTGGATAGTTTTAATGGCACAGTTATCACTGTTTCCCATGATCGCTACTTTTTAGATAAAGTTGCTGACCAGCTGCTTGTATTTGAAGGGCAAGGGAAAATTAAGCCATTTGAGGGACGTTACAGTGATTATTTGAGTCAACGTCAGGAATTAATTAGCTCAACCAATAAGAAACCAGAGACATCTAAAAAACAAACTCCTAAAAAAGATCAAACAGCTGACGGTAAACGTAAATTGACGTATGCTGAACAAATGGAATGGGACCAGATTGAATCACAAATCGACGAGTTAGAGCAACAAAAACAAAGTATTGCTGCTCAAATGAACGATAATGCCAGTGATTATGACAAACTTGCTAAATTACAAGAAGACTTAGACAATGTCAATCAAGCTATTGATGATAAGACCGATCGTTGGGAATACTTAAGTGAATTTGCCGAATAAAAGGAGGGTATCGAAATGACAAATAGTAACGAATTGCAATATTTAGAAATGGCTAAAAAAGTATTGAATGAGGGCCATCAAAAAACAGACCGGACAAATACTGGGACACATTCATTATTTGGCTATCAAATGAGATTTGACCTCAATGAAGGATTTCCATTGTTAACCACTAAAAAAGTGCCATTTGGGTTGATTAAAAGTGAATTACTGTGGTTTCTAAGAGGTGATACCAATATCCGCTTTTTATTGCAGCATAAAAATCATATTTGGGACGAATGGGCATTTAAAAAATGGATTGAAAGTGCGGAGTATGGCGGACCTGATATGACTGATTTTGGCCATAGAAGTTTAGTCGATGATGCATTTAATACCGACTATCAAGAACAAAAGCAACTATTTTGTGACCGCATCTTAAATGATGATGCTTTCGACCAAAAATATGGTGATCTTGGCTTAGTATACGGGAGTCAATGGCGGGCATGGAAGACCAGTACTGGTGATACAATTGACCAAATTCAAACCGTCATCGATCAAATTAAAAAAACGCCAGATTCACGGCGTTTAATTGTTACTGCCTGGAATCCTGAAGATGTACCAACGGTTGCATTGCCACCGTGCCATACTATGTTCCAATTTTATGTGGCGGATGGCAAACTCAGTTGTCAACTCTATCAACGCAGTGGTGACATTTTCTTAGGCATTCCGTTTAACATTGCTAGTTATGCTTTACTGACGCATTTAATTGCTAAAGAATGTGACTTACAAGTGGGTGAATTTGTGCATACCCTTGGTGATGCCCACATTTATAACAATCATATTGATCAAATCAAAGAGCAATTGACTAGAGCGCCAAAAGAGGCACCAAAATTGATTTTACCAACTGAAAAGAAGCCGCTTGAGGCTTATGAAATGGCTGATATTAAACTTGAGGGTTATGATCCATACCCGGCCATCAAGGCCCCTGTTGCTGTTTAATCTTATTTTAGCGAGGAGTAAGACATCATGATTGGATTTATCTGGGCAGAAGATCGAAACCATGGTATTGGTATCAATGGTCAATTACCATGGCATTTACCAGCTGACATGAAACACTTTAAAACGCTGACCACTGGTCACGTGGTTGTCATGGGTAAACACACATTTGACTCCATCGGCAAACCACTGCCGAATCGACGTAATATTGTTTTATCAACCACGATGGCGCCTGTTGAAGGGGTCGAGATCGTCCGAAATGTGGAGGCACTCAAAACATTGTTAAATTCAATCTCAGATGATATTTATATTATGGGTGGCGCAGTTGTTTATGACTCCACATATCAATTGGCAACGCACTTATTCAAAACGGCAATTGCTCATGAATTTAAGACGGACACAAAAATGGTTCCCATTAATTATGATGAATGGGAACTCATTGAGCAAAAGTCATTTAACGCAGATGATAAGAATCAATATGATTACACATTTGAGACCTATCAAAAACGGTAAATTTTGAACTTAATTGTATTATACAAATAGCAATATTGAAAAGTACATCAGGATGGTTCCACCAAGCACAAAGAAGTGCCAGACGAGATGAGCATAAGGCCAACCCGGTTTGCTATAAACAAGCGCACCCAGTGTGAACGTGACGCCACCCAACACGAGTAGCGTAAAACCAACAAGGCTTAGATTTGTCCAAAGTGGTTTGAAGGCGAAGACGCATAACCAGCCCATGATGACGTAGATGGCAGTGGAAAGTGGCGTTGATTTTTTCAACCAAATGCTTTTATAGACGACACCACAGATCGCCATTAACCAGATCACGCCAAACAAAGTCCAACCTAGCCAACCAGAAATGGCGACTAGACAATATGGTGTATATGTACCAGCGATTAAAATAAAAATCATCGAGTGGTCAAACACTTGAAACACGTTGTGTGCTTTTGTAAAAACTAACGCATGAAACATAGTGGACGTTAAATAAAATAGAATCAAAATACTGCCATAAATTGTGAAAGTCACGATGCGGATTGGACTGTGGAGAGAGACTGCTCTAATAATGAGAAGTACTAGACCAGCAATTGCTAAAGCAGTGCCCAAACCATGTGTAATGGTGTTGGCAATTTCAATTAAAATGGTGCGTTTTTTGGTTTGTAGTTGCATGATAAAGCTCCTTATAGAATCGTGATGTAATTTAGTTTTCGAATGAAAATAATAGGTACTTCTGCTATACTGTTTAGTAAATAATACTTGATATTAGATTGACTGAACGATTTACAAAAATGGATCTATGTATTAAACTAGGTTATCTAGTTTTATGAACTAGATAGAGTATATCATATTTATAAAATGTCGGAAAGTGTGGTCGAATCATGACGAAGATTAAAATCGTCACAGACTCTTCAGCAGGTTTAACTGAAGAAGAAATTTCAAATTATAATATTACAATTATTCCATTGTCAGTGATGATTGATGGAACAATTTATGTTGAACGGGAAACCATTACTAATGAACAATTCCCAGAATTAATGAAAAACGCACAGTCGTTACCGAAAACGTCTCAACCACCAATTGGTAAGTTTGTTGACGCATTTGATCGACTCGGTGAAGACGGTAGCTCAGTGATTTGTGTCAACATGATGGAATCAATTAGTGGAACAGTTCATGCAGCTGAACAAGCCGCAACGCTTAGTAAAACGGATGTCACGGTGGTAGATAGTCAGACGACTGACCGTGGTTTAGCCTTCCAAGTAGTGGAAGCTGCTAAACTTGCACAAGAAGGCGCAGATGTTGATACAATTGTAAAAAAAATGGCATCTGTTCGTGATCGCTCAAAACTTTATTTGGGTGTTGTTAACTTGAACAATCTTGTAGCTGGTGGCCGAATTAGCAAGGTGGCTGGTGCGCTCTCAAATCTATTAAATATTAAGGTTGGTCTGGAAGTCACTGGTGGTAAAATTGAAATTCGGATGAAGGGTCGCGGTATGAAGGCCCTTAATAAGTACTACGCTGATGTTTATGAAAAAATGCAAAATGGTCCGAAGATTAAATCAATTGGCATCTCACACGTGCAAGCGACAGAAGTTGTTGCCAAAATGCAAGAAAAGATCACTTCTTTGTTTCCAGATGTACCATTGGTCATCAGAGAAACAGTGCCAATTATTGCCACTCATGCGGGCATTGGGGCTTTTTGTTTAATGTATTATACTGAATAAAACATAACTAATTACCTAAGGTTGGAGTCGAGTTGTGATGCTCCGGCCTTTATTGTTATACATATATCAAGTTGGAGAGCAAATATGGTTAAGAAAAAAATAGTTGTTTGGATTGGCATCGTTATTGCGATTTTGGTCATTATTGGTGGGGGCATTTATTTTGGCACCCAACAGACCGGTAATCAAAATCACCCAACGTCGAAACAAGCAACCAAAAAAGTAAATCAGAATAAAAAAACAATTCATTTAATTGCCTTGGGAGATTCATTAACACAAGGGGTTGGCGATCAGAAAAATAATGGCGGTTATGTCGGCATTATTAAGACTAAGCTGGAGAAAAGGGACCATACCTCAGTTAAAACAACTAATTACGGCATTGCTGGGGATCGATCTGATCAAATTTTAAAACGGTTGAACAACGAAACCAAATTTCAAAATAATCTAAAAAATGCTGATGTCATTGTGATGACGGTTGGTGGCAATGATTTAATGCAGTCGCTAGAGTCGAATGCGTTTGTTTCTTCAAAAACAAAGTTTTCGGATAAAATGAGCGCCGCTAATACAACTTACAATCAAAAGTTAAATGAATTGCTTAAAAAGGTTAGACAATATAATGGTAAGGCGCCTATCTTTCTATTTAGTGTGTACAATCCATTCTATGTCTATTTTGCCAATGTGGACTCAATCACAACGGCGGTCACAAATTGGAATTCAACCTCACAAGCAACATTAAAGGGTTATGGTCCCGCATATTTTGTGAATGTTGACGATTTAATGTCACATGGGCAATATCAAACAAAGGCACAACAACAGCAGCTTGAAGACAAAGCTACCAAAACGAATGCTAAAAATATGAATGAAAAAGAAGTGAATCAAATTATGAGTCAAAAAAATCATAATTTAAATCACTACATTTCAACCGATGATAATTTTCATCCTAATCATTTAGGGTATGAAAAAATGGCAGATAAATTATTTAAACAAATGCAACAACATGATAGTTGGCTAAAAGAGGAGTAGGGATCAATGCGCACAAGTGAAGTGAACAAAAAAAAGCAACGTGAACATAATTTTTGGAAGTGGGGCTTTATTGGACTGATTGTGGTTCTCTTAATTGGTGGGGGGTATCTTTATCATCAAATAACAGCGCCTGTAGAAGCACCAGGTAGTACTTCAGCACCAAAGAAAAGTGATTCTTCTTTTGAAGTTGATTTAAATAAAAAGCAGATTAACGCGCTTGCTGCAAACTATTTAACCAAGTTACAAAAAGGGCAGAAGGTTAAATATCGTTTCTTTGTGGGTGAAAATGCAACAATCACTGGTAAAACAAAATTTTTAGGGGCAACCATTAATTTTGCGTTGAATTTTACACCGAAAAAACTAGCCAATGGCAATGTGTTATTAAAGGCGAAGGGTCTAGCTGTCGGTCATTTAAATTTGCCAATTAAATATGTCATGGGTTATGTTAAAAACAACTACAAAATCCCTAACTGGGTCAAATTAAATCAGAAGAAGAAAACTATTTTGCTAGATTTGAATAAATATAGTAAACACCACAGTTTGCACTACTCAGCAGAAGAGATTAATATGCAACAAGGTCATTTTCGCTTCTTGGTGACCATTCCGAAAAACTAGCAATGAAAGTGAGAATTAACATGCGACAAAGCTTTTACCAATACTTAATGACACAGCGTAATCCAAGTGGAGCTGACGAGATTGCTGAATTTGCGAATAATGCTTTTTATGATCAAGCATTTCCAAAACAGTCACAAGATTTTGATGAGATTTCGCATTACTTAGAAGAAAATGCAAACTATTTACAGGCAATGACGATCTTTGATGATGCTTGGCAACGATACTTGAATAAAATGAATTAAGATTTTTACAATATAGCAGTACTTGAATGATTGAGCCCAATCATGACTAAAGTAAAAACGGAAAAATATATAAAATAGAATTTCACCTAACTAAATACTTGATATAAGAGCATTTTGAATTGTTACATTAATTTATAAAAGATGCCCCTCCTACAAAAGAATGTTATTTTTTTATTTTATTATTTAATATTGACGAATAGTAAATATTTAGATAATCTTATTTTATATATAGGGGGGATTATCATGAAAAAAAGAAGCATTTTTGGCATCTTAATGGTGTTATTACTTTCAATTGGGTTGTCTGCATGTTCAGCAACTGAAACATCGACATACAAAAAGACTCAGGACAATACAACAGCAACGGATAAAATTACGCATCGAGGCGACAAGGTGCTTTCGGAAAATGAAACAGTAACGAGTGATTATAGTGGTACTGGTGCAACTGCAGATCAGCTTAAAACTGTAACGAGTACCGTTAAGAGCAAAATGGATGAGTACGGTAAGAAAAAAGGAATCGATACCAAGTTTAAAGTTGACGGCCAGAAGATGAAAGTTCAAGTTAAAATCGATTATTCCAAGGTATTAGCGGATGACTTGAAGGCAATTGATAGCAATTTCGCTGGGTCAGGCGTCAAGAAAGTTAGTTATAATAAAACCGTCAAGCAATTGAAGAGTGATGGTTATAAGCTTCAAAAAGGTAATGATTAGAGTTTAAATTTAATAATTAAGGGTGCTTGAAAAAACTCAAGTCATCTAAAAATCACAGAGTCTTGGTATCTTTTCCAAAGGCTCTGTTTTTTATGTACATTCTAAAAGTAAATGGATATACTAACTTAATGAGTATGTTTCATTAACGGTTGATTGAAATGAATAAAGGAGTTTCATATTATGGCAGTAATTCAGTGGTTTCCTGGTCACATGGCAAAAGCTTTGCGGCAAATTAGAGAGCAGTTATCATTAGTTGATATTGTGTTTGAACTGGTTGACGCACGAATTCCGTTTTCGTCACAAAATCCAGTCGTTAAACAGGCTTTGCATCATAAACCACATTTATTAATCATGACCAAACTTGATATGGCAGATCAGCGTGTCACGAATCAGTGGTTGACCTATTTTGAACAATTAGGCCAGCCAGTGATTGCTGTAGATGGACGCAGTAGTCAGGTTAGAAAACAAGTTACGAAAAAAAGCCAACAAATTTTGGCACAGATGGTGGCACAAGAATCGGCCAAAGGTATGCAAAATCGGGCAATTAAAGCGATGTGCGTTGGTGTACCAAATGTCGGTAAATCTACCTTATTAAATCATTTGGTGAATAAAAATGTGGCTAATACGGCCAATCGTCCAGGTGTCACGACTGGACAACAATGGTTGCGGTCATCTGCTAATCTGGAACTATTGGATACACCGGGTGTTTTATGGCCTAAGTTTGAAACACAGCTAATTGGTGTCAAATTAGCGCTGATTGGATCTATTAAAGATAGTTTGTATCCAAAAGATGATGTTGCTTTGTTTGCAATTCATCATTTTAGAATAGTTAATCCACAGATATTGAGTGATCGTTATCACTTAGCACCTGAAGTTTTGGACGAAACTGCCACCGATGCCGATGCTTTGTTAGAAATCACGAGTAAATTAGGCTTTAAAGATGACTATGATCGAGCCAGTGAACGCATTATTACTGATTTTAGAAAATTAAAATTAGGCGCGACTAGTTTAGAAACACCAGATGAAATCACAGAAATGAGCAACGAAAATGACGCAGCAAACCATTAAAGAAATTCAAGAAAAATTAAAAACGATCACTAACTTGAATGACCCTTGGGTTCAAACGCTGGCTAGTGATTCACGACGCGGTGTTGTTCTAGCCTTGCAGCGATTAAAGAAGAAAATCACTAGACGTGAAGAACAGGTAGTCGCATTTAAGCAGCGTTTTAAATATGAAGACGAACTTTGGCAAAATGGCTGTCAATATATTGCTGGTGTTGATGAAGTTGGTCGTGGGCCATTAGCTGGTCCAGTCGTTACCGCCGCAGTTATTTTAGATCACCAGTTTGACTTGATTGGTGTTACGGATTCAAAGCAACTTACTGCTCAAGAACGCGAAAAACTTTATTTAAAAATTATTGATGAAGCAGTTGAGGTTAACATCGCCGTTAAAGACAATCAAGTGATTGATGATCATAATATTTATGAAGCAACTAAAATTGGTATGAAAGAAGCTATTTTAGGCCTTCATCACCAACCACAACATTTGATTGTTGATGCAGTTCCTTTAACAATCTCGATTCCCCAAACGACTTTGATTAAAGGAGATCAAAAAAGTATTAGTGTCGCAGCAGCCAGCATCGTGGCTAAAGAATACCGTGATCATTTAATGCAGACCTATGCCCAAATTTATCCCGGTTATGATTTTGAAAATAATATGGGATACGGCACGGCTAAACATTTGGCTGGATTGAAGAAGCTGGGCATTACTGATATTCACCGTCATTCCTTTGCACCAGTTAGAAAATTCGAATAATTTAACGGAGAGTTTCGTACATTATTAATGTAGGAGGCTTTTTTTATGGATTTAAGAACATTCGCATTAAAATTGCATCTGTGTCCTGGCATCGGCATTAAAACTGAATATATGATTTGGCAATGTCTACGAGAGATTAAATCCTTTGAAACAATCGAAATACTCTGTGAACACGCTAAACTTTCAGAAAGAATCAGCAAGCAATTGATCAGTCATTGGAATTCATCAGAGCACTTAGCTTTGGTTAAAAAGCACTTAGTAAAATGTCAATTTATGACAATTTTTGATGATGACTATCCCGAAGCCTTACGACAAATTTATTGTCCGCCAATGGTTTTATTTTATCGTGGGGATCTAAGTTTGTTACATCAAAAAATGATCGGCATCGTTGGTGCGCGCAAAAATACAACTTACGGTAAACAAGTACTGGAAAATTTAATTCCGAGTTTGGTTCAAAATTCAATTTGTATTGTTAGTGGTTTGGCAACCGGAATTGACGGTATTAGTCACCGCATCACATTGGATCATGGTGGTAAGACAATTGGTGTGATTGGAACGGGAATTGATCGGCAATACCCAAAGCATCATCAAGATTTACAAATACAACTGGAAACAGATGGATTAGTTTTATCCGAATATCCATTAGGGAGCCCACCAATGCAATTTCACTTTCCACAACGCAATCGCATTATTGCGGGCCTATGTCAGTCATTAGCGGTGATTGAAGCAAAACAAAAGAGTGGTAGTTTAATCACGGCTAGCTTAGCCTTACAAGAAAATCGCAACGTGTTGGCCGTTCCGGGGCGAATTGATGCACCAATGTCACTCGGATGCAATGAATTAATTGCGGCCGGAGCGATGCCAATTTTGAACGCAGAAAGCTTAATTTCGAATTTCTTTATTTGACAAGTTTTTTTTTATGAAATATGATGGTTTGGATTTACGACTATTGTTGATCCAGATTTAGGGTCATGTAAGGAGCTTGAAGATGCCGACAAAAACTGCCAGTAAAAATGCAGGTACGAAGAAAAAAACACGTGCGAAATCAAAAACTAAAAAGAATTTAGTGATTGTTGAATCACCATCTAAAGCTAAAACAATTGAAAAATATCTTGGAAGAAATTATAAGGTTGTTGCTAGCTTGGGTCATATTCGTGATTTACCAAAGAGTCGAATGGGCGTTGATATTGATCATGATTATCAACCCGATTATATTTCTATTCGCGGTAAAGGTGATGTGATTAAAGAACTACGCAAAGATGCTAAAAATGCTAAAAACGTTTATTTAGCTTCTGACCCGGACCGTGAGGGAGAAGCAATTGCATGGCATGTTTCGAATATCTTAAATTTAGATAACGATAAACATCGTGTGACGTTTAATGAAATTACTAAAGACGCTGTCAAAGATGCGTTTAAAGAACCACGTGACATTGATATGGATTTAGTTGATGCACAACAGGCGCGTCGCGTATTAGACCGTTTAGTTGGTTATTCAATTAGTCCTATTTTATGGAAGAAAGTCAAAAAAGGATTGAGTGCCGGTCGGGTTCAATCCGTGGCATTAAGCTTAATTATTCAACGTGAAAATGAAATTAAAGCGTTCGAACCACAAGAATATTGGACAATTGATTCTGAGTTTGAAAAGGGTCGCGAAAAATTCGCGGCAGCTTTCTATGGTGTTAATGGAAAAAAACAAGATTTAGCAGATAACGCGGCTGTACAAAAGATTTTAGGCCAGTTAGATAAAAAAGCTGATTTTGATATTACTGCAGTTGTTAAAAAAGAACGGAAACGTTCACCACAGCCACCATTTACTACGTCAACGATGCAACAAGACGCTAACCGCAAGTTGAACTTTAGAACACGTAAAACAATGATGGCGGCACAACAACTCTATGAAGGAATTAAAATTGGTAAGGGCCCTAATGTTGGGTTAATTACCTATATGCGGACGGACTCAACTCGAATTTCCACGATTGCAAAACATGAAGCATCACAATTCATTCATGAAAAGTATGGTGCTGAATATGCGGCAACCAAACCGGTTAAGGGTAAGTTGCCTGAAGGCGCACAAGATGCCCATGAGGCAATTCGTCCTAGTTCGGTATTTCGAACACCGGCTGATATGAAAGAATTTCTGACTAACGATCAGTTCAAACTTTATAACTTAATCTGGTCACGTTTCGTGGCAAGTCAAATGACACCAGAAATTCAAGACACTATGGCAGTGACGATCTCACAAAATAATGTTGATTTTCATGCCAATGGGTCTAAGGTGAAGTTCAAAGGATTTACGAAGGTTTATCAAAACGGTAAAGACAAAGATAATATTTTGCCAGATCTTCAAGAAGGAGACACCGTTAAGTTAGCAAAGACTGATCCTAGCCAACACTTCACTCAGCCACCTGCAAGATACTCTGAAGCCAATTTGATTAAGGCACTGGAAGAAAACGGAGTTGGCCGTCCATCAACCTACGCGCCAACTTTGGATACCATTCAGCGACGTTACTACGTCAAATTAGTATCACGACGCTTCGAACCCACTGAACTTGGTGAAATCGTTAATACCATTATTCAAGATCAATTCCCAGACATTGTGAATGTTAAATTCACAGCTAAGGTCGAAGATGAACTTGATAGCATTGAAGAAGGTAAGCAAGATTGGGTTAAAGTAGTCGATTCATTCTACAAGCCATTTTCAAAAGAAGTTAGTCAGGCTGAAGAAGAAGTAGAAAAGATCGAAATGAAAGACGAACTGGCAGGCATGGATTGTGACATCTGTGGCGCCCCAATGGTCGTTAAAATGGGCCGTTATGGTAAATTCTTTGCTTGTTCACGCTTCCCAGACTGTCGTAATACTAAGGCCATTGTTAAAGACATTGGTGTTACTTGCCCTAAGTGTCATGAAGGAACAGTCGTTGAACGTAAGTCAAAACGTAACCGTGTATTTTACGGTTGCTCACGTTTTCCAGATTGTGACTTCGTTTCTTGGGATAAACCAATCGGTCGAGATTGTCCTAAAGACGGACATTTCTTAGTTGAAAAGAAAATTAAAGGTGGCAAGCAAGTTGTTTGTCCAAACGGTGATTACGAAGAAGCCGTGCAAAAATAAGTAATTGAAAAAGTTTTCGCAGTCTGCTAAAGTGCAGCTGTGGAGGCTTTTTTTATGGCAAAAAATTGGGTTGACCTATTTTTGGAATATTTACGTGTTGAGCGTCAATACTCAACGGATACAATTACTGCTTATCATGAGGATTTAAACGAATTTATCCAATTTTTAAGTGATAACGGCGGTATGAAAAAATGGACTGATATTGATCGACTTGATGTGTCGGTTTATTTAACCTATCTGAATGATTATCCATATCAACGGTCTTCAGTTGCCCGTAAAATATCCAGTTTGCGTTCTTTTTATAATTTTTTAGGACAAAATGACTTAGTGGGTAAAAATCCATTTGCCAACGTACAACTAAAAAAACATCAAGAAAAATTACCTCGTTTTTTTTATGAAAAAGAAATGAATGTGCTTTTTACGGCAGCCAAGGGTGAAGGAAAACCGCTGGATGATCGTAATACAGCAATACTAGAAGTGTTATATGGCACTGGCATGCGGGTGAGCGAATGTGCTAACTTACAATTAGATAAAATTGATTTTGATGTGATGATGATCTTGGTTCGAGGAAAAGGGGATAAGGAGCGCTATGTACCATTCGGTAGTTATGCCAAAAAAGCCCTTGAAACGTATTTTACAACCTGTCGTACACCAATTATGGCCAAGTATCATAAGGACCATAATGCTGTCTTTATTAACCATTATGGCGATCCCATCAGTGCAAAGGGGATTGAATATATTTTGAATCAAATCATTAAAAAAAGCAGTTTAACTGCTGATATTCATCCCCATATGCTGCGGCACACATTTGCCACGCATTTACTGAACAACGGGGCAGATCTACGGACGGTACAAGAGTTATTAGGACATTCGAGTCTTTCAACCACGCAAATCTATACCCATGTGACCCGGCAACATTTGCAAGAAGACTATCGAAAGTATTTTCCCAGAGCAAAGGAGGACGACGAATCGTGATTACTATTGACAATGAACAATTAACCGCCGAATTTACCACGCTCGGTGCACAACTCACTAGTTTAAAAAAGAAAACAGATAGTTTTGAATACATCTGGCAGGGTGATCCGGTTTTTTGGAAATATCAAGCACCGGTTTTATTCCCGTTTGTCGGGCGACTAAAAGACGATCAGTACCAGTATCAGGACAAGACGTATTCTCAAACGCAACACGGTTTTGCGCGTCAAAGTGAGTTTCAAGTGGTCAGCCAGTCTCAAAACAAAGTTCAGTTTGAATTACGCGCTGATGAAACCACCAAAGAAGTATATCCGTTTGATTTTTTGCTAACGATTACTTATTCATTAGACGGTAACCGACTGTTGGTCAGCTACACGGTAAAAAATATGGATAACACTGAGTTATTATATGCACTCGGCGCACATCCAGGGTTTAATATTTCAATTCAACATGGCGCTGTTTTAGATGTTCAACCTGCTCAAGAATATGAACAGATTCCTTTGGTTGGCCCCTATAATGACATTGAACATTTGAAAACAATTAATTTAACCAAGCCGTTGTCACTTGAACGAACGCTATTTAAAAACGATGCCATTATTCTCAATTTAAAAATGCAATCCACTAAATTAAGCCTAAAGGATAATCAAAATCATTTGGTGAGCGTCAATCTAACGCAAACACCATTTGTCGGTGTCTGGACGCCTTTTGATAAAGAAGCGCCATTTGTTTGCCTTGAACCATGGTGGGGCATTGCGGATAGTGTGACATCAAATTATCAGTTAACCCAAAAAACAGCCATTAATCACTTGGCTGTTCATCAAAGTCAGCAAATGGGCTTTGAGATTGAAATTGGATAATAAAAAATGGAATCCGCAGATTCCATTTTTATTTTTTCTTATTTTTTAAATGGTAACCTACGCCAAATGGTACCATGTTTTCATTGCCGTGAATGATTCGCCCAATGTTTGGAATATGTCGCCAAATCACCACAATCGATAAAATACCGGCAATTAGACTGAGAATCCAATCATGTAAAAAGAGAGCTAAGACAGTTGTTAGCGTGATGCCTAAAATGCTAGCCACACTAGCCATGCTGGAAAGATAAAGAGTCGAGCTAAAAATTGCAGATGCAATTAAGAATAAAATGGGGTTGTAGGCCAGCAAGATACCAGCACTTGTCGCAACGGCTTTGCCGCCCTTAAAGTGATCAAAAATGGAAAAGGTATGGCCTAATGATGCAAACAATCCAATGATTAGCGGATTGATGTTTGAATGGAAAAGATAGGGTTGGCTGGCCGCTAACGTACCTTTTAAAATATCCATAAACAACACCACGATACCTGCTTTTTTGCCCAAAACACGAAAGGTGTTGGTGGTACCAATATTGCCACTACCGGCTTTTCTAATGTCAGTGTGGAAAAAGAGTTGACCAACCCACACGCCAGACGGAATTGATCCGAGTAGGTAAGCCACAATAATCATTAACAAAATTTTCATAACGAACTCCTTAAAATTAATCGCATTAATCATAGCATTTTTACCAGTTAAAGAACATCAAAAAATAATTGATCGACAAGTTCGTGTCTTTGCAAACATTTAAAATTAAGGTATTATTGATTGGATATGACTTATTAAGAGCAGGATAAAATTGACAAAGAGTAAAAGGGGTTTTTGTTGGTGCCAAAGAAAAAATCAAGTTATGATGATTCTTCCATCCAAGTTCTAGAGGGACTAGAAGCGGTTCGTAAACGTCCTGGAATGTATATTGGATCAACAGATGGCAAGGGATTACATCATTTAGTTTATGAAATTGTAGATAATGCTGTCGATGAGGCATTATCTGGATTTGGAAATGAAATTAACGTCACCATTGGTGCAGATAATTCTATTACAGTGCAAGATCATGGTCGTGGTATGCCAGTTGGAATGCACGCGTCAGGTGTACCCACTCCCGAAGTCATTATGACAGTCTTGCATGCTGGTGGTAAATTTGGCCAGGATGATGGTTATAAGACTTCAGGTGGATTACATGGGGTTGGGGCATCAGTTGTGAATGCCTTGTCTGAGCACTTAACATTGACGATTGTCCGTGATGGCCAAAAGTATCAAGAAAAGTTTGAAAATGGTGGGCATCCTGTTGGCACGTTAGAAAAGTTAGGTAAGACCTCGGCATCAAATGGCACAACGGTTTCATTCAAACCAGACAGTACTATTTTTTCAACGGTCGTTTACAACTATTCAACGTTAGCTGAACGTCTACGTGAATCGGCCTTCTTATTGAAGGGTGTTAAAATCACATTGACTGATGAACGTAGTGGTCAGGAACAAAGCGAAGTCTTTCAGTATGATGAGGGAATTAAGCAATTCGTTCAGTATCTGAATGAAGATAAGGATGTACTAGGCGACGTATTGTATTTTGATGGCAATAGTGAAGGTGTCGAAGTCGAAGTTGCTGCTCAATATAACGATGGTTATTCAGAAAACGTCCTGTCGTTTGTCAATAACGTGCGCACGCCTGACGGTGGTACTCATGAAGCCGGCATGCGGAGCGCTTGGACCAAATCTTTTAATGAATATGCACGTAAGGTTGGTCTATTAAAAGATAAAGATAAAAACCTTGAAGGTAGTGACGTCCGTGAAGGATTATCGGCAGTGATTTCTGTACGGATTCCCGAAAGAATTTTACAATTTGAAGGACAAACCAAAGAAAAATTGGGCACGCCTGAAGCACGTAAAATTGTGGATAGCATTGTGACAGAACAATTGGGTTACACGCTAATGGAAAATGGCGAGTTTGCCCAAATGTTGATCAGAAAGTCATTAAAAGCGCGTGAAGCACGTGAAGCTGCGCGTAAAGCTCGTGATCAATCACGGAGTGGCAAAAAGAAGAATAAACAAGAACGTCTTTTATCAGGTAAGTTAACCCCTGCCCAATCTAAAAACGCCAAGAAAAATGAGCTCTTTTTAGTCGAAGGTGATTCTGCTGGTGGCTCTGCTAAACAAGGTCGTGATCGCCGTTTTCAAGCGATCCTGCCTTTACGTGGAAAAGTATTAAACACCGAAAAAGCTAAACTCGATGATGTCATGAAAAATGAAGAATTGAACACCATGATTTACACGATTGGTGCAGGTGTTGGCTCTGAATTTAAAATTGAAGATGCCAATTACGATAAAGTCATTATCATGACGGATGCCGATGATGACGGAGCCCATATTCAAATTTTATTGTTAACCTTTTTCTATAAATATACGCGCCCAATGATTGAAGCCGGTAAAATTTATATTGCTTTGCCACCACTTTACAAGTTACAAAAAGGTGTGGGTAAGAAGACCAAGATTGAATATGCCTGGACAAACGAAGAACTTGATGAAGTTCAAAAAACATTTGGTAAAGGTGCTAGTCTACAACGTTTCAAAGGCCTAGGTGAAATGAATGCGGATCAATTATGGGAAACAACCATGGATCCTGACACAAGAACTCTCGTCCGAGTTCGTATTGAAGATGCACAACTAGCTGAACGTCGCGTCACGACTTTAATGGGTGACAAGGTTGAACCACGTCGTAAATGGATTGAAGATAATGTGCAATTTACGATGGAAGAAGAAGGCAGTATTTTAGATACGACCAAAGAAGACGAGGAAGTTAAGCCAAGCGTCGCACCTGAAACTGAACAAAAAGACGAAAAACAACCAACTGAGCCAAAGATCTCAACTTGGAATGATCAACAAGAAGAACAAATGGACTTATTTAATGAATAATGTGAAAGAAGGGTATATTGGTGAGTGATACAAGAATTCAAGAATTGACCTTGGAAGAAGTAATGGGAGATCGATTTGGCCGTTACTCTAAATCCATTATTCAAGAACGGGCATTACCAGACATTCGTGATGGACTAAAACCAGTTCAACGACGGATTTTATTTGCTATGAATAAGGATGGCAATACTTACGAAAAAACCTTTCGTAAATCGGCAAAATCAGTCGGGAATGTCATGGGTAATTTTCACCCTCATGGTGACAGTTCAATTTATGAAGCCTTAGTTCGAATGAGTCAAGATTGGAAATTGCGAGAACCATTGATTGAAATGCACGGTAACAATGGGTCGATGGACGGTGATCCGCCGGCCGCAATGCGTTATACCGAAGCACGGTTGAGTAAAATTGCTGGCTTAATGTTACAAGATATTGATAAAGACACGGTTGAAATGGTATTAAACTTTGATGATACCGAAAATGAACCAACAGTCTTGCCAGCTCGTTTGCCTAATTTGCTAGTTAATGGCGCCACCGGTATTTCTGCTGGTTATGCCACTGAAATTCCGCCACACAATTTAGCCGAAGTGATTGATGGCTTGGTTTATTTGTTGGCCAATCCAGATGCTTCTTTGGATCAATTAATGGACTTTGTTAAAGCTCCTGATTTTCCAACGGGTGGCATCATTCAGGGAATGGATGGTGTAAAAAAAGCTTATGAAACTGGTCGTGGCCGAATTGTGGTGCGGGCTAAAACTGCAATTGAAGGCCTTAAAGGTGGCAAACAACAAATTCGGGTCACTGAAATTCCATATGAAGTGAACAAGGCCCAATTAGTGAAGCGAATTGACGAACTTCGCATTGCTAAAAAAGTTGAAGGTTTAGCCGAGGTACGTGACGAGACCGATCGAACTGGTCTATCAATCGCCATTGAGTTAAAACGTAACGTGAATGCCCAAGGTATTTTAAATTACTTGTTTAAAAATACTGATTTGCAGATTAATTATAATTTCAATATGGTCGCAATTGATCAAATGCGGCCAAAACGCGTGGGCTTAAAGAAGATCTTAGCCTCATACTTACAATTCCAAAAAGAAATTATTACGAAGCGAACTCAGTTTGATTTGAACAAAGCTCAGAAGCGATTGCATATTGTCGAAGGACTGATTAAGGCCCTTTCAATTTTAGATCAAGTGATTGCTACTATCCGCGCCAGTCAAAACCGTAAAGATGCCAAACAAAACTTGGTTGATCAATATGATTTTACTGAAGATCAAGCTGAAGCAATTGTGACTTTGCAACTTTACCGTTTAACCAACACGGATGTCACCGAACTAGAAGATGAACAAGCAAAGTTAACAAGTGACATTAACACATATCAGTCAATTTTAACGAGTGATAAAAAACTCGCGCAAGTGTTGAAAAAAGAATTGTTGGATGTTAAAAAACAGTTTGGTAATCCACGTAAAACATCTCTCGAAGAACATGTTGAAGAACTGAAAATTGATACCAAAGTGACTGTTGCTAAAGAAGATGTCATTGTCCTTGTTTCTCATGACGGTTATATGAAACGCAGTAGTGTTCGGTCTTACACGGCATCCGACAGTGCAGATAACGGACTAAAAGAAGATGACTATGCCATCTTCACTGAAAAAACAAATACGTTGTCTCATTTGTTTATGTTCACGAATAAAGGTCATCTGATTTACCGGCCTGTTCATGAAATTGCGGATCAAAAGTGGAAAGATACTGGCGAACATATTTCCCAAACCATTGGGTTAGATGCTGATGAACAGATTATAAATGTGATGGCATTTGATTCTTTAAAAGAAACAGGTAACTTCTTAATGGCGACTAATGATGGCCAGATTAAGCAGACTAGTTTTGCTGATTATCTACCAGGGCGCTCATATAAGAAACATGCTAGCATTTTCATGAAGCTTAAAAATGATAGTTCACGCGTATTAAATGTGCAGTATTTTAACACTAGTGCTGACAATCGTTCAGTATTATTAATGAGCCAGAGTGGCTTAGCATTACGATTTGATTTAAGTGAAGTGCCTGTTACAGGTGCCAGAACAACTGGAGTTAAGTCGATGGGCTTACGAGGTGACGATCAAGTTGTTAACTTGGCCGTGGTAACTGAAAATCAGGATGTTGCGATTATCACTGATCGTGGCGCATACAAACAACTTAAAATCAGTGACATTCCAGTTACATCACGTGCTCGTAAGGGTGTTCTAGTGTTACGAGAATTGAAGACTAATCCGCATCAAATTGCAGATTTTATTGCCTATGATGATGATTTTGAAGGAGCGTTTGAAATTATTACTGACAGGCCAATGAGTCAAGATGTGTTAGTGAATGAACATCCGTTTGGATCACGATATTCTAATGGTTCCTTTATTTTGGATGTCGACACTCAGGGAACACCGGTCATTATTCGACCAAAAGATGTGGCATTGGTCCTATAATCTTTTTCATAAGAAAAAAGTCATAGAAATTTCAAACTATATTGATTTATCAGTGCTTAAAAGTGTAGTAGAATAAACAAAGTTAAATTGAAACAAACAATTATTTTGCAAACAACCACTTATTTTAATATAATAGTTATGTGAACAAAAAGTTTTAATTTATAAGATGTTAATTACAATATCGAAAGGAAGCCGCCACATGAAATCAAAACAAGAAAGTATCTTTTCTTCTAAAACATTGACTTACTTCTTGCAATTGACAGAAACGATGAACTACACGCAAGCAGCTCAAATTTTAGGCATTACACAACCGGCATTAAAACAACAGATTAAAAAACTAGAACGTACCGTGGGTGCACCACTCTTTTATTCAGTAGGTAAAAAACTGCGATTATCAGATGCAGGTTACACAATGTTGCATGCCACTCATGATATCTATGATTTGTTAAACGAAGCAACGGATGAAATTCAACAAGCCACCAGTGCTAATCATGGTGAAATTCATCTTGGCATTTTAGCTTCAATTGAAACAAATGTCTTTGAAGACTTCGTTGTGCGTTATTACGAAGAAAATCCAGATATTCATATCACAATGCACATGTTGACGCGAAAAGAAATTTGGGACGGATTAGAAAACAACCAAATTGATTTAGCGATTATGTATTTACCAGATGATAGTATTAAGAACTGGAAGCCATATGATTCGAAGAAGATTATGGGTGAAGACTTACTGTTTATTCACCATGATGAAAACTTGGCTAAGAAAAAGCGAATTAAACCAAAACAGACCTTGGATCAACCGTGGGTAATGTATCCTGTTGGCTATTACATTAACCAATTGGTAACTGAAGAATATAAGAACCAGCTAGTAAACCAGCCTAATATCGTGGCTAGATTTACACAACCTGGTCAAATCTATAACTTCATGAAGGCCACAGATGCATACACTGCATTGCCAAAGAGTTACGTCATGTCTCGTGAAGATCGTGACGAAATTTCAACAGCGATGTTTGATCCACAAATTAAATTTGATTTGTCATTTGTTTATCGCAATGCTAAAGATCAAATTCCACGTATTGCCCAATTCTTGGGTGCTTTTGATAAGTACCTCGGCGAATTAGATTACTATGAACGCTTAGATCAAATTTTAGGTGAAGAAAAGTAATGAAAAAAGAGTTTCCAGTTGGAAACTCTTTTTTATCATGAAAGATAGTTGTTGCTATCGAGTTCATGAAGTATGATAGAAGTATAGTTTTCACAAAAACATTAATAAGGGAGTATTTGCAATGAGTAAAGAATTAGTTTTTGGACACCAAAGTCCTGATACAGATGCAATTGTTGCTGCAAAGGCATTTTCATACTTACAAAATCAATTAGGATTTGATACTGAAGCAGTTGCTTTAGGCGAACCTAATGCAGAAACCAATTATGTTTTAAATCATTTTGATGAACCAACACCACGAGTGGTTAAAACCGTGGCTAATGAAGTTGATGCAGTCATGTTAGTTGATCACAACGAAGCACAACAAAGTGTTAGTGATTTAGCTGACGTCACGGTGACCCATGTTGTTGATCATCACCGAATTGCTAACTTTGAAACAGCGCAACCACTTTGGTATACAGCGCGTCCAGTCGGTTGTACCAGCACAATTATCACCAATCTATTTGCCGAAAACAAGATTGATATTCCTGCTAAACTGGCTGGTTTGATGCTTTCTGCTATCATTTCTGATACCTTATTACTAAAATCACCAACAACAACAGATTTTGATCGTGAAGCCGTCAAAGCTTTAGCTGAAATTGCTGACATTGATGTGCAATCATACGGGATTGACATGCTTAAAGCTGGAACAGATCTTGATAGTAAGTCTGATAAAGACTTAATTGACGGTGATGCGAAGAGCTTTGAACTTGGTGGCAAAACGGTGCGCATTGATCAAGTTAATACTGTTGATGTTGCTGATGTTTTTGCCCGTCAAGCTGGTTTGGAAAAAGAAATGAAAGCTGAAAGTGCAGCTGAAGGTTATGATTTATTCTTACTCATTGCGACAAACATTTTAGATAGCGATTCTGAATTATTAGCTGTTGGGGAACCTAAAGAAGTGGTCGAAGCAGCTTTCGGTAAAAAACTATCCGCTGAAAGCCGAATGGCATTGCCAGGAGTGGTTTCACGAAAGAAACAAGTTGTACCACCATTGACAACTGAATTTGAAAAGTAATTATTTAAAACTAAGGATTGAGGAATGTGATGTTTCTCAATCTTTTTTTTATAAAAAAATCATTAATAAATAAATTAGATTTAAAAATAGACTTGTATATTTTTGAATAGTCATTTTATAGCATCATTACGAACAGCTAAAACGCAAACATCGTCAAGGCGAAAGTAAAAACTCACATATATCACATGATCAAGGACAAGTTGGTGACCGAATTTTTTGGTCACATCATGTAATTCCAATATATTTTCCATAATGACGCCTCCTTTGATAATTCTAATTTAAACGAGAAACGTTAATCACATCTTAATTCAATTATTAATTAAGTATTAATTATGAAAAAAATCACTTAATAAATTCCCTTATTGTATTTTTATATAACTAATTGTTATATAAAACATGTTTACTTGTGGATAATATTTGTGTAAGATAATATTAATTCAACTTGTTATTTTTGAATTAATTGTGAAAACGTACTCAAGGAGGAGTAATTATGAAAAGCAAAAAGATTAAATATACAATACTGGTTTCAAGTAGTTTATTAGGGGGTGCCATTTTAGGTGGCGTTGTTGCTAATAATCAAGCAATCGTTGTTCACGCTGATGATAAAGCAGCAGCTACAAAGACCACTAGTGAAGTACCTGCGGATCAAAAAATTAAAATTACTGATGAAAATACTAAAATTTCGGACAATGAAGTTGCAACAAGTCTTGGTGATAAGAGTAAAGTAAACGCTAGAACCGATTATGCTGACGATAATGGTACAGTGGTCACAGTTAGTGGTAAAAACAGTGATACTGATTACGTTACTGACTTAGGTCCTGGTACTATGTTCAATGGTGAAACAAAATATTATGCTGAAAAGCAAGATGACGGTACTTGGAGTGCTAAATCAGTAACACTAACAAGTGGACAAAAAACAGCTGGAACTAAAGATTTTTCTGTTGATGTATCTTCACTCGTTGATGGAAGTCAAATTACAATCGAACAACCATTAACAGATGGTGTGACTGCACATATCAGTTCAATGCATCATGAAACAGCTGATTATCCAGCCTTAATTGATGGTAGAGCATTTTTCGTTTATGTATACGGAAATAAGACTTATGACGATATTAGTCACGTGCCTGTGACAGACAAAGATACTATTGGAACACAGTTTTCGGACACATTTGTAAACATTCCAAATACTTTCCATTATTATGAAAATGGTCAGTTGATGACTGGAATTCTAAACTTAACTTACGGTAAGGTTACAACCACAACTCCAGAGACAACAACACCAGAAACAACTGAAACCACTAAACCAGAGACAACAACACCAGAAACGACAGAAACAACTAAGCCAGAAACAACGACTCCAGAAACAACCGATACAACTGAACCAGAAACTACAGAAACAACAACACCAGAAACAACTGCCACTGATGATACAGATACAAAGACTGATTCAAAAACTCCTGTATTAGTACCAACTGAAAGTGGAAACTATGTTGCGAGCGGTACTGGTACACCTGGCAACACCATTCTTATTTTAGATGAAGATGGGAACACGATTGCATCAGGAACAGTTGGCGCTGACGGAAAATTCTCAATTACAATTGCTGGCGATAAAGTTGATTATTCAAAGGACTATTATGAAAAAGAAGTTGCTGCTGTTAACGACAATAAGGGTAGCGAAGTGACTGCTACACCGGTTAACAACTCAGCTGCTAAAGCAGTTAAATTAACAACTTCAAAAGATCAAACAAAATTACCACAAACAAATGAAGCGGGTGTATTTTCACTCTTAGCTTCAGTAGCTGGACTTCTTGGCTTAGGCTGGTTATTCAGTTCTAAGAAGAAATTAAGCTAATTGATAAAACGCGTATAAAAAAAGCAATGTCAGTGACATTGCTTTTTTCATTTGCTTAAACTTTCAAACTCATTGCATTTAAGGCCACGATAATGGTGCTAAATGACATGATGACTGCACCAACCATTGGACTTAACGTAAAGCCAATCGGTGCTAGAATACCAGCGGCAAGGGGAATGGTAATGATATTATAACCAGCACCCCACCACAGGTTTTCAGTCATCTTTCGAGTTGTTTTCTTTGCTAAATCAATAAATTCAATAATACTTTGTGGATCACTGCGGACAAGCACAATATCAGCAGAACTGATGGCCACTTGTGTTCCGGAACCGATTGCTACACCAATATCTGCACGAGCAAGGCTAGGAGCATCATTGACACCATCACCAACCATCATGACTTTTTGATTGGTTGCTTGGTATTGTCTAATCAATTTTTCTTTATCTTCTGGCAGTAGATTAGCGTGAACATCATCAATCTCCAGTTGATCGGCCACTTTTTGTGCACTAGCTTGATTATCACCAGTTAGCATAACAGGGGTGATGTTTTGTTTTTTTAAATCTTTGATCAATTCAAATGCGCTTTGTTTAATTGAATCACCTTGACTCACATATCCCAGCACAGTTTTATTTTGAATTAGAAAACTTAACGTATCACCTGTGCGAGTTAAGTCATCAAGATTGATTTGGTCATCAGTCATTTGATGTTGTTGAACGTAGTTTAGTGAAACAATTGAGTAGTCGTTGTTGTTAATTTGACCACTAATACCGACGCCCGTTTGCTGTTTCACATTTTCTGCAGGTAGTAAGTCAATTTCGTTTTGCTTGGCAGCATTTAAAATCCCAACAGCTAACGGATGACTTGAATTGGCTTCAAGACTGGCAAAGAGTTGGAGAAGATCATTATCTTTGATCGTGTTGCTGATGCTGCGATACTCGTGCACTTTGAAATTACCTTCTGTTAAAGTACCAGTTTTGTCCATTAAGACATACTTAACTTGATTGACTTGCTCAAGCGCATCGCGATTTTGAATCAGCAGTCCATGAGCAGCAGCAATTGAAGTACTACGTGCTACTACTAATGGAATCGCCAAGCCTAAAGAATGTGGGCAGGCGATGACTAGCACAGTTACCGCAATAGACAATGCAATCGGGAGACTATCAACGATTAGCCAAGCAATAAAAGCGACAATTGAAACTGTTAAAGCAGCATAAAATAATAAACCAGCGACTTTATCAGCCATGTTTTCTTTAGCAGATTTTGAAGCCTGTGCTTTGTTGACTAATTGCATGACCTGCGCTAGATAACCAGATTCACCGGTGCCAGTAATCTTCATCGTAAATGAATCATTACCGTTAACGGAACCACCAATGACTTGGGCGCCGGTCTCTTTTGTGACTAACTTAGCTTCACCAGTTAGCATAGATTCATTGATACTGGTTGCCCCAACAGTAATAATGCCATCCGCGGGAACTTTTTCACCAGCTAGCACGCGTACTAAATCGTCTTTTTGAAGAGCCGAAACGGCAACATCTTCGGTATCATTATTGATTACTTTATGGGCTTTGCTAGGTAATAATTTGGCTAAATTGTCTAGCGCAGAACTCGCATTCATCACAGTATCCATTTCGATCCAGTGACCTAATAGCATGATATCGATTAATGTTGATAATTCCCAAAAGAAATCCATAACGAGAGGGTGTGCGTGCAAAATATAATTGTTAATGACTGCATAGATACTATAAACAAACGCAACACTAATTCCCATCGCAATCAATGTCATCATTGCAGGTTGTTTACTTTGCAGTTCACCTTTAGCACCGCTAAAAAATGGTTTTCCACCATAGAAAAAGAGAATGGTACCAAGAATTGCAATTAAATAATCTGACCAAGGATGAAAAAAGAACTGAAAGGGTAACTTCATACCCATCATCGGACTCATCAAGATAATCGGAATCGTCAAAATTAAAGATACCCAGAACTTTTGCTTGAGATTGCCCATGTGCATCATATGACCACCATGATTCATCATATCGTGGTCCATGTTCATATCCATATCCATGTCGTTCATTGAATGTTCGGACATTGGGTCCATGTGCATGTCATGATTGTGTTTATCCATTAGTATATTGAGCTCCTTTTTTGTTTTGACTACAAATGTAGTTATTGATTATTTTTAGTCTACAGTTGTAGTTTAAAAAAGTCAAGCGATATTTATAAGATGTCAAAAAAGATATTACGTGAAGGCCGTTGTTTATGCTAAAATTTACCGTAGAAAAAGGGAGTGGATGACTTGAGTATTAAAATGATCGCAGTTGATATGGATGGTACATTTTTGCGAGATGACAACACCTACGACCAGCAAAGATTCAATGCTCAATTTGAAAAACTAAGGGCATTAGGCATTCATTTTGTGGCGGCAAGTGGCTCACAATTACAACGATTGAGAAATCAATTTGATGGCATTAAAGATCAGATGGATTTTGTTTCTGAAAATGGGTCTGTGGTTTATTCGAATAATCAAATCGTCTCTGTTGAAGGTTTGACTGACGAATTATTGAAAAAAATTCAAGCCATGATTGGTCAACATTTTCGGTTACCAATCGCCTCAACAACAATTACGGGTCTTAAAAGTGCTTATTTAGATGCATCGGAACCGGATGAATTATTTGATTTGAAGAGCCGATATTACAACTCACTCGCCAGAGTAGATAATATTTTAGATCTAACAGCAAAAAAAGTTAATGATACTTTAATTAAGGTTGGTATCTCATTTGCACCAGCCGATGACTTAGAGCAACGCATGCAACAAGTTAAAACATTATTGCCGCCGCAGTTAGAAAGTTTAAGTTCAGGTTTCAATACTGAATTAATTGGCTTAGCAGGTGTGACAAAGCAGACGGGAATTGCAAAATTACAGCGACAATATGGTATTCAAGCTGATGAAATTATGACCTTCGGTGATAATGAAAACGATTTATCGATGCTAAAGATGACACCAAATGGTTATGCCATGGCAAACGCAGGGCAAGAGATTCTTAATCAAGTGCACCACGTGGCACCGAATAATAATCAAGATGGTGTTTTAGATATTATTGATAATGTCTTAAATGATTTAAAGTAAACGGACCATAGTAGCTGCTATGATCCGTTTTTGTATTATACAATATAGTTTAATTTTTTTGAGCTGCCCAGTGATTGATTGGGCCAAATTTATGGCCGACCTCAATTTGGTTGGCAATGGCTGTGTGGGTTTTCTTTTTAGCAAGTTTGATAGCAGAGGCAACATCGTCACCTTTTGCTAATTGAGCAGCGATGATGGCCGAAAAGGTGTCACCAGTCCCATTAACGTGGGTAGTGTCGACGTAATCTTCACGCAACCAAAAGCTGTCGCCGTTTTCAAGCAGGACAAAATCATCGACAGTCGATTGCTGTCTGTCTTGGTGTTGACCTTTGATGACCACATTTTTTGCACCCATTTGTTGTAATTGATGAGCACTTTCAACAACCTGGTCAGGTGAAGTTAATTCTGAATCAGTTAATTTTTTTGCTTCATAGTAGTTCGGTGTAATAACGGTTGCTAATGGAATTAACAGTTCCTTAAAGGCTTCATAAGCAGCATCTTCAAGTAACATGGCACCATGTTTAGTGATAATCACTGGATCCACGACTAATGGGCCAAAATCAACAGCTTGATAGCATTTTGCAACTGTTTCAATCACGTCAACATTTGCTAACATACCGGTTTTAGCGGCTTTGATATCGAAATCAGCACTTAGGGTTTTAAATTGTTGTTCAATAAATTTATTCGGCATGACCTGGGCTGCATCAATACCGTAGGAATTACCAGCGACTGCAGAGGTCAGTAACCCCATGCCATAAACATCAGAAATAAAAAAGGCATGCATATCGGCCGGCATTCCCGCACTACCATCAGAATCGTTACCCGCAATCGTGACAGCTTGGACATAATCATTAACCATTTATCATCATCTCGAACTTTCTTTAAAAGTTGTTATTTATTGTATCACGCATTTATGACAGAATGCATGATTTAAGTACGATGCTTGTTTTTATCTTTGAGTTTGCTATAATATTCAAGTATTGATTCCCAATCATAAAGGAAGAGTAGTATCAGATTTCATGCAAGCGAATTTGCGTTGGTGGAAGGCAAATCTTGAAATCGTGCGAAGCGCGCCTTTTAGGGAGAACTAAATAAATTTTGAGTGGAAATATTTCAATTAGAGTGGTACCGCGGGAATTCTCGTCTCTGTTAAACCAAATTGGTTTAGCGGGGACTTTTTATTTTCAGGGATCGTGAAAGGTAGGAGACACATGGATTTTAAACAACAAGTGGCACAAACAATTCAAGCTGCATTACCAGTAGAGGCAAGTTTAGATGATATTATCAGCAAAATTGAACGTCCCAAAAATGCTGATAATGGTGATTTTGCGTTTCCAGCGTTTTTCTTAGCAAAACAATTACACAAAGCACCGCAAGCCATCGCACAAGATATTTTAGCAAAAATTGACCAAACGAATTACCAAAAAGTAGAAGTAGCCGGTCCTTATTTGAACTTTTTCCTAGATAAAGCACAGGCTGGTGCTGCAATTTTGAGTGCTGTTTTAAGTGATCCTAGTCACTATGGTGAAGCAGATCTTGGAGAAGGTGGTAATGTACCTATCGATATGTCATCACCAAATATTGCCAAGCCAATGTCAATGGGACACTTACGTTCTACAGTAATCGGTAATTCACTAGCAAATATTCTGGCTAAAGTTAATTACAATCCAATCAAGATTAATCATCTAGGTGACTGGGGCACACAATTTGGGAAGCTAATGGCTGCTTACAAAATGTGGGGTAGCGAAGAAGAAGTTAAAGCAGACCCAATTAACACACTACAAAAATATTATGTAAGATTTCACCAAGAAGATAAAGAAAATCCTGCCCTGGATGATGATGCACGCGCCTGGTTTAAAAAACTAGAAGATGGTGACGAAGAAGCCACCCATCTTTGGGAATGGTTTAGATCTGAATCATTAAAGCTCTTTATGAAAATCTATGATGTTCTCGATATTTCATTTGATTCATATAATGGCGAGGCCTTTTACAATGACAAAATGGATGAAGTCGTTCAAATGTTAGAAGACAAACATTTGTTAAAAGAAAGTAAAGGCGCTGAGATTGTTGATTTAGATAAATATGATCTGAACCCAGCATTGATTAAAAAGACGGACGGTGCCACGTTATACATTACACGTGACTTAGCAGCAGCTATTTATCGTAAACGCACTTACAATTTTGTTCAATCACTTTATGTGGTGGGAAATGAACAACGTAATCATTTTAAACAATTAAAAGCTGTATTAACTGAAATGGGCTTTGACTGGGCAGATGAAATTCACCACATTCCATTTGGGCTTATTACTCAAGGTGGTCGTAAGTTGTCTACTAGAGAAGGACGTGTCATTTTATTAGAAAATGTTTTGGATGATGCGATCGATCTTGCTCGTCAGCAAATTGCACAAAAAAATCCAGATCTTAAAAATGCGGATGAAGTTGCTAAACAAGTCGGCGTCGGCGCCGTTGTTTTCCATGATTTGAAAAACGAACGCTTAAATAACTTTGACTTTGATCTTGAAGAAGTGGTTAGATTTGAGGGTGAAACTGGGCCTTACGTCCAATACGCCCACGCTCGTGCGCAAAGTATTTTAAGAAAAGCCGGCAATCCAACTATTCAGGCTGAAGATAACTTTATTTCCGATGACACTGCTTGGCCAATTCTAAAAACATTAGGCCAATTTCCAGATATGGTCATTCGCGCTGCTAATACGTACGAACCATCGGTTATTGCTAAATATGCAATTGGCTTGGCTAAAGACTTTAACCAGTATTACGCTCATTCTAAAATTTTGACTGATGATCAAGAAAAAAATGCGCGTTTAGCACTTGTGGATGCTGTTAGTTCAGTGTTAGAAAGCTCATTAGCGTTATTAGGAGTTAAAGCTCCAAATGAAATGTAAACTTAAGCGATAAAAGAGAATTACTAAAGTAATTCTCTTTTTGTATTAATATTCGCTTTAATCAAATATTAGTTCATATTTCCCCATATATTTGCTATACTAAGGTCAAATATTACATTGAAAGGGCTCTTAATATGAAAAAATCAACTCGTCAAGCACGAATTGAACAACTAATCAATCAATATACAATTGCAACACAAGATGAACTTATGGATTACCTTAAAAGAAGTGATATCACTGCTACTCAGGCAACTATTTCTCGTGACATTCGCGAAATGCAGATTGTCAAAGCTGCCGATGGTAATGGTAATTTAAGATATACGATCTTTAAAGCTGGTAATCACAGTGAGGAACTTCACTTGTATGAGACGATTAATGAAGTTGTCACAAGTGTTCAACAAGTTGAATTTATGAATATCATTAAGACGCTGCCAAGTGATGGTAACTTACTAGCTGCCATTATTGATGATCTCCACATGGAAGAAGTAGCTGGGACACTTGCAGGTCATGATACAATTTTTATTATCAGTCCGAATGTCAAAGTGGCAACACAGTTACATGAACGATTTATTAGCCACGTGAACCCTGATTTACTATCAGGTCAAAATTAAAATTACTAAAAGTCATAACTTCGCGTTATGACTTTTTTAGTATTACTTGTTAAAACTTAAATATGCTTAAAAATCAGACTGTCTTAGTTGGAAAAATTAATAGTATGATAGAATGTACTCTGATGACTTTAGAGGTAGGGAACGATTATGAATGATAAACCATCTAGATTTAAGCAATGGTGGCAAGAATTAAAAATTTGGCTTTCGCCATTATGGCAAAAATTTTGGGCATTGGTAAAGAAATTTTGGCATAGATTTCAACTAACACGCTGGATCATTGTTGTTGGACTAAGCTTGTTTTTAGTGATTAGCATTGGCTTGACCATTTATGCGAAAACAGCTCATGTTAGTAATTTAAAAAATGCGTTAGAGCAACCAACTATGATTTACGATAAAGACGGAGATTCCGCCGGTAGTTTGTATTCACAAAAGGGGACGTACGTCTCATTAAATAAAATTTCACCAAACATTCAAAATGCTGTGTTATCAACAGAAGATCGCCGTTTTTATCAAGAACATGGCTTTTCAGTTCGTGGCATTGCGCGTGCATTTGTTTTATATGCTAAAAATAAAGTGTTACATCGTAACTATATTTCTGGTGGTGGGAGTACGTTAACCCAGCAGCTGGTTAAAAATGCATTTTTAACACAAGAACAAACATTTACGAGAAAAGCTAAAGAAATCTTTTTATCCGTTGAGGTTGAAAATGTCTATAGTAAAAATGACATCTTAACCATGTATTTAAACAATGCTTACTTTGGTAATGGTATTTGGGGTGTACAGGACGCTTCTAAACGATACTTTGGTAAGTCAGCGACCGATCTTTCCGTACCAGATGCAGCGGTTTTAGCCGGTATGTTAACTTCACCAAGTGGTTATGATCCAACCACTCACCCGGACCAGTCTAAACAACGACGAAATACAGTCTTGCAACTGATGGTTGAAAATAAAAAAATCAGCCAAACTGAAGCAGATAGTTACAAAAAAACAGCTTTAACGACTAAGAACGCCTATGAACAAACTAATACGTATAAGTACCCTTACTATTTTGATGCGGTCATTAATGAAGCAATTAATAAGTATCATTTGTCTGAATCAGACATTATGAATAAAGGGTACAAAATTTATACGAAATTAGATCAAAATCAGCAAACCGATATGCAAGGAACGTTTAAAAACGATAGTAACTTTCCTGCTAATGCCAGTGACGGCACAATGGTTCAGGCTTCTTCAATTGCGGTTAATCCAAATAATGGTGGGGTTAGTGCCGTGGTTGGTGGCCGTGGAGATCACGTTTTTCGAGGCTTTAATCGTGCGACACAAATGAAGCGTCAACCAGGGTCAACCATTAAACCACTGGCCGTTTACACACCGGCATTGGAACATGGTTATTATTATGATTCGATGTTACAAGATAAGAAACAAGCCTATGGATCAAATCATTACACGCCGAAAAACTATAATGATACTTACAGTGGCGAAACGCCAATGTATAAAGCTTTGGCTCAAAGTTTAAATGCACCCGCAGTGTGGTTATTAAATAAGATTGGCGTGCAAAAAGGGTATGACTCAGTGAAACGATTTGGGTTACCCGTTACCAAAAAAGATAATAACTTAGCACTGTCATTGGGGGGCCTTTCAACAGGAATCTCACCACAACAGTTAGCCGGGGCGTATACCGCCTTTGCTAATGATGGCAAGATGACATCCCCATATTTCATTACTAAGATTGTGGATGCCTCTGGTAAAACAATTGTGAATAATGAAAATACTAGTTCTAAACAAGTCATTTCTAAAAAAGTCGCCACAGAAATGACCAGTATGTTATTAGGTGTCTTTAACGACGGAACTGGTCAAACGGCCAAACCGTCGGGATATTCAGTGGCTGGTAAAACTGGGAGTACCTCATCAGATGTTGTCAATGGACAAGATGAGGAACGTGACAAGTGGATTGTTGGTTATACACCCGATGTTGTAGTTGTGACCTGGGAAGGTTTTGATAGTACTGATGAAAGTCACGTCCTACCAGACAGTAGTTACGTTAATACCAACACGTTATTTAAGACGGAAATGACAAACATTTTACCTAATACCAAGCAAACTAAGTTTGATACAAAAGATGCCGCCACTTTGGCGGGTAATAACAAGAGTACTTCTAATAATTTCTGGGACGAAGTTCAAAATGGTGCTTCACAATTTGGTGATACGGTTACTCAAAATGCTGGTAAGATTGGTGAAAAAGCCTCTCAATGGTGGAGTAAAGCCAAGAGCATTGTCGGCCAGTAACAATTTAGTGTTTCAAGTAGGCAAGGTCATTTTAAAATGATACAATGTTATAGAATAAAACTAGGAGGATCAACATGGTTGTAAATATTTATGATTCAGCAAATCAAATGGAAAAAGACCTAGGCCAAACACAAGAATTTGTGGCCTTAAAAAAAGCTTACGAGGAAATGAAAGCAGATGCTGATACCTTTAAGCTATTTAAAGAATTTCAACAAATGCAATTACAATTACAACAAAAACAATTCCAAGGTGAACAACCAAGCGAAGAAGAAGTTAAGAATGCACAAGAGTTAGCTGGTAAAGTGACTAAAGTTGACTCAATCAAAAATTTGATGGAAAAAGAACAAGCAATTGATAAGCTTTTGAATGATGTTAATAATGTTATTACAAAGCCAATTCAAGAATTGTATCAAAACTAATATTGATGAAGTCAAGTGCTGAGGTACTTGGCTTTTTATTTAGGAGCAGATAAACATCATGAAATTTATTCATACGGCTGATTTACATTTGGATAGTCCTTTTCTTGGCTTACAAGATGCGCCCGATGATTTATGGGAAACCATTTATCAATCAACTTTTAGTGCATTTAAAAAAATTGTCGATTTTGCGATAGAAAATTCGGTTGATTTCGTATGTATAGTAGGGGACATATATGATCGTGAACAACGCAGTATTGCTGCTGAAAATTATTTTATCACGCAATGCTTGCGTTTAAAGGATGCACATATCCCTGTTTATTTAAGCTACGGCAATCATGATTACCAGCAAATTGATCATAGTGTGGCTAATCTACCTGATAACGTCCATGTTTTTAGCAATGAAGTGGAGACAAAGCACCTCACCACTGGAGATCAAAAAGAGGTTGCCATTACTGGTTTTAGTTACCCAACTCAATGGTTGACTGATGATCAAACCAATAATTATCCGGCTAAACAAGCTGTTGACTGGCAAATCGGTATGCTCCATGGCACAATGTCGCAGCTTAAAACGCCACATGACAATTACGCTCCATTTTCACTCGATGAATTGTTGCAAAAAAATTATGATTATTGGGCGCTCGGGCACATTCATAAACGCCAGATTTTACATGAAAATCCTGTGGTCGCTTATAGTGGCAATCCACAAGGACGACACAAAAATGAGGCAGGGGTTAAGGGATTTTATTTAGTGAGTGACAAAGACGGTCAACTTGTTCCCGAATTTCATGAAGCTGAATCAATTGAATGGCAAACGCTCACAGTCACAGGTAATGATGAAAATGATACCAGTTTATTTTTAACTCAGTTAAAACAACAAGTGGTATCACAATTGAAGACAAAGCGTTTGACGTTATTAAATATTATCATTCAGGCCGAAAATGAATTTAGTTCAGCGCTACTTGAACAGTTTAACAATGGCAGTTTATTAAGTCGTTTGCAAAATGATCTTTCGTATCAAAGTGAAATTAGTTTTTGGCCATATGAGTTGTCATTGCAAACCCGTACGGACAGTCCTGTATTGTCGTCTATTGATCAAGACTATTGGGATCAGGCTGCGCAAAATGTTTTTAGTGCTGATAATATTGCACAAAGTGCCGATAAACTGTTTAGTTATGATTTTATCGAAACAAGTATCAATAATGACGAAACGAGAAAACAGGTACAACAAGCAATTACGTTGATGCTACAACAAAATCAAGTTGGAGACGAAAAAACTCATGAAGATTAATTCAGTCCACATTGATGGCTTTGGAAAGTGGAATAATCAAACTTTTGCGCTAGATGATCATCTACAAGTTATTTTGGGTGATAACGAGGCAGGAAAATCAACATTGGCTAATTTTATTGTCAGTGTGTTATTTGGATACGCCAATGGGCATAATCAGTATTCACAATACTTACCGCGACAGACAAATGCATATGGTGGCACACTGGATGTGACGATCAATCAGCAGCAATACCACATTAAAAGAAGCAGTGGAAAAAAAGGCGGCCAAGTGGAAATTGTCAATGAGGCAGGGCAAAAAGTACCCAGTCATTTTCTGGAAGAGACTTTAGGAGCGATTGATGCTGATTTGTATGGTGCTATTTATCGTTTTTCACAAAAAGATTTATCTCAAATTCTTGATTTGAATAAAGAAGATTTGGCCCAGTATTTACAAAAAATGGGCGCAGTTGGCAGTTCTGGTTGGTTAGATTTGAAAAAAGATTACACTAAGCAAGCTGATGAGCTGTATAAACCTAAGGGGCGCAAACCAGTTCTTAATCAACAATTAAAAGAGTACCAAACACTCCAAGAAAAGATTCAAACGGCGGGAAGACAATACGATCGTTATCAAGAATTACAAACAACGGTTCAAACACTTGAAGGACAACTCACTGGACTAAAAAAGCAAATTGAATCAGCTCAACAGCGGTTCGATCAATTAGAGACACTGCGACCATTGATGCCATTATTTGAAAAGGTCAATCAGCAAACAACACAACAAGTAGTTAAGATTACACAGACGCAATTAACGGATAGCCAAAGCTTAAATAATCGTCTGAATGATGCACAACAGCAAGTTAATCAGTTAACGGATAACTTGAATGTAATCACCGAGACGCCACTATCTGAGTTTGCAAAGCTATATCGTGATCACCTTAAAGAAATTGATGAGATTAAAACTCAGATTCCTGCAATTAAGGTTGTTTTAACGCAAATAGATGAAAAGCAACACCAATTATCAACTAACCATGCAGAATTTGATCAGATCAGTCACCGCTATTCAGTCGACCCATTACCGAGTGCATTGACAAGTGAGCAAGAAGACACGTTACAAACATTATTGAAAGAACGCGAAGCCGTCCAAAACCAATCGATAGCATCTCGTAGCAACCGACAACCCGAAAAAATACCACTTATTTGGTGGTTATTAGGGGCTGTTTTAATCGTGGCAGTGTTATTTTTGCCAACAGTTATTAAAGTCATTGCTGGGCTAGGATTGCTCGGGACCGTTGGGTATTTGTATTATCAACGAACTCAGATGCAAAGAGATAAAAGTGCCCAAGATCGCGAACAAAATAGTGCCCTAACTCAAATTAATCATCAGATTGATGATTTCGCTGACCGCTTTGGGTTATCGCAAATTGAAGTGACTGATTGGTTGCCAATGCAATCTGATTTACGACGTTTACAGCAATTAAGTCAGTCAAATCAGCAAACTGATGATCAATTAAAACAGTTAACTGATCAAAGAAATCAATATGCAACGCAATTGCAAGCTTTGGGTCCCACAGTTCAAGCTCAATCACTGACACCAGAGTCGTTGGATGATTTAAATCAACAAATTGATACAGCTCACGTACAGGTGACAGATTGGCAAAGTGAAATGCAAAAACGTAATCTGATAAAAGATCAAATTAAAACTCAAACCACCAAATTAAGCCAATTTCAAAATGCTCAGAAACAATTATTTCAAGAGTATGATGTTGCTAATCAAGCTGAGTTTGAACAGCTTTATCAACAATCATTTGCACAGTCAGCAACGGAACAAACAAATTCAGTAATGGCCAGTCAGTTAACTGACGAGCAAAAAGAACAACTGTCACAGTTTGAAAATATGGCTGATCTATCAGAGCAAAGTGATGATGCTAAAACCGAACTAAATGAGCTAACGGGTCAAATTAAGCTGATTGAGAAGCAACAAGCTTCAGCTACTTTTGAAATTGAAAGTTTGGCGCAAAATGGCACGTTAACAGTGTTGCTCCAAAAGAAAGCTAATTTGCAAACTGAAATTAATGAGTCGGTAAAAAAATGGTTGGAACAAAGCCTAGCTGTGCAATGGATTGATCAGGCCTTGCAGTTAGCTTCAGCCGACCGTTTCCCACAAATTATTGAACGCGCCCAACAGTATTTCTGTCGATTGACAGATAATCGGTATGCTACAATACATTTGACTGATTCGGTCATTTATGTGACTGATCAAAATGGCGAAAGCTTTGATGTTGGTGAATTGTCTACTGGAACAGCTGAACAATTATATATCGCACTTAGATTAGGATTTGTTCAAGTAATGGGGGACCTAATTGATTTGCCCATTATGATTGACGATGGTTTTGTTAATTTTGATCATTCAAGAAAACAGACAATGTTTGAGATTCTGGGTGAAATTGCGAAAACACATCAAGTTTTGTATTTTACTACGGATGACCGAATGATCGATCACACGACTCCAATTTTAAATTTAAATGAAATGCAGGTGTAACGATGGCCCAACAACGATTATTTGATTTTAAAGAAGACGAAATGATGGATATTTTTGTCCTGATTAAAAGTGCTGATATTCGGACAGCCAAAAACGGAAAACGATTTTTGGCAATGATGTTTGAAGATCAGTCAGGTCAATTGCCTGGCATGTATTGGGACGCCAGTCAACAAGATGAATCACTCTATGTGCCCGGCAAGGTCATTAAATTGAATGCGAAACGGGAAAGTTATCAGGGTAAACCACAAGTTAAGATTGTAGGTATGCGGTTAGCGACCGAATCTGAGCCGCATGATGCTAGTAACTTTTTACCACATGCACCTGAAAAAAAAGATGAGATTGAAGAGCAGATTAATCAATTTATCTTTGAAATCACTCAGCCAACGTGGAATCGGATTGTTAGAAATCTACTGCAAAAACATCAAGATGACTTTTATAGTTTTCCGGCCGCAAAAACAAATCATCATGCATTCGCAGGCGGCTTATCTTTTCACACGTTATCCATTCTGAGATTGGCAAAAACGGTTGTGAACCAATATGAAGGTATTAATGCACCGTTACTATACGCGGGCGCCTTACTTCATGATCTTGGTAAGACAACGGAATTATCAGGCCCAATTTCAACGTCTTACACGGTAGCCGGTAATTTGTTGGGACATATTTCAATTGTGGATGGTGAAATTGTTCAAACTTGTGATGCACTAAAAATTGATGCCAACCAAGAAGATGTTTTATTACTTAGACATATGGTTTTGTCACATCATGGCTTGTTGGAATATGGCTCACCAGTGCAACCACGAATTTTAGAAGCTGAAATATTACATCATCTGGATGAAATGGATGCTTCCATTATGATGGTGGAGGGGACTCTTGATCATACTGAACCGGGTGAATTTTCAGAACGTGTTTTTGGATTAGACAAGCGTAGCTTCTACAAACCTGAAAAAACAAATTAATAAGCAAACAAAAAACAGCATTTTTCAAATGAAAAATGCTGTTTTAATTTGAATTGCTATCTTATTTTGAAGAGCTAGAACTTGTTAATGAAGATGAAGAACTAGTTGAGAGATAGTCATCTAAAATATTCTTTAGATCGTTATCTTTGATAGAAACATTTCCTTTTTTCAGAACTTTAGCAACAACACTGTGTAACTTAGTGCTGTTATTCATATCAGTTTCAATGATTTGGTTCTTCAAATCTGCTGTATGTTGGGCTTTGGTTCCTTTGCCAGGGTTCTTCATCATGTAGATAACTTGGTAGCCACTATCGGTTTTAACTGGTTCAGTGGTATATTCGCCAGTCTTCAACTTAAATGCAGCTTTTTTATATGCTGAATCCAATGAGGTATCAGTGTTATCAAAGGCAGCTACTTTACCACCATTGTTCTTGTTAGAAGTATCTGTTGATTTGCTCTTAGCAAGTGATTTGAAAGTCTTTAATTTTGTCTTATCAGAAGCACTGTTAAGTTTATCGATGATTGCAGTAGCATCATCTTTTTTAGCAACGAGAATTTCAGCAGTTTCTACTTTTGGTTGGAAACTCTTCCATTGCTTGTCGATATCTTTTTGCGTAATCTTGGTGTGAGCCTTAACTGCTTGCTTCAAAAGCAGGTTAGAACGAATTTCATCACGTAAACCGGATGTTGTCATTCCGTTTTGAGCTAAAGCACTGGTAAATGATGAACCATATTGTGCCTTATAGTTATTATATTCTTTATTAACATCAGCTTTAGAAACTTTACTACCATATTGCTTGTCCAAAACTTTGTTTAAAATCATTTGTTGAAGCACTTGTTTACCACTTGAAGTCGCTTTTAGACTACTGTAATAAGCACTTTCTGTGATTTTACCACCGCTAGTAGTGGCAACAGCCTTGTTTCCACAAGCTGCTAAAGGAATCATTAGTACGGCACCAGCTAAAATTGCGAGCCATTTTTTCATGTAACAAACACATCCATTTCTTAAAAATTAAATTTAAACATAAAAACTCACCTCACCAATATAACACATTTAACGAGTGTGTTAATGATGAGGCAATAAAGTTTACAAAAAATTCAAATTTAAAAAACGATGAAATGTTATTTAACGGAGTCATTTAAACGATCAACTTCGCTTTGCATATGCTTTTGAAGTTGCTTGATTCTTTCTAATCTTGGCTTAGATTTGAAATTAAATTCATCGATTTTTTTCTGTAGCTCACTAACTTCTGTTTGTGTATCAGCCAGTGTTTCTTTTAAATTATTCGCAGCAACTACAACGTTACGGGTCGCACGACTAATTTCTTTAATATTATTTACGATATCTTTAATAGCACGAATTGGATTAGTCATTATTCATTCTCCACATGGTTGGCGATCGATTGACGCAGGCTTTCATAGTCTTGTTCGCTGTAATTGCCAGAGTTATCTTTAAATATCATTTTAAAATCGTCATGATCGCTGTAACGAGGAACAAGATGGAAGTGTGAATGGAAAACAGATTGGTAAGCAATCTCACCATTGTTGTTAACGATATTCATACCCTTAATATCTGGATTTGATGCTTTAATTGCCCGTGCAATTTTTGGAATACGGCTAAAAACCGCGCTTGCTAATTCAGGATCATAGGCAAAAATGTCGGGAACATGTTTTTTGGGAATAACTAATGTGTGTCCAGGAGTTCCTTGAGAAATATCTAGAAATGCTTTGACGACATCATCTTCATAGACCGTATAACTAGGAATATCACCAGCAACTATTTTACAAAAAATACAATCATCCATAATTGAAGCCTTCTTTCCAGTTCTTTAACCACTAGTATACAAAAAAATTATCATTTACGCACCTGGTAAGTTATTTTAATGCTGCTTTGGCATATGATATAATTAAATGAAATTTTGAGATTAATAGAAGGGTATCAAATGACTTTATCTGTAAAAAATATTGTGGGTGGCTATTCACAAATTCCAGTTTTGAATGATGTGAGTTTTGAAGTTAATAATGGTGAATTAGTCGGGTTAATTGGCTTGAATGGTGCAGGAAAATCAACCACAATTAACCATATTATTGGATTGCTGTCGCCATTTAGTGGTGAAATTGAAATTGATGGTAATACCATCACAAGTAACAGCGACGCTTATAAGCAAAAGATTGCGTATATCCCTGAAACACCAATTTTGTATGATGAGTTGACTTTAAAAGAACATTTGGAGTTAACTATCATGGCCTATGAATTAGATGCTAATAAGGCTTGGGAAAAGGCCAATCGATTATTAAAGACATTTCGTTTAGAAAACAAACTTGATTGGTTTCCATCAAACTTTTCAAAGGGTATGAAACAAAAAGTAATGATTTGTTGTGCCTTTATGACGGATGCCGAACTTTTTATCGTGGACGAACCTTTTTACGGACTTGATCCGTTAGCAGTCCATGATTTGCTTGAATTAATCGAAACGGTTAAAGAAAACGGAGCCGCTGTCTTAATGTCGACACACGTTCTTGATACGGCGCAACGGTACTGTGATAAATTTGTCTTACTAAATAATGGCCGCGTGCGTGTGCAAGGCACGTTGGACGAATTACGTGCACTTGGCGATTTTGCTGACGAGTCCCTTGACGACATTTACTTATCCTTAACAAAGGAAGATGCACATGAATAATTTGTATCAACAACGTCGAAATAAACATTTTTTATTGTTATTAAAATACTGGAAGTATGTATTTAACGACCATTTTGTAATTGCATTGTTCTTTTTATTTGGTGCATTAGCATATGGTTATTCACAAGCATTGCCTAAATTAACACCTGGTATTTGGTGGGGCAAGCCCTTAATTTTAGTTGTCCTGATTGGCTTGGTTCAATTAGGACGCTTGGCCACACTTGTGAAGACCCCAGATCCCATTTTTTTATTGCCCCAAGCAAAAAAAATCAGGACCTACTTAACGAAGGCTTATCTGGCTAGTCTCGTATTAGCTCAATTAATTGTTGCAGCTGGTTTCGTTATTGCGGTGCCATTTTTGAAAATAGTAGTGGGACTCTCAATTACATCAATTGTAGTGCTATATTTAATTTTGTTTGGGTTAAAATGGCTGATTATGAATAATGCCTTTATTAGCTTATATCAATTTCAACCTTCTTTTTCAACAAATCAATTACTTTGGTCACTACTTACTCCAGTAATCGGTATTGGTTGTGCATTATGGGTCAATGGATGGTTAGGATTAATAATTGTGGTGTTGTTACTAGGATGGTCCTTTATTTTAAAGCAACGCACAACCCAGCACGTCTTGAATTGGCGTCGTGCCGTTGACCGTGAAAATCAACGCATGCTTGGTATTTACAGATTTTTCAATCTATTTACTGATGTCCCAATGGTACAAGGAACGGTGAAACGCCGGCGCTATTTTGATTTTGCGTTGACACCATTTAAGCGTTCCAATCAAATATACAGTTATTTATACGCACGCGGTTTGATCAGGGGAACTGAGGTTAGTGGCCTGATTTTGCGATTAACCGCAATCGCGATGGTAATTCTCTTTTTTGTACCCCAAGGGATTTTAAATATCATCTTGTTAATGTTATTTATTTACTTGGTAGCCGTTCAGTTGGTACCATTTTATTGGCACTTTGATAATTACGTCTTTATTCATTTATACCCTCAACCACAAAAGATTAAGTTGGCTAATTTTCAAACCATTATGCAATGGACGCTGTTTTGTTGTGCGGGTTTGATGTTGATTGCAAGCGTCTGGTCACATTTTTCACTGACGCAAAGCGCCCTTAAAATAGTGATTGCATTTGTAGAATGTCTATTTTTAAGCCGGCAATACGTTGTCAGAAGAATTAAAAGTAAATTATAAATGAGGAAAAATTATGCGAGTTAGAAACAAAGCGTGGGCACAACCTTTATTGGATGAACATCCAGATTTTGTGACCCAAACACCTGAACAATTAATTGGCAAGTGGCAGGCAAGGTTTGAACAAACACAACCCTTACAAGTTGAGATTGGCACAGGTAAAGGTCAATTTATTATTGGGATGGCAAAAGCGCATCCAGACATTAATTTTGTTGGTATTGAAATTCAAAAATCTGTAATTGCAGCTGCTGTAAAGTTGGCATTACCAGAAAATTTACCGAATTTACAGTTTGCGTATGGTAGTGGGGAAAGTGTGACCACCTATTTTGCCAATGGGGAAGTAGATCAAATATTTTTAAACTTTTCTGATCCGTGGCCCAAAACAAGACATGCTAAGCGACGCTTAACGTATAAAACATTTTTACATGATTACCAGCAAGTTTTAAAACCTGGTGGTCATATTGAATTTAAAACTGATAACATGGGATTGTTTGAGTTTTCGTTGCAGAGTTTAAACAACTATGGCATGCAATTTGATGGCGTGTGGTTGGATTTGCATAATAGTGATGAAAATGAAAATAATGTGCAAACAGAATATGAACAGAAATTCAGTGCCAAGGGACAACCAATCTATAAGCTGAAAGCACATTTTGATGAATAAAAAAGACCTGCAATTGCTTTGCAGGTCTCATTCGTTAAATGCGCTCGATATTTAAAACAGTTCCGGTATGAGTGTCAGCTAAGAATTGGTAAGATACCGGGTGACCGTCTTCAAGACGTGTAATACCACCTTTATAAGCAGTGGTTTTAAAGGCAAACCGTTGGAACGTAATTGGTTTGCTTTCAATCCAGGATCCCTCAATAGGACCCTCAGCAAGAAAGTATTTTTTTACTGTTGATAAAATATCACTAGGGTTTAATTGTTCATTTTTGATTAATTTTCCGAGGAAGAAGCCAGCAACACCGGTAATGCTTAACGCAATGGGCAGTGTCCAGCTGGATTGGTTCTTTGATGCATTATCCATAAAACAACCTCCAGTTTTACATTTCTATTAGTATAACAGATTATAAAAAACACAACAAAAAAGTGCAAAAATAGTGCTTTTATAATTTTTTTAGGTATAATTATTGCAGTTAACTTAATTAGGGGGATATTGAAATGCAAGCATTAGCAAAAACAACAAAAGATGATTTATTAGAACAAATTAAAGACGGCAAATATATGTTATTCTTCCAGGCTGGTTGGTGCTCAGATTGCAATTTCATTAAGCCTCACATGCCAGCTATTGAAGCGGAGTATCCGGATTACCACTTTATTAATATTGATCGGGATGAAAATCTTGATTTAGCGGTAGAATTAAATGTGTTTGGTATTCCAAGCTTTATCGCTTTTGAAGATGGACAAGAAACTGGACGATTCGTCAACAAGGATCGAAAGACTAAAGAAGAAGTTGAAAACTTCATCAATTCTTTAAATTAATACTAAAATTTTTAAAAATGGCCGATAGTGCCATTTTTTTGTGAGGAAAGGGATTATTATGTTAATTGCAAGTTATAATAAGAATGAAATCGGTGATATTTTGGTCGTGATTGCTGGAGCTGACCAACCACAAGTCGAACATCATTTTGATGATGTTGTTGAAGTTGTGAGTGAGGACGGTCAAGAACTTTTGGGCGTCAACTTCTTCAATGCAAGCCAATTATTACCAGAATTAACCAATCAAAATGGTCAAGTTCATTTAACTGATGATCAAGTTGCCACGCTCAATGCACATTTGAAACACGTCGGTGCAACTCATCAGCTGCAATTAGATCATGATCCTAAATTTGTGTTAGGTTATGTTAAACAATTAGAGGATCATCCTAGATCAGATCACTTGCATATTACAAAAACACTAGTTAACAATGATCAGATACTACAAATTGTGAGTGGTTCTCCAAATATTGCTGCTGATATTTTAGTGGTAGTTGCCAAAGTAGGGGCTATGATGCCTAGCGGTGAAATTATTTGGCCAGGTCAATTGCGTGGTGTCTCGAGTGACGGCATGATTTGTTCAGGTCGGGAATTGCATATTAAAAATGCACCAAATCGACCAGGAGCTTTAATTTTACCAACTGATTTTGGTCAAGTTGGCGACGCATTCGATTTTGATAAAGCACAAACATTATTTGACTAGTATTGGGGTGAGATAGGTGGAAAAGAAGAATTACGATGGACCGGCATTTTTTCGTCAGCAAGAATTATTTAAAGACGACGCCTTGACGTCTGTATCTCATGAAAAGAAGCCTGTCACAAAACAGCCTTTCAATACAACATATGTGCCACCTGTTTTAAAAAAAATAATTTCGCCACAAGTTAATTATGGTCGAATTGAACGTCAATTGTATAAGCAACCAAGTGACTATTATGTTGTGGTTGATGCAGCTACTGACACGAATAAATTAAAAAGTGAAGCAGACTCCAGTCAACCCAAAAAGGAACAAATAAAAAGTAAAAACATTGCTTTGGGTCACGGATTAGACGACATTTTAAAATCCGAAACACAAGCACAACGCCATTTGAGCGTTTTTGATGATCATCAATAAAAATTCTGGAAGGACGTCAGTTATGGATAAGGATACAGTATATTATTTTGTAGGAATTAAAGGATCAGGAATGAGTGCGTTGGCACTTGTTTTACATGACAAAGGATTTAAGGTTGAAGGATCCGATATTGATCAATATACATTTACCCAGCGAGGCCTCGAACAAGCGGGCATTAAAATTTACTCATTTAACCCTGAAAATATTCATGAAGGTCAAACAATTATTGCTGGAAATGCTTTTCCAGATGATCATCCAGAAATTATTGCCGCAAAACAACTCGGATTACCGGTATTCCGTTATCATGACTTTTTAGGTAAGTTAATTGATGGTTATACAAGCATTGGTGTAGCTGGTGCTCATGGTAAGACAAGTACTACTGGTTTACTGGCTCACGTATTAGGTGGCATTGCGCCAACAAGCTACTTAATTGGTGACGGCAGTGGAAAAGGGACGCCCAATGCACGCTTTTTTGTTTTTGAAGCGGATGAATATCGCCGTCATTTTATGGCTTATCATCCAGATTATGCCATCATGACTAATATTGATTTTGATCATCCTGACTATTTTGCCGGCATTGAAGACGTTACAGATGCATTTGAAAACTTTGGTAAACAAGTTAAAAAAGGCATTTTTGCGTGGGGTGACGATCAGAATTTAAGAAAATTAGATGTGAACGTCCCAATCTATTATTATGGTACGGGTCAAAATGATGATTTCCAGGCACGCGATATTAAGCGTTCCACTAAAGGATCGAGTTTTGATGTTTACTATAAGGACGAATTTTTAGGTAATTTCACTATTCCACTGTTTGGTGAACACAATGTTTTAAATAGTTTGGCAGTGATTGCAGTTGCTTATTTTGAAAAAATTAATTTAGATGATTTGCAAAAAGAATTATTGAGTTTTCAAGGCGTTAAGCGTCGTTTCAGTGAACGTCAAGTTGCTGATATGACCATCATTGATGATTACGCACACCATCCATCAGAAATTAAAGCAACATTGGATGCTGCTCGTCAAAAGTATCCAGATAAAGAAATTGTGGCAGTTTTTCAACCACATACGTTTACAAGAACAATTGCATTATTAGATGATTTTGCTGCCAGTTTGAACTTAGCCGATAAAGTTTATCTCACTGATATTTTTAGTTCAGTCAGGGAAACGTCAGGGAAAATTACTAGTGCTGATTTGGGCGCCAAAATTACAAAGGGTGGCGAAGTTTTGAAATTAGATAATATGTCACCACTTTTGGATTACCATAATGCTGTCGTTGTCTTTATGGGTGCTGGTGATGTTCAAAAATATGAGCGTGAATATGAAACCTTGCTCAGCAATATCACGCCAAAAAATAGTTAATCATGATATTACTTGCAAGTTAGGCATAATTTGTTACACTGTTTGACAACCGATTGAATTTAATAAAAAGGGGTGGCATGAGTGAACAACTTCAATGAAGATTATTCACAAGCAAGTCGTAAAGTCGTGGGCAATGAGGCAGGCTTGTCTCAATTTATGACACGAATGTACGCAAATATGAGTTTGGCTGTCTTAGTTTCAGCGTTGAGCGCATATTTAAGCATGGGTATGTTTAAACAACAGGTCTTTGGATATTTATCACTACATCCAGGTATGCAATGGGTTTTATTATTGCTACCAATTGGGTTAACGATGGTAATCAGTTTTCGAGCAACTAGAAACCCAGTGATGAGTTTCATTCTATTGATGGTCACTGGTATCTTGTATGGAGTCACATTCTCATTGATTGCAGCTGCCTACACGTCAGCAAACATTGCGGCGGCATTCTTATCGTCATCGGCAATTTTCTTAACGATGACAGTGTATGGTGGTATTACCAAACGTGATTTAAGCAAATTTGGTTCACATGCAATGGCGGCTTTAATTGCGTTAATCATTGCAAGTGTTATCAACATGTTCTTGAAGAGTGCATTGATTACCTACATCTTCTCATATGTTGCGGTATTAATTTTCACAGTTTTAACAGCATGGGATACACAAAACATGAAAAACATTTACCTCAAATATGGTGATCAAGTTTCAGTAAGTGGCCTTGCAGTAATGGGCGCCTTACAGTTGTATTTAGACTTTGTTAACTTATTCTTGAATCTGTTACAGATTTTTGGAATGAGCGACAACAACTAGAGTGCGCAGGGCGACTGGGAGTTTTTGAGGATTAACGTACTAAAAGTGAAATCCCCGGGTTTAGGGATTTTACTTTCAGTGGGTTAACCGCAGAAAACTGTCGCTCGGAGCACGTTTCAACAATAAAAATTAAACAAACTACAAAAAATTGTACTAAGCATCCCCTTAGTACAATTTTTTTATCCCTTAAATTTCCAATCTCATTAACAAACACCAACCCCTATTTTTTGGTACAATAGAACAAGATAAATTCAGATCAAGTCAGGAGCAAAATATGACGAAACAATTATTATTAGTAGATGGAAACAGTGTGGCATTTCGAGCTTTTTTTGCTTTGCATTCACAATTAGGAAAATTTACTAATCGAGACGGATTACATACCACGGCAATTTATGGATTTAACTTGATGTTAGATCATATCTTAGAGGTCGTAAAACCGGATGCGGCATTAGTGGCTTTTGATGTTGGCAAGACTACTTTTCGAACCGAAATGTATTCTGATTATAAGGGTGGACGTGCTAAGACACCACCTGAATTATCGGAACAGATGCCATATTTAAAAGAATTAATTGCTGCTCGTGGCATTAAAACATATGAATTAGTTAATTATGAAGCCGATGACATCATCGGCACTTTAGCTCATGAGGCCGCTGATAATGGTTTTCAAACGACAATTGTGACTGGAGACAGAGATTTAACGCAGTTAGCAACGTCACAAACGACAGTTTCTGTTACTCATAAAGGTGTCACTGAAGTTGAACGTTATACACCGCAGCATGTCGAAGAAAAATTTGGCATCAAACCTGAACAAATTATCGATATGAAGGGGTTAATGGGCGATACTTCAGATAATTATCCTGGTGTTACTAAAGTTGGTGAAAAAACCGCACTGAAGTTGATTCAACAATTTGGGTCAGTAGAAAACTTATACGACCATCTTGATGAGTTAAAACCAAGTAAAATGAAAGAACATTTAATTGAAGATAAGGATAACGCTTTTTTATCCAAAAAATTGGCACGAATTAATCAAGCGGCTCCAATCGAAATTAGTGTTAAGGATTTAGATTATTCAGGTCCGGATGAAGGTCAATTGGTAAAATTTTATCAAGAAATGAACTTCCGCTCATTTTTGGCTAAATTGCAAACGGATCAAACGTCACTTGATTTAAATGATGAAACAGCAGTGGACTTTACCGTTTTGACATTAGAAAATTTGGACAAACTCAAGCAGTTAAAGGATCATGTCAGTTTTTACCTAGAAATGCCGGATGCTAATTATCATACTTCTGAAATGGTAGGTTTTGTCATTGGACAAAAAGACCATTGGTTTGTCAGCCGCGATGTTGACTTATTGACTACTGATGTGATTAGCGAAATTTTAACAAGTAATGATATTGAAAAAGATGTTTTTAATTCCAAAGCAATGACTGTGGGATTAAACCGCTTAGGTGTTAAATTAGGCAAAGTTAACTTTGATTTATTATTGGCCTCGTACTTATTAGATACCAATGAAAATAATGACGACTTAGGTCTTTTAGCTCATGAACATGGTTACATGCAAGTCGCCTCTGATGAAGAAGTGTATGGTAAAGGCGCAAAACGTGCTATTCCAACGGACGATCAGATTTTTTATAACCATTTGGCCAAAAAAACTTTGGCAATCGAAAATCTCAAACAACCTTTGTTTGAACAATTGGATGAAAATGAACAAACCGAATTGTATACCGATATTGAATTACCACTCTCATTTGTCCTGGCTCAAATGGAAATTAGTGGTGTCAGAGTGGATGTTAAAAAGCTTGAAGCAATGGGCAGTAAGCTCCTAGAACGTTTAAGTGAAATCGAACAACAAATTTATCAAGAAGCTGGCCAAGAGTTCAATATTAATTCCCCCAAGCAATTAGGAAAAATTTTGTTTGAAGAAATGAAATTGCCAGTGATTAAGAAAACCAAGACCGGCTATTCAACGGCAGTCGATGTACTTGAAAAATTACGTTCTCAAGCACCAATTGTCGATAACATTTTAAAATATCGCCAAATTTCAAAGTTACAATCCACTTATATCGAAGGACTACTCAAGGTAGTTCATTCGACTGACCAGAAAATTCATACACGCTATTTACAAACCTTAACGCAAACTGGCCGCTTATCTTCAGTAGATCCAAACTTGCAAAATATTCCAATTCGTTTGGAAGAAGGTCGACAAATTCGTCAAGCGTTTGTGCCTAGTCACGATGGTTGGGAGATCTTTTCATCTGATTATTCACAAATTGAATTGCGCGTCTTGGCCCACATTACTGGTGACAAAAATTTACAAGAAGCCTTTTTGGAAGATCAGGATATTCATGCCAGCACGGCAAGAAGAATTTTTAAGTTAGGCCCGGATGAACCAATCGATCGTAACTTACGTCGCCAAGCCAAAGCAGTTAACTTTGGCATTGTTTATGGTATTAGTGACTATGGCCTATCCCAAAACATTGGCATAACACGTAAACAAGCTAAACAGTTCATTGACACCTATTTTGAACAGTATCCAGGTGTTAAGAATTATATTGATACCGTGGTTAAGCAAGCTAAGAAACAAGGCTACGTCGAAACACTGACACATAGACGACGTTATTTGCCAGATATCAACTCCAGCAATTTTAATCAACGTTCATTTGCGGAACGAACAGCCATGAATACTCCGATTCAAGGAAGTGCTGCGGATATTATTAAAATTGCCATGATTGGAATGGAATCGGCCTTGAAAGAAGCACATTTGCAAGCAACAATGCTATTGCAAATTCACGATGAGTTAGTGTTTGAAGCACCAAAAGAAGAAATTGCAGTATTGGAAAAGCTCGTACCGAGTGTGATGGATTCAGCTGTTAAATTAGATGTACCACTTAAAGTTGAAAGTGCACATGGCAAAACATGGTACGATGCTAAATAAGTAACTAAAGGAGTTTTTGTGATGCCTGAATTACCTGAAGTGGAAACAGTCAGACGCGGATTAATGAAAATTGCTCAAGGCCGAAAAATCGTTGGCATAGATGTCCTTTATGGTAAGACCATTACCAATGATGTTGAGTTCTTTAAACAATCGTTAATTGGCCAAACAATTGAACAAATTGATCGACGCGGAAAGTATTTATTGTTTCGATTTTCAAACAATTTGACGATGGTTTCTCATCTTCGTATGGAAGGTAAGTACTATAATCTTGGCGAGGGCCTAACGCCACAAAAACACACACATGTAATTTTTCATTTAGATGATCATACTGAACTTTGTTATAACGATACGCGTAAATTTGGCAGAATGACGCTGGTCAAAACTGGCGATGAAATGACAGTCGCTGGTTTAAAGACAATTGGGCCTGAACCAACAGAAGAGGCATTAACAATTGAGTATCTGACCAAGATCATGCATAAGAGTCATCGCGAAATAAAGCCATTTTTGTTAGATCAAAGTAACGTGGCTGGTTTGGGAAATATCTATGTTGATGAAGTGTTATGGCTGACTAAAATTCATCCACAACAGCATGTTAATTTAGTTCCTAAAAAAGTGATTAAGCAACTACGGCAAAACATTATTGAGGAACTCGCTCTGGCAACAAAAAACCATGGTACTACCGTTCATTCGTATACGAATGCGTTTGGGGACGCGGGTGCGTTTCAGCACCAACTTCATGCGTATGGTAACGTAGGAAAACCATGTGAACGATGTGGCACCAAAATGGTTAAAATTAAGGTTGCGCAAAGAGGCACGACTTTTTGCCCCCATTGTCAAGTGTTAAAGGAAGATGATTAGGGTATGCTATTAGGATTAACAGGCGGCATTGCTACTGGTAAAAGCACAGTTAGCACTATTTTTAAAGAAAGACAGATCCCAGTTGTTGATGCAGATGTGATTGCCCATCAGGTTGTCGCAGTTGGGAGTACCGGATTAAAGCAAGTTATCACGCAATTTGGTAAACAATTATTAAATGCTGACGGTAGTCTCAATCGTACTGAACTTGGTCGAATTGTGTTCAATGATTCAAAAAAACTGACAAAATTGAATCAGATTATGCAACCGCTGATTAAAACAGAGATTCAACATCAAGTGGAGCAGCTAAAACTAAACCATGACCTAATCATCTTAGATGCACCACTACTATTTGAACAGGGGTATGATAAAAGCGTTGATCAAATAATGGTTGTGAGCGTACCAGCGCCAATGCAGTTACAACGCTTGATGGAACGTGATCACATTGATCGATCACAAGCAATGGCCAAAATTCAGTCACAGATGTCTTTAGATAAAAAAGTTGCTAAAGCAACTATTGTCATTGATAATTCGGGAACTGTTAGCGAAACAAAACAACAAGTATTACAATGGTTAAATACAAGATGATTTATTGAAAGTGGGGAATGACACCATGCTGTGTCCACATTGTCAACATAACGGATCAAAAGTCGTTGACAGTCGTCCGTCAGAAGATGGCCAAAGTATTCGAAGACGAAGAGAATGCGAAAAATGCGGTTTTCGTTTTACGACCTTTGAACGAGTCGAACAATCACCGTTACTAGTCATCAAAAAAGATGGTACGCGCGAAGAGTTTAATCGTGAAAAGATTCTTAAAGGCGTGATTCGCTCAGCTGAAAAACGTCCGGTTAGCATGGAAAGCATGACGGCCTTAGTTGAAAAAGTTGAGACTGAAATTCGGACCACCGGCGAAAGTGAAATCAACAGTCAAGTCATTGGCGAATATGTCATGAATGAATTAAAAACGTTAGATGAAGTGGCTTACATTCGCTTTGCCAGTGTCTATCGTCAATTTAAAGACATGGAAGTCTTTTTAAGTGAATTACAAAATATGGTTGATAAGAAATAAAGAGGAAACTAGTAGCAATGACACAAACAAACAACTTAAATCCAAATACAGGGTTCATTATTTGTTTATCACAAAACTACACCCAATTCTCAGAGCAAATGTTGAATCGCTTTTATCAACCCATTTTGGGACCCAATGCATTTAGTTTGTATTATCTATTGAAAACAAAGGTCAGGGCCCATCCCATGATTTCCAATCGTCAAAGTCATACTTTGCTACTTTCCTGGCTAGGGATTGACATTTCGGATTTTCAAAAAGCCAAAGAACGGTTAGAAGCATTGCGGTTGTTAAAAAGTTTTGTTGGTCATGATGGCTTAGGAGAATTTGTAGTATACAAGTTGTTGCCAACATTGCCTGAAGATGCCTTTATTAATGATGATTTACTGAGCGTTTTATTGTTAGAAACGATTGGTGAGCATGAGTACCAACGGTTAATTGATGAAACAACGCAGTTTCAATTTGATACTACTAAACTGATAAATAGTTCAGCTTCTTTTTTTGAGAGTTTCCACATTAACCAAGAAAAAGTTGAAAACATCCCAACTGTTATTTCTGAAAGCCGGACTAAATTTGTTGTGGAAAAGCAACCACATGATGACATTGTCTATTCTAAATTTGATTTTCAATTGTTGAATTCACTGGTTAATAGTCAGGGTGTTTCAGAGGCTGAGATTCAAAAAAACAAACAACTCATTAATACTGAATATAACGTCTATGGCATCGATGAAGTGCAAATGGCGACCTTAATTGTGCAAGCAACCAATGTAGCAAGTAATGAAATTGAACCACAAAAACTAAAAGCCTTGATTTCACAACAGTTTACACTGACTGATAACCAGCAATCGACTCAAATTAAACCGCGCACAGAAGCATCTGACCAAACTGAGTTATCGAATTCAGAACAGGCACTGGTGAAGGCTTGTCAGCAATATTCACCCGCTGATTTTTTACAACAACTAAAAGAACAAAAAAATGGTTATGTTACCAAAAATGAACAGTTTATTTTAAGACAACTTGCTCAAAAGCAATTATTTAGTAATGAAGTCATTAACATGTTGAGTTATTATTTAATTCAAGAACGTGGCGACGTGACCTTGAAACAAAATTTAGTTGATACAGTTGCAAATAGTTGGTCACAGGCTAACGTTGCAACTGCCGCAATGGCAATTGAGCAGATTAAAACGTATCAACAAAAACGAACTCAGCAACAAACTAGTCGTCGATCACGTGGTAATCAAGGCCGAATTAAAGAAACGCTACCTAAATGGGCAGAAGAAAATTATCAAAGTGAGACAAAGCAGGCAAGTCCAAAAGAAATTGAAGAGATGAAAGCACGGTTAGCAAAAATACGACAGAAAAATGATGGTCAGGGGGAATAAACCATGGAAGATGTTGCACAAGAAATGAAAAAAATGATGCAAGAGCGACATTTGGATCCAGAATATGAGCAACTTATGAAACAAGTTTATTCCGATCCTGATGTCGTCTCATTTTTGAATGAGAACCAAAACCAACTCAGTGCACAAAGTGTCACGCGGGGAGAGGCCAAGCTATACGAATTCGTTAATGAAAAAGCTAAAATTGCGCGTCATGAAGATGGCTTTGCACCTGGTTACCGGCCAATTTTAGTGATTAGTAAAAACTTAATTGACGTGTCTTATGTTCCAACCCAAGCATTAGTGGAGCAACAAAAACTTGATCAACTTAATCGGCGCGTTATTTCTGTGAATATGCCTAAATTGATCAAAAATGCGACGTTCGATGCGTTTGATCTAGGTGACAGTTCACGAAACCAAGTTTTTGCACTGGCGACGGATTTTATTGATAACTATACAATCAAGCATCAGCAATTTGTCCCTGGCTTATATTTAACTGGTAGCTTTGGTGTTGGAAAAACCTATTTACTAGGTGCTATTGCTAATGAGCTTGCTAAACATGGTGTCACTTCGACATTAGTGCACTTTCCGAGTTTTGCGGTTGAAATGAAAAATGCGATTGGTGACAACAATACTGGTCAAAAGTTAGATGCGATCAAAAAATCGCCGATTCTCATGTTAGATGACATTGGGGCAGATTCAATGTCAGCCTGGATTCGTGATGATGTATTAGGCGTTATCTTAGAATACAGAATGCAAAATGAATTACCGACGTTTTTCAGTTCTAATTTCACAATGGCAGAATTTGAAAAACAGCATTTGACGGTCAACCAACGAGGCGATGTCGAACCGCTAAAGGCTAAACGAATCATGGAAAGAATTCGTTTTTTAGCTCGCGAAGTCGTCATGCAAGGTAAAAATCGACGGACAAAAGCATAAAAGAGTTTGACAAGCGAACAGATATTTGTTAAGTTATAAAGGTTGAAAGATTAAGCAGAAGCACCCGCTTCTCGCCTTAGTGATTAGGATCGCTGGGCTGATGAGAGAGAATATACAGTTATTTACTGTGATAGCGGGGTGCGTGTGCACTCCGTTTTTTGCTGTCTTTCGCCATAAAATTTGGAGGTGTGTTGCCATAGCTCAAGATATGATGGTCAATAACGGAATTCGTGCTCGTGAACTGCGTTTGATTGATGCTGAAGGAAACCAACTAGGTGTTAAGTCGAAAAGTGAAGCATTACAATTAGCTGAAGCTGCAGAATTAGACCTTGTTTTGGTTGCGCCAAAAGCAAAACCGCCAGTTGCGCGAATCATGGATTACGGGAAGTATCGCTTCGAAATGCAAAAGAAGCAACGTGAAGCTCGTAAGAAACAAAAGACCATTTCTATTAAGGAAGTTCGTCTGAGCCCTACGATTGATACAAATGACTTTAACACCAAGTTAAAGAATGCACGCAAATTCTTATCTAAAGGTGATAAAGTACGTGTTTCAATTCGGTTTAAGGGTCGGGCAATTACCCATAAAGATATTGGTCGAGATGTGCTTAACAAGATGGCTGACGAAACGAAAGATATGGCCACTGTTGAGCAACGCGCCAAGATGGAAGGCCGAAGTATGTTTTTGGTCTTAGCACCAACTGATAACACAAAAAACTGATTGGAAAGTAGGATTTAATTATGCCAAAAATGAAGACAAATCGCGCCGCAGCAAAGCGTTTCAAACGTACAGCTAATGGTGGATTCAAGAGTGCCAATGCTTATACTAGTCACCGTTTTCACGGAAAGACAAAGAAACAACGTCGTCAACTTCGTGGTCTAAGTATGATGGACAAGACAAACGTTAAACGTTACAAGAAGTTACTTCAACTTAAGTAATTTAATTACTTCAATAAATCTTTTAAAATCATAGGAGGATACCACAATGCGAGTTAAAGGTGGAACAGTTACACGCGCTCGGCGCAAAAAAATAATGAAATTAGCGAAAGGCTATCGTGGTTCAAAGCACCGTTTATTTAAGACAGCTAAAGACCAAGTGATGAAGTCATATCAATATGCCTTCCGTGATCGTAAGCAAAACAAACGCAATTATCGTTCACTATGGATTGCTAGAATCAATGCTGCTGCTAGAATGAATGATATTAGCTACAGCAAGTTGATGCACGGCTTGAAATTAGCTAACATTACCGTTAATCGTAAAATGTTAGCAGAATTAGCAATTAGCGATGCTGCCGCATTTACCGCTTTGGTTGATGAAGCTAAAAAAGCAAGTAAATAGTTTTTCAATTAAAGGTTAGAGCAGGCTTGTTCTGACCTTTTTTATTTACATAGAACAAATCAATTGGTTCAATTGATTATTATCGCGTTTTTCAATATAATAAGACGACTAGACAGATAAGGAAAAGTGACGAATGATAAATGAATTTAAGCCAACATGGATGATTAATTCTATCTACAATATCGATCCGAAACAATTAAAAAAATTTGGTATTCGAGCTGTTTTTACGGATTTAGATAATACCTTAATTGCTTGGAATAATCCTGATGGCACTCAGCAATTAAAAGACTGGATGACTCGATTAAATGAACAGCAAATTCCATTAATTGTTATCTCAAATAATAGTGCCGAACGAGTTCAACGTGCGGTAGCGCCATTAAACCTACCGTTTATTTCGCGTGCATTAAAACCATTGGGATACGGCATTAAGCGCGCACTAACGAAACTTGATTTAGCACCCACTGAAGTGGTTATGGTGGGCGATCAATTATTAACAGACATGGTTGCTGCTAATCAGGCTGGTGTTTACAGTATTTTGGTCAAACCCCTAATTAATACGGATGCTTGGAATACCAGCATTAATCGATTTATGGAAAAATTTATTATGAAAAAGTTACTGAATACGTATCACACATTACACTGGCAGGAGGATTTGAATGACTGAAACAACGAAAGATTTGAGATGTATTGGCTGCGGTGCTTTAATACAATCAACTGATGCCAACGAAATTGGCTATACCCCTGAATCAGCAATCCAAAAGGGACTAGAAAAAAATGAATTATATTGTCAACGGTGTTTTCGTCTGCGCCACTACAATGAAATTATGCCAGTGTCACTCACTGATGATGATTTCTTAAGATTATTGACACAGATTCAAGATGCCAATGCATTAATCGTTTATGTTGTGGATATTTTTGATTTCAACGGTAGTGTGATTCCGGGACTTCATCGTTTCGTCGGTGATAATCCGATCTTATTAGTAGGAAATAAAGAAGATATTCTTCCTAGTTCACTCAAACGCAGTAAGTTAAAAGATTGGATGCGGCAACAAGCCAATATCAATGGTATTTATCCTGAAGATGTGGCGTTAGTTTCAGCCAAAAAAGGTCATCAAATTACTAGTTTGTTAAAGCAAATTGAAAAATATCGTCAGAATCGCGATGTGTATGTCGTCGGTGTTACGAATGTGGGTAAATCAACGCTGATTAATCAAATTTTGAAACAAACCACAGGTGTTCAAGAACTGATCACAGTGTCACGATTTCCAGGGACAACTCTTGATAAAATTGAAATTCCACTTGATGATGGCCATCAAATGGTTGATACACCAGGAATTATTCACAATGACCAGATGGCGCATGTGCTTTCAGCCAAAGCACTGAAATTAGTGGCACCACAAAAAGAAATCAAACCTCGTACATTCCAACTAAATGATCAACAAACTATTTTCTTGGGTGGTGTTGCACGTTTTGATTATGACAAAGGACCAAAAAAAGGGTTTGTGACTTATTTTGATAATAATCTCACGCTCCATCGAACTAAGTTAGAGAATGCTGATCATTTCTATGATCAACATGTAGGTGATTTATTAACCCCGCCGACTGCTGATGAAAAAGACACGTTGCCACCACTAGTGCAACATACCTTCCATATTGATGAAAAAAGTGATCTTGTTTTTGAAGGTCTTGGTTGGATTACACTTCCGGCACAAACTAGTGTTTCTGGCTGGGCACCAAAAGGAATTTCTGTCGTGGTTAGACGAGCAATGATTTAATAAAAAAAGGAAAAGACAATTAATGAAATTACGTGGAAAACAAAAAAGATTTTTACGAGCAAACGCTCAACATTTACGACCAATGTTTGCGGTTGGTAAAAATGGACTCACGCCTAATTGGCTTGATCAATTAAGTGGTGCTTTAGATAAAAGAGAATTAATTAAAGTTAATATTTTACAAAATGCTGATGTCGATACTGATGAAGTGCGTGACTATATTGAAACTCAAACCGATATTCAAGTCGTTCAAATTATTGGTAGGGTACTTGTTTTATTTAAAGTTTCGCAAGAAAAAGAATTACGTCAATTATCAGATCAAGTTGCCAAAATTTAAGGGAAGTGACAACTGTGGTGCAGGGTCAAACAACACAGAATACTCAAACAAAATTACAAACTCAAACACAAACAAAAAAGAAACGTCGTGTGGGGTTATATGGTGGAACATTCAATCCAATTCATACGAGTCATTTGATTGTTGCTGATCAAGTGGGACACGCATTAGGACTTGATCAAGTGCTGTTTTTGCCTGATATGATTCCACCGCATGTTGATGCCAAAGAGGCCATTGATGCCCAAACGCGCGTTGAAATGATCCAATTGGCAATTGCGGATAATGCTTTGTTTGGTTTAGAATTGGCCGAAATTAATCGCGGCGGTGTCAGTTATACCTTTGATACCATTAGTGAATTAAAACGACTCCATCCTGACACAGATTACTACTTTATCATTGGTGGCGACATGGTGGCCTATCTACCAACTTGGCATCGAATAGATGAATTGGCACAAATGGTTACATTTGTGGGCATCAGACGTCGTGGTTTTAGCGATGAAAGTAATTATCCTGTTATTTGGGTCGATGCACCATTAATTGATATTAGTTCAACCGATATTCGAAATCGCATTAAAACCGGTCAATCGATTAATTATCTTGTCCCTAAGGCAGTTGAGCAATATATTAAGGAGCATCATTTATATCATGACTGAAATTAAATATGATGAAACAATCATGTCATTGACCCGTGAACAATTAATTGAAAAGTTGAGACAGGCACTTTCTAAGTCGCGTTTTGAACATGTTTTACGCGTGGAGCAAACAGCCATTGAATTGGCACAAAAAAATGGTGTGGATATCCAAAAAGCTAGCATTGCGGGATTAGTTCACGATTACGCCAAGCAACGGCCTGATGAAGACTTCATTCAAGTGATTAAACAACAGCACTTATCAAAAGAACTGTTGGATTACGGTAATGCCATTTGGCATGGTGTTGTAGGTGCTGAAATGATTAAAACCGAGTTAGGGATTGATGATGAAGATATCTTGAATGCGGTTCGCCATCATACAACTGGGGCCCCGGTAATGAGTAAATTAGAGCAGATTGTTTATATGGCTGACTATATTGAACCAGCACGTGATTTTGATGGCGTTGAGGTGGCAAGAAAACTCACCCAAAGTGATTTAGCAGCGGGAGTTGCTATTCAAACCAAACAAACGTTAACTTATTTAATTCAAAATCAACGACCAATTTATCCGAAGACAATTGATACTTATAATGAATGGGTTGCAAAATAGCGTGTGTTGAAAAATAGTTTTTCGAAGCACATTTCAGTAATAAAGGAGAATTTCATGGATAGTAAATCAATTTTAGAAACGGCAGTTAAAGCAGCAGATAGCAAACGGGCAGAAGATATTGTGGCATTAGATGTTTCAGAAGTCAGTTTGATGGCAGATTATTTTGTTATTATGAATGCTAACTCAAGCCGCCAAGTGCAAGCGATTGCTGACGCGGTTGTTGAAGAAGCACATAAACAAGACATCGAAGTTGGCCGTGTTGAAGGCAAACAAGCCGCTAATTGGGTTCTAGTTGATTTGGGAGATGTTATTGTGCATATTTTCCAAACAGATCAACGTTCATTTTATAACTTGGAAAAATTATGGTCGCAAGCACCCCTAGTTAATGTCAGCCAGTGGGTTAGTGAAGCATGATTTATACGAGTTTTGCACAGCTTTATGACGAGTTGTTTGATAGCGAAATGTATCAACAATGGGCTGATTTTGTGATGGCAACTAAACAAGATAATGAGAAGACGGTCTTAGACTTAGCTGGTGGTGCTGGTCGATTGGCCGTTTTATTGGCTCAAAAAAACCTAACAGTTACGGTGGCCGATTTTTCTGATGAGATGTTGAGCTTAGCAGACCAACATCGTGAAAAAGCAAATGTCAACCTTGATCTAGTTAATGCTAATATGCTTGATTTGAGTGATTTGGATCAATTTGATTTAGTAACGTGTTTCGCTGATTCGCTGTGTTATTTAGATGATTTGTCACAGATTACCACTGTGTTTGCACAAGTTTATGAACATCTAGGTGATAATGGTCGATTTTTATTTGATGTCATTAGCCCATATCAAACCGATGTGGTTTATCCTGGCTATATGTATAATTTTGATGACCCAGAACAAAAACGGGCCTTTTTATGGAGTAGTTTTGCAAACGAAACAGTTGAACACGCTGTGATCCATGAGCTGAGTTTTTTTAATTGGAATGACAGCATTCATGGCTATGATCGTGTTTCAGAAACGCATTATGAACGCACGTATGACTTAACAGATTATCAAGCAGCGCTGAAACAGGTCGGATTTAAACAAATTAACGTTAGTGCTGATTTTGGAAAACAAACGGTTAATGATCAAACCACAAGATGGTTTTTTGAGTGTCAGAAATAGGAGTTTACAATGAAAGCTGTGGGACTAGTAACTGAATACAATCCATTTCATAATGGTCATCTGTATCATTTACAGCAGGCGAAGCAGCTAACGCATGCTGACGTTAGTATTGCCGTCATGAGTGGTAACTTTGTTCAACGAGGTGAACCTGCAATATTAGACAAATGGACACGGGCAAATGAAGCGTTGGTAAATGGTGTCGATTTAGTCATTGAGTTACCAGTGGCTGCGGCCGTACAACCAGCACATTTATTTGCTAATGGGGCCTTACGCCTATTGGACGCACTGCAAGTGAGTGATTTGGTATTTGGAAGTGAACATCCCCAGTGGGACTTTAACAAGTTAGTGGCAGCACAGAGCAAATTTCAATCACAAGAATTTACGAAATTTAATGCAACCTACGCAACTCAATTTAACCAACAATTGGAAGCACAAACAGGGTTATCACTGACGGAATCAAATGATATTTTGGCCTTTGGTTATACCCAAGCAAAATTGGCACTTAATTCATCGATTAACTTACACCCGATTTTGCGTCAGGGAGCAGGTTATAAAAGTACTGATTTACCGACACAAGAGCCATTTGCCAGTGCGTCTGCTATTCGGTTAGCAGCAATTAATCAGGACTCGCGGCTCAACGAATTTGTTTCGACACAAACGCTAAACGATTTAGCCGATACTGAATATAATGCAAGTTGGACGCAATTATACCCGTTGTTACGCTATCAATTAACGCAAGCGCCTATTTCATATTTACAACAGATTTATCAAATGTCGGAAGGCTTAGAATATCGATTGAAACAGGCAGCGGAAAATGCAGGCACATTTACCGAATTTATGAAGGCCGCTAAATCCAAAAGGTATACATACTCACGTATACAGCGGGTTTGTTTGTACACGCTTTTGCAAATCACAACTGGCGAGATGCAACGTTGTTATGACCAGCTATACTTGCGCGTACTAGGGTTTAACACTGTTGGGCAACAGTATCTGCATGAGCTTAAAAAGCAGCTAAAATTACCATTAATCACCAAAATGGATGTTGATTTAAAACAGGGGTTGCTGAATCTAGACTATCGTGCAGGTAAGCTATATGAACAAATGAGTCACGTTGAACAAGATATGCGTAGGAAACCCGTGATTAAATAACACCTGTCAAGGATATTACGTTGACAATCAAATTAGGTGCTAGTATAATTAAGCACGTTGCATTAGGGAGGTACGGACTATGAAATGGTCTTTAAACGAGTTACAGAAGTACAAAGACACGCCACTTCACATCGATGATACCTTAGATTTAGATGCTACATTAACTGAACGATTCCCAGAAATGATTTTGCATGTTGATCCTGTCAAAGTATCAGGATACTTGTCATATAAAGATGGGGACGTGATGGTAACCATTAAAGTTGATACTAACTTGACCGTGCCATCCAGTCGTTCACTCACACCGGTTCCATTTCCAACGCAGTTCGAATTTACTGAATTTTATTTACCAAGTTCAGAACATTTGGACCGCTACGAAAAAGATGAAACGGTGATTGTATTGGATAATGAAACGATTGACCTCGATGAGGCCGTCGCCGAAAACATTGTGTTACAAATTCCAATGCGTATTCTATCGCCCGAGGAATCAGAAGGGGCGCCAATGCCCACAGGTCATGATTGGGAAGTTATTTCTGAAGATGACTATGATGATGCCCAAGCGGTAGAAGATAACTCTGTTGATCCACGTCTTGCTAAATTAAAAGAACTGTTTCCTGATCAGGATAATAATGACAATTAGCGGACATTAAAAATGTGTGGATAAAATTTTTAAGGAGGTGGCATTAATGGCTGTCCCAGCACGAAAGACTTCAAAGACTAAAAAGGCAATGCGCCGTGGTCACATTAAACTTGCTGTTCCTGGTTTGGCACCTTGTCCAAATTGTGGAGAATTACGCAAGTCACATATGGTTTGCCCAAGTTGTGGTTACTACGATGGCAAGCAAGTTGTTTCAAAGAACAACTAATAACACCAAAAGAACTATCTCGGCACCTAGGACCAGATAGTTCTTTTTTTGTACATATTTTTAAATGAGATTGAGCTTAATTTGCTAAAATTTGAGAAATTCGTTTGTGGAGTTCTTTAATAATTGCATTGTCAGCAACATGTCCAATGATTTCACCATGTCGTGCATGATAATCATATGTAGGCATGTAAAATGTCACAATATCACCATTAATGCCACTATCAAAGTCAGCGAATGGTAAATAAAATGAGTGATTTGTATGATGCGTTGACGTAATGAGCATGCCCATTACAAAACCAGTGGCAGTATTGTACTGAGCGTTAGATAAAACAATCATAGGTCGTCGTATATTGCCTGTTTCAGGAGAGTGGCCGCCTTCTTCATGTCCGGCATGGGGTTCGGTATCTATCCAAATGATATCACCAGTTTTGGGAACAATCATTAATCAATTTTTTCCTTTCCTTGAGGTGTTTCAGTCCCCATTTTAAATTCCAATTCATTAATATCTTTTTGAAAATCATAGTTAGCTGCGGATTCATTTAACCAAGGATTGTCATTATTTAAAATTGGACGATAGATGAGCGTATTGTCCTTAGCTACTTCTAACTCATATTCTTGATCGTCGGGTAAATTAATACTCTTTGGAATCGTCACTGCACGGGTGTTTCCATTTTTATGAGACTTGAATTTTCCAAATGATTTTAGAGCATCCATAAATGATCACCTATCCTTTTAGAGTTATTATAAAGTAATGACATGGTACTTACAAGAAAAATTGGTTAGAGAATAGCGGACAATTTTGCTTGAAAACAGCGAACAAATGTTCGATAATATAGTTATCGAATTTGCGAGGTGAAAATGATGGATTATTCAAACGAACCGCATGGTGTCTTTTTCATGATTGATAATAAGTCATTTTACGCAAGTGTTGAGAGTGTGGCACGGGGGCTAAATCCACTTAAATCACGATTAGTCGTGATGTCTGAAACAGATAATGTGGGTGGTGGTGGCTTGATACTAGCAGCATCGCCACAAGCCAAAAAACTTTATGGCATCAGCAATGTTTCACGTCAACGTGATTTACCGAAACCCAATAAATTAAAAGTCGTTCCACCACGCATGAATCTATATATTCAACGTAATCTGCAAATTAATCGTGTTTTTCGCTCATTTGCGGCTGATGAAGACGTGTATCCATATTCAATTGATGAATCAATCATCGATATGACGAAGTCCTGGCAATTATTTGGACCATCGCCGTTAGCTGTAGCTAAACGGATGCAAAAGGCCGTTAAAGACCAATTTGGCCTGTATACGACGGTTGGAATTGGTGAGAATCCGGTTCAAGCAAAACTAGCCTTAGATATTTTTGCTAAACATGATCATGATTTGATGGGACAACTGTCATTTGCGAATTTTGCTGCCAAGATTTGGCCAATTACCGATCTTACTAAAGTTTGGAGTATTGGTCATCGGACACAAGCGCATCTGAATCGAATTGGTATTGTGAGCATGGATGATTTAGCGCATGCTGATCCATTTCAAATGAAACAAGAGCTGGGCGTGATGGGATCACAGCTGATTGCGCTGGCACGTGGTGTTGATCGTAGTCAGCTAGCCCACTTGATTACACCTGCAGAGAAAAGTTGGAGTAATTCTCAAGTCCTGCCGAGAGACTACCGCACACAACGCGAGATTGAAATTGTCATTAGTGAAATTGGACAGCAAGTTGCTTCCAGGATGCGGCATCATCAACAAGCAGCTGGTAGTGTGAGTTTGTCGATTGGTTTTTCTTATGCTAGTAGTGAAGACGATGGCCGGGTCGGTTTTAGTCGCACTAGGCGTATCGATGTTACCAGTAACACTGATCAAATCGTGCGCCATTTACTTGAATTGTTCCGTGAGAGTTGGACGGGGCAAGAAGTTCGCAATGTGATGGTCGGGTTGTCGCGGTTATCACCAGATACGGGTATGCAATTAAATTTGTTTGAAACGCCTGAACAACAGATTAAACAAGATTCATTTGAACGTGTGATTGATCGTGTTCGTGATCGATTTGGCATTACAAAGCTAATCATGGCTAGTAGTTTGCTTAAAGGCGGGACGTTATTGGAAAGGTCAGCATTGGTAGGTGGTCATAATGGCGGAAACAGTTTTGACTGAATTAGAGACATCAAAACTAATTCTAGAACGAATTCAAAAATACTTTCAAGCAAAACGGCATCATCAATATTGGTTGGAAGTGGTTAATAATCAGTATTTGCATGAATATAATTGGTTTATTGAAGTGGTGAATCCACTGACATATGAACATTCCATTCCGCTGCATTCGATCACAAAGCAAGACTTAACTTATTTAGAGCGTGTAGTGGGACTAGTGAAACAAGAAAATCATTTGACCATTAAGTATCGTCATTTTGATGATTTAGTCTGGCCAATTAGTCAAAAGAAAATTAGGTGATAGAGATGCAAATTGATCGAGTAGACGATGAAAAAGTGTTTGAACGTTTCTTTGCCTGTGAATATCAGGACCGCGGCATGCTGAAATGGGGAGGCTACTTTTTGTCAGATCATACCAGTGCGCTACAGCAAATGTTTGTGGATGAACAACCTGAAGTGCTTGGCGATAAACAAGAAATCGCTGAAATTAGTCGAAGATTAGCAGATGCTTGGTTGCATCAACAGCCAGTACACGTGCAATTAAATCAGTTACAAAAAGGAGAATTAATTGAGTCATTAACCGGCAAAGTGCGAGGAATGGATGACGATAAGATTGTAGTGCAGAGTAGTGATGAACAGTATAGTGTTCTGGAGTTGGAAGAGATTCGGAATGTTCGGATGTGTTAATTTTTGACGAAACTATCATATTTGCTAACGAGAAAATCTAATTATGGTAAATAGTGGAAATGTCTCTAAAATTTTTAAAAACTGAAAATTTGTGGGACAAAACATGATCAACGTTTCTTCATAATTTAGAAAAAATTAGTAAATTCATGTTAAATCGTTCTAAATTCTATAACAGAAAAATTAGATATTTCACGTATTTTGATAATGTGGTTAAGGATGAATGATATCTCGAACCACAATTAAACAAAGTAGGTGGAAGAAATGAGTAAATTAATCGATATCTCAGGGCAAAAATTCGGCCGCCTCACGGTCTTAAGTAAAGCAAATCACAATTCAGTTAATGGCAACGCTCGCTGGTTATGTCGTTGTGACTGTGGTCGCTTGACAATTGCGGATAGTACGCAATTAAGAAAAGGAATTATAAAAAGTTGTGGTTGTTATCGAAAAGAAGTTGCTAGAAAACGATTTTTAAATAATTCAAAAGCAATTGCGCATATGGGTGACACGTCAACATTAAAAAACGCAGACGGTGTCGCTTATGCATCACTAGTAAAAAATCGCCGCAATCAAAGTGGTGTAATTGGTGTTTCGTTCGATAAACAAACAGGACGCTGGTTTGCACGGTTAATGTATGAACATAAATACGTACTGATGGAAAGTTTTACCGAATTAAATGCAGCAATTGATGCACGAAAAAACGCTGAACAACACTATTTTCATAAAAAAGCAGAAATTAGATAACTATAAAAAAGAGATCTTAACGACAGCGTTAAGATCCCTTTTTGGAGTAGTAAATCATTGGACAAATTCCACGAACAAATGTGGGAAGAACTAATTCCATCGCTTGCGCAAGGCAATTGCGATGAGACTCATCAAACTAATTAAACCGGTAAAGTAGGAGAAAACTGCGGTTTTGAGTTCACCAGTTTGCGGCAGTTGCTGATGACTCGTTGCATTAGAATGCTGAGTTGTGGTGCTAGGCGCAATGTCGACTTCGATAACTTTAGATGAAGCGGGCGTGGTTGCTTCGTTATTGGTCGTTAAGCTCACGCTAGCTTTACTTTGACTGATTGACCCACTAGCAGCTAAATTTTTGTTGGTTTGCTTGTGTTTGGTGATTTGAGAAGTTTGTGGTGTTTTAGTGCTGAGGTCAGTTCCAGTCTCAGGTAAAGTAGTGGTATGACCGCCTTGATCCACTGGGGTATTTGGGATGGATGTTTGATTTTTTTGGCCCGAAGTGGAGTTTGTTTGCGAGTTCTTCGGGGGGATTCCAGTAGTGATCGTGGTTGTCGAACCAGGTTTTGTTACTGAAGGTGTGGTACTTGGTTTAGTTTGAGTGCCCGTATTGGTAGGTGAACTAGTTTGAGTGGGGGGGTTAGTCACTTTACCAAACGTTTTGTCAGCTAGGGCAGTTAACTGACTATCGCTAAGGGTCTTTTTCAAACTATTTTTTAAGTTTGTATTCACGGCTTTGGCAACTTCGATAAAGAGCGTGCGATTGACAACTAACGTTGAACTCGACTTAAAGGCGTTTGCCAGATCAGTGATGATTTCACTGTTAGTCAGTTTGAGTGAAGAAAGCGCAATACTTGAATTTAGTGTTCCATACAAGTTGAGTAAGGCAATCTCACTTTTAACAACGTTAATGTCAGTAACACCAACCTTTGTTAAGGTGGAAACAATTGTCTTACCAGCTTTAATGGCACTCAATAACTGACTGCTAGGATTTTTGATCGCAAGCGCGGTAGAAAGAGCGGTGTTGAGTAAGGAACGCACCGAACGCCAGCGAGTAAAAATATCGTCACTGAGTTGCGTTGTGGTTGGTAAACGGTCAGTTTGCGCATAAGCAACAAAAGACATGTGTTTAGCAACCAGGTCAGCAGGCTCACTCCAGCGGTTCATCGATTGTTTCAATGCGGCTTTATCATAGGTGCTAAGGGTCGTAATACTGCCACGTGGCACGAGGGCGTACATCAAATCACCTGAATAAGGCGAATGTTCTAATCCAAGTGTGTGACCAAACTCATGAGCGATGACGTTAAAGGCATTATAACCTTCGTCTTCAATCAAGGATTGATTAATCAGCATGGAACCATCGTTTCCTGTAGTTGCTAACGTGCTGAGTATCGAATCATGATAGTCGGCAAGAGCGACATTGGCAGGATGGACGCTGCTTGCCTTGACTAACACAGTTTCACCAATTTGCTTGTTCCAAAAGTTAGCCGCCTGATCCGCAGCCTGACCATAGATGGTGTGCTCAGTGCTGTAATAGATATGGCGTGACTCATCGACCATAAAAGATGGTGTGATGGCCTGCCAACCAGTTGGAATGGTTTGGTTTTGAGCGCTTGTTGCATTTTGATCGACACTGTTTTCTTGATAGTTATCATCAGTGTACGAGCTATCATCTTCTGGTCCAATGGTCATTTCGGCGTATGGACTGCTGGATGAATCTGCAACAATTACCGTATCATCGGCAACATCAAGTGGTAATGCATTGGCAGCTGATTCTTGACTAGGAGAAGTAGTCGAATTAACTACCGCAGTACTGGACGTGTTAGGACTGACACTACTGGTACTGGTTGTATTCACCGAGCTTGTCTTTGATACGGACTGCGTTACTGAAACGGACGAATTTGATGGTTGCTGTGTTGTTTGATCTGCAGAAACACTAACGATGCTGATCCCGAAAAGAACGGAAGAAGTTGTGGCTGCGGCAATCAACCACTGTTTCTTACTTTTGTACATTTTCAGGCGACGACTTTGTTGAGTGTTCATGATGTTCACCTCTTATGCGTTTCCTCCAAGTAGCTATAACAAAAACGTAAACTGTAACGAACAAATAAAGCATGATGTCAACATAAGACCTAAAAAATTAAGGGCATGAACTATAAACTAGTTATAACCTTTAATTTCTGACCATAGAATAGCGAATAATGTTGAAAGACCATAGGTAATAATATGATCAAAAATTGTAAGAATTATGAAAGAAAACTAACAAGACACTTTCGATAAACATTTGCGTTTTTAGGTACCAAATAGGCAAACAGGTGGATTATGTCTTTTTTGTTTTTTACCAAAATGATAATAGGCAGGATAATTGCAATCGAATAGCAGTATGCTAAACTAACTATAATAAATAAGTTGTATACGATTTAATGAAAACGGGGGCATAAATCATGGAATTAACAGTGACTGAGGCAGCAAAAAAACGATTAAACTTAGATGGCCAGGTCAAACTATTACTGAGTTATGATGACGGAGTTGGCCAGTTTTCATCAGTGGGGGTGTGCTCATTAGATACTGCATTTCAACTGATTAAAGTAGACCCAGAACTGGACACACCTGATTATGATCTGCAACTGGATTCAAATATCGGGCCAATTTTTATTAAAGGTTACTCAAAACAATACTTAGGTGAAAACTTAAAATTAGATTTCGATTCTAAATTTTTCACACTACCGCTTAGTTCAGATTCAGAAATGATTGATTCAAATGTTCAAGTAATGGATTTAACCAAAGTGAAATAGCTGGAGGATGATGTGATGAAAGATTCAAAACAACTAAAACAAAAATTAACCGATTTGCAGTATGAAGTTACCCAAAATGCAGCCACAGAACGCCCATTTACTGGTGAATATGATGATTTTTATGAACCAGGCATCTACGTTGATGTCGTGAGTGGGGAACCACTATTTTCATCAACTGATAAATATGATGCCGGTTGTGGTTGGCCTTCGTTTACTAAACCAATCGACCAACAAAACATTAAAAATCATCTTGATACCAGTCATGCGATGTTTCGCACAGAGGTTCGCAGTAGTGAAGCTAAGTCACATTTAGGTCATGTATTTACGGATGGACCACAAGAAGCCGGTGGCTTACGTTTTTGTATCAATTCGGCGGCGTTAAAGTTCATTCCGTATGATAAACTAGATGAAACTGGTAATGGTCAATATAAAACATTATTTGAGAATTAATTTGGAGATGAAGACAATGGCAGAAGAGTCAGCAATTTTTGCAGGTGGTTGTTTTTGGTGCATGGTTGAACCATTTGATACACAACCAGGAATTAAGAGTGTTATTTCCGGATATACGGGTGGCCATGTCGCCAATCCAACGTATGAGCAAGTGTGCTCAGGAACTACGGGGCACACCGAATCGGTCAAAATCACGTTTGATCCTGATGTAATTTCATATAAAGACTTAGTTGACATTTATTGGCAACAAACCGATCCAACGGATGCAATGGGTCAATTTCAAGATCGTGGTGATAGCTATCGACCAGTCATCTTTGTAAAAGATGATCAGCAACGTACGATTGCAGAACAATCTCGCCAAAACTTAATTGATAATAATCCGTTTGACGATCCAATTGTCACACAAATTGAAGATGCTAAACCTTTTTATCCAGCTGAAGATTATCATCAAGATTTTTATAAGAAAGATCCAGCTCGCTATGCCATGGAAGAAGCGGGTGGACGAGATCAGTTTAAACATCAATATTGGAATTAGCATGAGAAATCATGCTTTTTTTATAGGGAAATTAATCAAAAAGTGAGATAATCTAAGTATGTTTTTAAATTCAAACTAAGGGAGCGTATCACTTTGGCGTCAACAGCATTTATTTTATTACTTGTCGGTATTGCCGCAGGAACGCTGGGATCACTACTTGGTATCGGTGGTGGCATGATTGTCATTCCGATTTTGACCGTTTTTATGGGGTTACCAATTCGCTATGCAATCGGTGCTAGCGTCATTGCTGTGATTGCAACTAGTTCTGGTGCGACAATAGCCTATTTAAAAGATGATTTATTAAATTTACGGGTGGCCATGTTTTTGGAAATCGCAACGACAGTTGGTGCCATTTCAGGGGCCATTTTAACTGGCATCATTCATCCATTGTGGTTGGAAACTTTATTTGGGGCTTTCTTACTTTACTCAAGTTATAACATGATTCAAAAATTGCGCAATAAGAAACGTGATGGTGGCGAAAATCGTGATACTGTTGCAGATAGTATGTCTGAACGGCTGAAACTAAATGGCACGTATTACGATAAAGTTTTAATGAAACAAGAAGATTATCAAGTTACACATGTTCCTGGTGGATTTGCGATGATGTTTGGCGCTGGGATTGCCAGCGGCTTGCTAGGAATTGGCAGTGGGGTATTCAAGGTGATTGCCATGGATACCATCATGAAAATGCCTTTAAAACCATCTAGTGCCACCAGTAACTTAATGATGGGGGTCACCGCTGCCGCTAGTGCGACCGTTTATTTTTTTGATGGTTCCATTCGGCCTGAAATTGCTGCACCATTAGCTTTAGGAATTTTGATTGGAGCTGCAATTGGGACACGTATTATGCAAAGAATCAAACCACGAATGCTGCGTATCATTTTCGTGCCAATTTTGCTATATATGGGGATTCAGATGTTTCTTAAAGGATTTGGGGTGAGCTTTTAATGTCACAAAAAACAGATCAACAAACTGAAATGAATAATGTCGAATTGATGATTGGCCACGTCATGCAAGTTGGTGTTTACCTAGCAGCTTTTGTGATGTTATTAGGAGTCGTAATCTTTTTAGTTACCGGTGAATCAGGATATGCTGGTACGTATCATCCGACCACGTTTCATGCTATTTTTCAGGGCTTATTTGCTTTTAAACCCTATGCCATTATCATGTTAGGACTCTTCTTGCTAATTCTAACGCCAGTTTTACGAGTGGTTGTATCAATTTATGCGTTCTTTGTCGCTAAAGACATGATGTATGTCTGGATTACAACAATCGTCCTGATTATTTTAATTTTTGCAATGATTATTGGAATGTATGGTATTTAAACTAAAAAACGGGAGTAAACTAATGTCAAATTACGAATTACTTGAAAAACACGTCAACAAGGTTAATGCACAAGGTATTTTTCCTACTGGATCAGAATTGACGGTTAACACGAATTATGGTGTCCAGGTCAATTTGCCCCATAAAGATCAGTTGAGAATTGCAGTTAATGTTGCTGTTCTTGATCCTCAAAATGGTAAACAGTTAGTTGAAGTACTGGCTTCTGGAGTGTTCAAAACACCATCTGAAAACGAAGAAACCGTCAAAATTACTGATTTAGAGCATCCGGAAGAACCGGTTAATCAGATTTTGCCTGAAGCCGCAGATATGATTGGTCATGTCACGGAAAAAATGTATGGTGCTGCATTAACGGTACCACGTGAAGTCAAACCAGATTTTTTGCAGCAAAATCAAAAAAGTAATTAACAAGTAATAATCTTCAGTATCGTTTTGATAAACTGAAGATTATTTTTTAATTCTAAATACTTGATTCAATTAATAGTAAGTTGCTTAATAGAAAGGTAGGTATAAAAATTTTGGGAAAAGTTTTTTCTATTTCTATACTACTTCGTATAATATATATTATGTAAACTAGAATAAAGAAAATAAAAATTCAACCTAGAATTAACTTTCCCTCTCATCATTTTAAGTAATTATTTAAAGGATTGATTTATTTTGCAATTAGATACAAATGAAGCTGTCACAAAACTGTCACCATTTAAACCACTAACTGAAGAACAAAAGCAACTGGTAGATCGTGTTTATCAGTTTAGTTTGAACCATTTGCAAACTAAGACACCGGCTATTTTCACGATTATTGGCGACGCTGGTACTGGAAAAAGTGTTGTTCTTTCACACTTATTTAAAACTATTCAAGATGCTGCCCGTACCGACAAAAGCAGCAAATTGTATCATACAAGTAATCATTTTATTGTCAATCATCCTGAGGTACTAAAGGTTTATAAGCAAATTGCGGGTACATTGCCAAATTTACTAAAAAAAGATTATTTACGCCCCACTACCTTTATTAATCAGTTGGACAAGCATGTGAATACCTCAGACATTGCTATTATTGATGAGGCCCATTTATTACTATCTCAACCAGATCACTATAATAATTTCTATCACAAAAATCAGTTACAAGAAATCATTAATCACTCAAAAGTAGTGATTATCGTTTTTGATGAACATCAAGTACTAAAAATGAAAAGTTTATGGACAAAAACACGTTTATTCAACCTCTTAGGTGCGTACACTCATGAAGAATATTATTTAACTCATCAATTTAGAATGACCGCTAGTCAGCAATTATTACAATGGTTTGATACATTTACTGATCAACAAAGGCTGACTGACATTCCTATAAACGCGAATGATCACTACGATTTTGAAATATTTGATGATGCGGAAAAAATGCGGCAAAAAATTGTACAACGAAATCAAGAAGTTGGATTATCACGCATTTTGTAAACTTCAGGATATCCATCCACGCTTGATGGTGGTAAACATTACATTGTGGAAGGCGATTTTAAAATGCCTTGGGATCAATATAACTATACTGCAACGCCTTGGGCGGAAATTGAAAGTACAATTAATGAAGTCGGTTCAATTTATACTTGTCAGGGCTTTGATTTGAATTACACTGGTATTATCTTAGGGCCACCCATTAAGTTGGACCCACAGACTAATAAAATTCGAATCGATTTATTGCAATACACGGATATTGAGACTTTTAAAAAACGTTCAGATCTGACTGATGAAACTGAAATTCATGATTTAGAAATTAAAATGGTTCTTAATTCGCTAAATGTCCTTTTTAAGAGAGGTATTCATGGTACTTATTTATATGCCCATGATCCTGCCCTACGACAGGCTTTGATTAGCATGCAAAAAGCAGTTCTTTGACGACTCAAAGAACAGCTTTTTAATTTAAAAAATATAATAATAGCTATCTATCAGTATCTTGCATCCAAGCAATGGCCAAGGCTTTTTCACCCAAATGGGTGCCAATAACTGGACCGAAATAAGTAATTTCAAACGGGATATTAGGATATTGTTCTAATAATTTGTTACGCCACTTGATTGCTGCGGGTTCATCATTAGCATGGATAATCATGACTTTAACAGGATAATCCACTTTGCTCATGTCATGCGCAAAAAGTTCTTCAACACGAGCTAGTGCCTTTTTTGTAGAACGAACTTTTTCAAAAGCTTCAATTTCATGGGATGGTGTATTCATCGTTAATAAAGGTTTAATTTTCAAAATTGATCCGATAAATGCAGATGCATTTGATAAACGTCCACCACGTACTAAGTTTTGAAGATCGTCCACAATAAAGTAATTACCAATTGTTGCTCTCAAGTCTTTTAAGTGATCAATAATATCATCAGCAGCCATACCACCTTGTGCCAATTTTGATGCTTCTATAGCTAAATAGCCCATCAATTTGACAGTGACTTGTGAATCAAATGGAATTAAACGAATATTAGTAAGCTCATTGCTTAATTGTTGTAAACTATTCAAAAAGCCTGAAATGGTACTAGATAAATGGATACTGATAACCGTGTCATATCCTTCATCTGCTAATTTTTGATACAATTCAATCATTTCGCCAACTGGGGGCTGCGAAGTACTTGGAAACGACTGTGAATTGCGCAGCTTTTCATAAAATTCACTGGTCGTAATATCAATGCCTTCACGATAACTTTTTCCATCAATAATAACTGGAATTGGAACAATTGTCAGATTGTATTTTTCTACTTCATCGTCTGACAAATACGCAGTGCTGTCAGTCACAACAGCGATTTTCATTATTCATTCCTCCACACATAATCATATCTATTTCCAAATAATGTTATCATAAAACACACAAACAACCAACTAATGTCATACCTAGTTGGTTGTTTTTTAAACTTATTTATATTTATTGATGCGACTCATACTCTTATCTAGTCGATTAAGCAATATTTGCAACAGATTCTTTTCTTCATCAGTCCAACGATCAAAAATTTGGCGTTCTAAAGTCAAATACGCTTCATTGATGAGCTTAACGGCTTGTTGCCCAGCAATCGTAACGTTATAGATAAGTTGCCGTTTATCTCGACCAGTTGGTGTCTTGCCCAACATTTCTTTTTTGACAAGACTTTTCAATTGTCGACTAAGCGTGGACGTATCAAGCGAGGTGGCATTTGAAAGTTGCTCTTGAGTGGTATTATCATCAAGAATATGTAGCAGCAACTGCCATTCTGCAATTGTTAAATTAGCTTTCTTAGTGACCGCTAATAATGCGCTTTTATGCTCTTTTTCAATATCTCGAAGCGCAGTTAAACTGTCTTTCATAAACACCCCTCCACGATTTTATCTGTAGTTGTAGTATACAATAACCAAATTGCAATGTACAAGCTTTTTTTAAAGAAAACTTAAACTTTGTATTCATTTCCTTTTATATGTATACTTATCTAGGTTATTACAACGTTTTAAGGAGGAGTTTGTTTTGGCATTCGATGGACTTTTTACCCATGCAATGGTACACGAATTAAATCAAACATTATCAACCGGGCGTATTTCCAGAATTCATCAGCCCTACCCCACGGATTTATTCATTATTATTCGGGCAAACCGAAAGAATCATACACTACTATTATCTGCAAATCCTACATACCCACGGATTCAACTGACTGAAACGAATTTTCAAAATCCGCCAGTACCTACTAAATTTGCAATGACAATGCGTAAGTATTTGGAAGGCGCTATATTGACTTCAATAAAACAAGTCGATAATGATCGTGTAGTTAAATTTAATTTTAGTACCCGTGACGAGCTAGGTGATGAACAAGCTTTGACGCTCATTGTCGAAATTATGGCACGGCACAGCAATATCACACTTTTAAGTGTGAAGACAAATAAAATCATTGATACAATCAAACACGTGAGTTCTGATCAGAACCGTTACAGATTACTACTTCCTGGAGCTCAGTATATTGAGCCACCAAAACAAGACAAAGTAAATCCATTTATTGCCAATCAAGTATATTCTGACTTAGCAAGGCAAAAGGATTCAGTTGATGAGCTGGCACAAAAACTACAAACTAGCTACCAAGGCTTTGGTAAAGATATGGCAAAAGAATTGGCAACTAGATTGACGCAATCAGAAGATCATGCACATGTGTATCAACAATTCCTAACAGAATTTGATCACCCGACTCCTAGTTTTTATCAAGGCCAGTCTACTAGTTTTAGTGCAATCTCTTTAAAATCGGTAGCTGAATCAGGTATCACTTTTGCGACCCTTTCTGAGCTACTGGATAAATTTTATGCTAGTAAAGTTCAGCTTGATCGCGCCCATCAGATTGCGGGTGAACTCATTCATTTAGTTGATAATGAGTTGAAAAAGAACAAAAAGAAGATCAGAAAATTAAATCAAACACTTGAGGACACCAAAAAAGCCGATAATTTTAGAATCAAAGGTGAAGTCTTAACCACCTATCTTCAAAAAATTAAACCTGGGATGACCGAAATTGAATTGCCAGATTTTTATCATGACAATCAACCCCTAAAAATCAGTTTATCGAATCAATTAACTGCATCACAAAATGCTCAAAAATACTTTACTAAGTATCAAAAATTAAAAAACGCTGTAGCGCATGTTGATGAACAGTTAGCGCTTGCAAACGAAGAAATTGAATATCTGACTAACTTAGGAGCGCAGCTAGAAATTGCTGGTCCAGCTGATATTGAAGAAATCAAACTCGAATTACAGCAACAAGGTTACCTTAAAAACAAGTCAAAGAAGAAAAAAAATAAACGACCATCCAGTCAACCTTTACAGTTAAAAGCATCTGATGGTACGACCATTATGGTTGGTAAAAATAATTATCAAAATGATCGTTTAACGTTTAAAATTGCCAACAAAAATGATATTTGGCTCCACGTTAAAGATATTCCCGGTTCGCACGTTGTTATCCGCAGCAATGATCCTTCAGAAGAAACTATTACTCAAGCAGCTCAAATTGCTGCATTTTATTCAAAAGCACGCATGTCCGATCATGTCCAAGTTGATTATTTACCTATCAAAAAGGTTCGTAAACCTAATGGCGCAAAACCAGGATTTGTTGTTTTTGAAGGGCAAACCACGATTTCTGTCACACCACAAGAAAATTTCAATTAAAAGATAAAGCCAATGTTAATGAAAACATTGGCTTTTATAAATTCATTTTGTGATCCAGTACGACATGATTATTGCTGATGTTTTTATCAGTCGTATTTAACAGACTAATTGCCTCAGCAAAACTATGACCAAAGGCCATTTGTGCCCCAACAACACTTGCTGTTTGCAGTGGCTCCCCATATAAATGGAGCGTTGTAAATGGAAAAGTAGCCACTGATAATGCAATTTGTTTTTGTTCTTTAACTTGTTTAACTTGTCCATTAAGCTCCTCCAAATCATCATGTTGCAGTTGACTGGTTAACAACTTTGTTTCCAATCGACTGAGATTGATCTTTAACACTTTGGAGAAGAATGCGGACTCACTGGCTGGCAATTTGCGAATTTGTTCAAAATACAATCGATCAGTTTTAACAAACAATACTTGAAAGATTCCTGGATCATGCAACTGGAGTAACTGCTTCTTACTTTCAGTTTTTAGTTCTTCATCGGTTGCTTGATCTAAATTCACCGGAAATGCGCTTGCGGTAGGCTCGCCAAAGTCACTGTCGTTCTGTAAAATTTGGGCACTAACGCCTAACTCGATGATCTTTTCACCGTCAAAAATGGCATTGTAGGCATATTCAGGTCCATTGGCCATGTGTGGCAAAATAGGCTGATTTTGTGGTAAAAATTTGATTGTCATTCCTAGGGCTTGCAATTCTTTAGCTAAGCGCTGCCGCATACCAGGTACATAAATCACATTGGGTTGTTCAATTTCAATAATGGTTTTAATATCTGGCGTTTCTAAGGGTTCAACGTATATTTTATCTGCTAATAATCGATTCATCGACACTGCACTAGGATTGTTGTTAACCAAAATTGTCTTGGTATGTTGCAGTTTTAATTCCTGTAAAATTGAAGCAGTTTGATAATCGTCTGCACCTGCTGATCCTAGTCGAAATGCCCCTACTCCAACAATCAATGCTTTGTTTTCAGCGAATTTTTCACTTTCGTTTTCTAGCTCATAAGTACTGTAGAAAATATTGGTGTGTTGATCAAATTCTGCTGCGGACGGTTCAATTTCTTTAAATGTAGGTTTTAGCTCAATTGAATCTTGATACTCCGTGATTTCGGCTTCAGACTTTCCCCACAAACTAGCAATTGTGCGATTACTAAAGCCATAATACTTGGCCTGTTGAAAAATATCAGCATCGTTAGGCTTTTCGGCAATTTCACCCTCCAACTGCTGTACATGGGCTAATTTGTTAAAATAAAACGGATCAATTTTGGTTAATTCCGTGAGTTCAGAAACTGAATAGCCACGCCGTAAGGCTTCAAAGAAAACCATAATTCGATTAGCTTTGGGGTGAATAAGTTGCTGCACAATTTGATCATCAGACAATCGTGCTTGGTGAGCCATAGCAAAGCTATCTTGATGAAAATGAGCTGCACGAATAGCTTTCATTAAGGCCTCTTCGATACTACGGCCCACACCCATTGTTGAACCAGTGGAACACATTTGGGTGCTGAGTGGTCGATTGGCATCTGGTAACACGTCAAACGGCCAAACAGGTAAGCGCGCCGCAATGTGATCCATTGTTGGTTCAACAAGAGCTGCCTGATCAATAGTCAAATTGGGTAGCTTGATTTGACTCAAGTGTTTACCCGCTAATAAATGAGCGCACACAAGTGCAAGTGGATAACCAGTGGCCTTAGCAGCAAATGCAGTTATTCGATCAAAATAAGGACTATTTTTAATGACATAATATTGCGAGGTGTTCGGATTTACAGCAAACTGTACGTGATTAACGCCAACAATTCGTAATTTACGCGTAATCGCAAAAGCAACGTTTCGCAATTGTTGAAATTCTTTGTCTAGCAATGTTTGTGCTGGCGTAAATCCAATTGAATCACCTGCATGAATGCCAATTGGATCAAAATCTTCGACCGTGGCAATTTGCATGGTGGTTCCCGCTTGATCACGTAAGACCACCATTTCGATTTCTTTATAGCCAGCAATGCTTTGCTGCACAATGACTTGACCAACTTTTGATTGTCCAATCGCAACACTAACCGCATCTGCTAATTCATCGACGTCATGACAGGTTGATTTCGTTGCGTTAAATTTTGGTGCAGCAGGCTTAATAATTACCGGAAAGCCAATTTCACGAGTTAAATTTAACGCATCTTCAAAATTATGAACAGCTTGAGTCGTAATAATTGGAGCTTTCATCTGTTTTAAAGTTTGATTCATCAATACTGGATTGTTAATTTGTCGAATGGTTGCCTCGGGTGTTCCTAGCAATTGAATATTTTGGTCACGAAGAATTCCTGTTTCGATGATTTCTTGTGTTAAACGAAGACTGGTCAACCCACCTAAATTAGGTAAGATAGCATCTGGTTGTTGATCACGAATCACTGTCAAAACATTTTTAAGTGTTAACGGTAAAATGCAGCCTTTATCAATCGCACGTTTATTTTCTAGCGAAAAAGAAAAAGGATTATTATCTAATAAAATGGTTTTGATCCCCAGCTGCCTTAATTGAACAGCAACTTGAAATGTTGCAGAATCAGTTTCACTTTCGTGAGTAATCTCGGTTGCACCACTTCCAATAATCAAAACTTTTGAGATTTTATTGACCATGATGTTCCTCCCAATGCTGCATATTTTCTATAAACTCATCAAACAAGTCTGTCGTTTCATTAGGACCGGGCGCACCATCAGGGAAAAATTGAACTGAAAAAGCTGGAAATTCACGATGACGAAGTCCTTGAACGGTATCATTGATTAAGTCAATATAAGTGACAAACAATTTCTTTCGATTAACTGATTGCCGTTTAACAGCAAATCCCTGCCCTTGGGCGGCATAGACGATGTGAGTGGTGATGATTTCTCGAATTGGGTGGTTCATACCGTGATGTTCTGCTGGTAATTCGGTGACTTCTGCTTGATTTGCCAACGCAAAGAGCTCGTGCCCTAAGCCAATGGCAAATAATGGAATTTGTGTTTGAATTAACTGAATCATTTCCAAAACAGAGACATCTAAGTCATGTGGATCTCCAGGCCCAGTCGATAAAATGACCCCGTCTGGGTCCAAACGTAAAATATCTTCAGCCGTGGCAGTATATGGCAAAACAGTGACATTACAGTCACGTTTACTTAATTCGCGTAAAATTCCATGTTTTAAACCAAAATCAACAACAACAACACTCATGCCAGTGTCCGGATTAGGATATGGTTTAGGAGTGGCAACGGCAGCAACCTGCTGATTTGTTAAGACCGTCGCATTTAATTGATCAAATGCGTGTTCATCAGCGACAGGAACGATACTTGCTTTCATTGATCTGCCAGCTTTGCGTAATTTGGTGACAACTGCCCTAGTATCAATTTGGCTGATTCCTGGAATGTTCATTTGTTTTAAATATTGATCTAGCGACAGTCGACTCAAATGGTTAGTTGACACATTGGCAACCTCACGCACAATGACACCTTTAATAGACGGCAAAATTGACTCATAGTTTGCCTGATTAATTCCAGTACTGCCGATTGTAGGCTGAGTAAATAAGACCATCTGATTATGATAAATTTGATCTGTAATAATTTCTTGATAGCCAGTCATACTTGTGTTAAATACCAGTTGACCTGTGGTCACTGCGGGTGAACCAAAGCCAACCCCTTTATAGGCTGATCCATCTTCTAAAATTAAATAGCGTTCCGACATAACAATTCCTTCTTCAGTGATGAAAACTTAACGATCATGTTCGTCTAGATAAGTAATCATGTTTTGAAATTCAACTGGTAACGGTGCTGTAAATGACATTGCTTCATGTGTCGTGGGTTGGTCAAATCCCAAAGTGTGCGCATGTAAATACTGACCATGGCCTGGCAAGGTGTGCGACGGCGCATATAATGGGTCCCCTGCGACAGGATGATGAATATATTGCATATGAACACGAATTTGGTGTGTTCTCCCTGTTTCCAAATGACAGCTCACGAGCGTGTAATGCTGGTAACGCTTCAACACTTTAAAATGCGTGACTGCAGGGCGTCCATCTGCTTGAACCGCTTGCTTTTGACGGTTCACTTTACTTCTGGCAATTGGCGCATCAATAACGCCTTCATTCTCACTAATTTGTCCATGGACCAGTGCTATGTACTCTCGTTCATTTTTCTTTGCTTTCAACTGTGCCGAAAGTGCTTTATGCGCATGGTCGTTTTTTGCGACCATTAGTAGACCAGAAGTGTCCTTATCAATTCGATGAACAATTCCAGGTCGGAATTCACCGTTAATGGTGGATAGCGGGCTATGATAGAGCAATGCGTTGACCAACGTATGATTAGGATGACCCACTGATGGATGGACAACCATTCCTTGTGGTTTATTGACGACTAGTACGTCGTCATCTTCATAAATAATATCTAATTTAATATTTTCTGGTTCCAAACTTAACTTCTGTGGTTCCACTGGTAATACGTCAATCTTGTCGTTTAAGTTCAATTTGTAGTTCACTTTAACTGGCATTTGATTGACTAGAATATGCTTTGTTTCAATTAATTTTTTTATCTGCGAACGCGAGAATTGAGTTAAATGTTTGGCTAAAATCTTGTCAATTCTATCCAAATCATCCGGATTGTCAATGATTAATTGAAATTTTTCAGGCATGCTGATCCTCTTTCCATACTGCAATAATTAAAATAATCACACCGAAAGTCAAACACATATCGGCTAAATTAAAAATGGGAAAATTGATAAAGTCCAATTGAACCATATCAACTACGTAGCCTAACCGAATTCGATCAATGAAATTACCAAGTGTGCCCGCAAACATAATGACTAAGCCAAGTACATACAGTTTTTGTTGCCGTAATTTCCACAGAAAATAACCCATCACGATTAAAGCAATCAGTGTCACAATTGTAAAGAACCACCGCTGTCCAACCAAAATGCTCCAAGCAGCACCATAATTACGTAAGTGAGTAAATGAAACTAATCCCGGTATAGCGGAAACAACTTGATTTAAGCCAATATGTGTGGTGACAAACCACTTGCTTAATTGATCAAGTAGAACTAAACAAAGACATAGTAAAAAGTATACTGGCATATGTTCCTCCAACGAAATTTCTTAAAATAAGCCGCTAATTGTTCCATCACTATCGATATGCATATCAAGAGCTGCGGGATGTTTCGGTAGTCCAGGCATGGTTAGCATGTTCCCAGCAATCGCAACAATAAATCCTGCTCCAATTTTAGGAATAAATTCTTTAATGTGCAACGTAAAACCTTTGGGTGCTCCCAGTGCTTTTGGATCATCAGATAATGAATATTGTGTTTTTGCAACACAGACTGGCAAGTGATCCCAACCAGCAGTTTTAAACTGCTTCAATTGACGTGCGGCTTTCTTGCTAAGTTCAATGTCCCGGCCGCCATACACATGTGTCACAATAGTGGTTAGTTTTTCTTCAACTGACAACGTGTTATCTAATAATGGCTGGTAATCGCTAGGATCTAGGTTGGTTTGGTTAATCACCGTCCGTGCCAAGGCTTGAGTGCCTTTGCCACCCTCTGACCAACTATCTGCAACAGTGACAGCAATTCCTTGTTTCTCACAATAGTCAGTTAGCAACTGGACTTCAGCATCGCTATCCGTTTCAAAATGATTAATCGCCACAATCAATGGCACATGACGCTGCTTCAAAGAATCAATGTGCATCTGTAAGTTACTAAAGCCTGCTTTTAAAGCAGCTAAATCTTCATTCTTTAAATCATCAAGATTCTGTCCACCATTATACTTTAATGCGCGAATTGTGGCTACCAACACAACTGCATCCGGAACTTTGCCCAGTGCTGGGACCTTAATATCAAAGAATTTTTCTGCGCCTAAATCAGCTCCAAAACCCGCTTCCGTAACCGTGTAGTCAGCTAAGTGCAAAGCTGTTTTTGTGGCTAAAATACTGTTACATCCGTGAGCGATATTTGCAAACGGACCACCATGAACAAGTGTTGGCGTATGATCTAGTGTTTGAACTAAATTAGGTTTAATGGCATCTTTTAAAAGAATGGTAATCGCATCTTCAAAATGTAATTGGCCCACAGTCACGGGTTGTCGATCAGTCGTGTAACCAATCACGATTTTGCTGATGCGCTGCTTTAAGTCATCTAAACTGGTGGCTAAACATAAAATTGCCATTAGTTCTGAAGCAACTGTGATGTCAAATCCGCTTTGACGTGGAACGCCTTGTGTTGGACCACCTAGTCCAACAATTACTTGCCGTAATTCACGATCATTAATATCTAATACTCGTTTCCACAACAATCTTCTCGGATCAAGATTAAGTGTATTGTTGTGTTGTAGATAATTGTCAATTAAGGCAGCCAAAGTATTGTGAGCACTGGTTAATGCGTGCATATCACCTGTAAAATGCAAATTGATTTCATCCATCGGGACGACTTGGCTGTAGCCACCGCCAGTAGCGCCACCTTTAATTCCCATGACTGGTCCCAAAGATGGTTCGCGCATCGCAATCACGGTCTTTTTACCTAATTGCTTAAGCGCATCTCCTAATCCAATTAAAACGGTGGTTTTACCCTCACCTGCTGGTGTTGGATTGATCGACGTTACCAACACTAATTTGTGTGTCGAATCAGTTTGATTGATATCAAGTGACGTTAGGTCAATTTTTGCCTTAGTTTTACCATAGGGTTCAATTTGATCTTCAGTCAAACCGATTTGATTAGCAATTTTAGCAATCGGCCACAATTTTGTCTTTTGTGCAATTTCAATATCCGTCATTAACTTTCATCCTCCGTCTGTGTTGGTTGCAGTTGTTTTTTTATTGAATATAGCGTGTGTTGAGAAAAAGTAAAATACATGGTTTGACCATTAATTGTGAAATGCATCGATTGTTTGTTAAACTTAAGATGTTTAATATCCGCCTTAGGAATCACCAAATATTTATTTTGCAGTACCTTATTAAAAATCACTTTAGTTGGTGTAATAATCATGGTTCGTCTAAAGACTTGTAAAATGGTCAATATGGCAAATAAGATAAATAATGTAGCAGTAATCCATTGAAAATGGGTAATTTCTAACCAGATAATAATGCCCACCAATAAGATGACAAAGGTCCAACTCCAAGAAATAATTGTGGTTGTCATATTTGGCTGATAAAAATAACGTTGTTCTTGTTCGTCTTGCATGAATAAACTCCTTTAAATCGAGGGATTTTCCGATGATTAAATTATATACAGACGCAGCTACAAAAGGATCGAAAGGCAAAACCGGTTTGGGTGTTTTGGTCATTGTGGACCATCAACAATTCCCAATATCTCAAAGTATTTTGGAGGCCACCAATCACGAAGGTGAATTTGCGGCTGCTATTACTGGCTTCAGCTATTTAAAAGATCACTTTGCTGCTAATGAAACCATCTTATATTATACAGACAGTCGACTAGTTAGTGATGCTCTAGGTAAAAAATATAGCAAAAATTATCAATTACAGTACGAAAGATTAGCGCAACTTGTAGATTATTTTCAAATGGTCGTCACCTATTGGATTCCTGAAAAACAAAATCAAGGGGCACACCAATTGGCTAATCAGGCATTACATAGTCACTGACTGGTAAACTAAATTGACTGAAATCATTGTGATCTTTAATAATGGCTTCTGCCATCAACTGACCAATTAACGGCCCTGTTGTCAGTCCTGACGAACCAAGTCCACTTGCCACTAAGATATTAGGAGATTGCGGTAATCGGCCAAAGAATGGTGCAAAATCTGGTGTGTAGGCTCTAGTACCAACTCTGATATGATCGACCTGGGACCACTTTAAATGATCAATATTCAATTGAGCACTGGCTAATAAATCGCTTTGTAACAAGTGATCATCTTTTTGTAGATCAAAACCGAGTTCATTTTCATGAGTTGCTCCGATTAGTAACCGGTGGTCACCAGTTGGAATGATATCACGTTGCCCTTCCGGCATAACGACCGGCATCTTTTCTGTCACTGGCAAGTTCGGCACTGTTAATTCAATTAACTGCCCTTTTTGTGCCGTTACCACGCTAGTGAGCCCGAGTGGGTGAATTAATTGATTCAACCATGCGCCACTTGCCAAAACAATCATGTCAAAAGCCTGTCCATTGACAAACAGCTGCCGCTCTTTTTGAGATAGCTGTACTCGTTGTTTATTAACATGTAGTTTGGCAGTATTCAACAAATCCCTAATTAGTGCATGACCATCAACGCGTGCACCACCAGAAACAAAAACTCCTTGCATTTGACTTGAAATAAATGGTAAAGCCCGTTTTATTTCTGTTGTTTGCCAAACGTCAATTGTTTGCATCTGAGGCGCATCTTGCTTTCGTTTTACAGCAAGTGCGACTAGTTCATCGAGATCAGTCTGTTTTGATCTAGTGATTAGTGTGCCAGTTTGTTGATATGCATCGTGTGACAAATGGGCATCCATTTTTAATTGCGGATATAACCCGGCCCCCAGATTAGCTAAATGATACCACCGTTTATTGCGCCGTTTAGATAGCCAAGGCGAAATAATACCGGCTGCTGCCTTAGTAGCCTGGCCAATGCCATCATCAAAAATCGTGATATTCACATTTGCTTGTTGCGCAAGAAAAAAGGCAGTTGTACTACCAACAATGCCACCACCAACAATTGCGATATTTGTCAAAGAGTCACTTTCTTTCATTTTCAAAATAACAATTTTATTATACGATACTCTGCGCTGTAATTCAGTTAAATTAGAGTTATAAATGAAAATAACGTTAATTTTGTTCATATAAATTTTAATTATAGACTTTTTTACTAGCTCTTTTAGACTGTATTTCTTCAAATACCGAACAATAAAAAAAACAACATTACACATGTAATGTTGTTATGGTAAATCAATTTAGCTGAAATTATTTTAAAACTTTGAATCGTTGACTATCGTCAATAAAGTCTTTATCACCAGCTGGTGCTTCAATTGAACCAAATGGCATTTGGGCACGTAATTTCCAACTAGCAGGAACATCGAATGCATCACGAATTTGGTCATCAATGATTGGATTGTAATGTTGCAAATTAGCACCGATACCATTGTCTGCTAATGCAGTCCATGTTGCAAAGTTAGCAATTCCGTTTCCTTGTTCTGCCCAATCGCCAAAGTTATCAGCGTATAGTGGTGCTAATTTCTTAAAGTCTTCGACAACGTCTGTGTCTGTAAAGAATAAGACAGTTGCGTAAGCAGCTTTGAAACCAGCAATTTTTGCTTTGGTTGCTTCATAAGCCTTTTCATCAGGAACTTCGCTCTTTAAACGCTTAACAACAATATCCCATACTTGATCATGAGCATCACCAAAAGCGATAATCGCACGAGTGGTTTGATTATTGAATGCTGTTGGTGCATTTTTAATAGCTGATTCAATTAATTCAGTGAGTTCATCATTTGATAATGTGACATTTTTGCCAAGTGCATAAATTGTCCGACGTTGCTTTTCTAAATCTAAAAAGTTAGTTTTCATAAGTTAATTCCTCCAGATAATTTATCAACATGCGTTACTATATCATACTTACTTTTTACAAGTAAAGCTTTTTCTTTAATTTTATCGTTGCTTGTGACCCCAAAATTGAAAATAATCAGTGCGAAGCGCACCGTTATAGAGTTTGCGTTTCTTAGTGGCCTTTTCGCCATAAAATTTTTCAAATTCTAAATCACTCGTCAGGATATACTTGCTCCATGTGGTCATTGGTCGGTAAATGGTACCCATTTGCTGATAGAGCTGTCTGACCGATTCTTGATCACTGAGGCGCTCACCATATGGTGGATTAGCGACGATTACACCGTTAATTTTATCAGTTTGCCAGTCTTTGACAGCTAATTGTTTGAATTGCACATCTTGTAAGACACCCGCTTCACTGGCATTAACCCGCGCAATGTCAATCATATTTTGATCAATATCATAACCGGTAATATCTAGATCAACATCGTAATCAGCTTGTTCATCAGCTTTTGCTCGCAGTTCATCACTTAAATTAGCTGGTGTTAATGACCATTTTTCACAAACAAAATCACGATTAAATCCTGGGGCAATGTTTCTACCAATTAGGGCTGCTTCTATGGGGATGGTTCCCGATCCACACACTGGATCAACAAAAGGATTATCGTTAAACCAGTGTGCTAGTAAAATCATAGCAGCTGCCATATTTTCTTTTAATGGCGCGCCCCCTTTTGCTTTACGATAACCACGTTTAAATAAACTATCACCAGTGGTGTCCAATGTTAACATCACTTGATTTTTGTTAATGACCACCTCAATTGGATAACGGGCGCCTGTTTCAGGAAGACGAGTACGTCGATGATAAACGTCACTTAATTTGGCAACAATCGCCTTTTTAGCTATGGCTTGGGCATCAGGCACACTGTGTAGTTGTGAATTGTGCGAGCGTCCTGCAACTGGAAATTCAGCGTCGAGTGGTAATAATTCATCCCATGGGAGAGCTTTAACATTTTCAAACAATTCATCAAACGTTAACGCTTTAAACTCACCCACAATAATTTTGACACGATCGGCGGTTCTAAGCCATAAATTTGTATTAATAATATCCTTAATATCACCATTAAAACGTACTCGGCCGTTTTCCACAGTGGTGTCATATCCTAAATCTCGTAATTCTTTGCCCACCAAAGCTTCAATTCCCGCGGCAGCGGTGGCCATCAACTTAAATTGTTTCATTTTTTTCTCCAATTTCTTTTGCAATTATGCATTTAAGTTCAAAAAAAACTCGAATGGCAAACCATTCGAGTCCCTGATCGTAAATTTCTGTAAGCCATGTTTTGTCGAAGTGTGATCTTCAGGCTCAATCACACAGTGGTAATCATCTATCTCAAGACAAAATCTTCCCCCACAATCGGTTCAATTACCTATGTGAAGCTCCCCTACCAAAGTTTGGGTTTCCCGCTCGAGGGGTTTACCGCGTTCCATCAATACTGTTTCCAGTATTGCTTCGTCACTGTGGCACTTTTCAGGAATACTCGGACATAGCAGATGCCTTAGCCGTTTTTTCCGCCGTAACCATTACTGGTTCCCCGGCTTATTTTTTCACCGAGCACGAACACTACAGACATCGCAGTCTGTGCGAGCATGGACTTTCCTCAGTTGATATAAATCAACCGCAATTACCCAAAATTTACAATGTGTGACTATTAAAGTAAATGTGAATCTGACTGGTTACCGTCTAATTGTGAGCCAAACACGCGACGTTCAAGATTGGATAACCGTTTCAAAATATCCATATTTGTTGCACTTGAAACAGGTTGTTCTGGACTACTTTGAGTTGTAACGCTTGTTCCAACTTCGACCTGACGATTCAACTCGTCTACTTTACCTTTAAGTCGATCATTTTCATCTTGCAGACGTGTAATTTCTTTTGTAAAAGCGTCGTAATCCTTAATGACATCATCTAAAAAGCTATCAACATCGGCTGGATCATATGCTGCACCCATCCGTTTTTCTTTGAATTCTTTTTGTAAGATATCTTTAGGAGTAAAATTAATGTTATCCAATTGTTTGCACCTCAGTCATCTTTCATTCAATACAAAGATTATTCTATCAAAAAAACAGTCAAATTCAAAGCGCAATCATTATTCTTTGTAATTTCTTTTACTTTCTAACCATTCAAAATATTCCTCAGCGCTTTCTTGCAAACTATCAAAATCAATCATAGTCATTGGATACGGATGTTGCTCTTGAAATACTTTAATTGCCGTTAGATCATATTCAGTTTTACCTTGATGTTCTGGGTCATATACCAAAAGGGCTTCATCCGTATGGCTTAACATAAAGGCTTGATAATTTTTTAGCTGTTGGGGCGAATGATAGTCTGAATCACTCACTTGATCACTAAAATCTACTTGTTGAACTAAGGCTGATAGGCTGGCTTGATTATTTTCATTCCACTGCTGTCCAAATTGGGCGAACGGCAACATCATTGCAATTTTAAGCTGCGGGTACTGTGGCTTTAATTCTAAGCCTACTTGAGCAGCCCACTGTTCAACGCCTAGCTGACCGCCTGTAATTAACCAGTCGGTTCCATTATCCAGATGAGTGATCAATGATTGTTTTAAGGCGTATTTAATAACATCTAGTTTTTGGTCTGATTTTGAAAATATGCCAAATTCGTAACTTCTGTATCCTGTTACCCATAACCTACTCATTTTTGATGATCCTTTCTCGCTGTTCTTAATCTTAACATACGAAAATTGACAACAATATAACTCATAACGCCGAAACAAGTAAAATTTAACCATTGTTATTACTAAATTTTGTTATAATACTATTTAGGCTAGAAAGGTGGCGCAACATGGCGATTAACTATCCCAATGGACAGCAATTTAATCGATTGCACAATCTATCTTCTACTAAAAATCATGCTAATGAGAATAACCATATTTCAATTTATGGAAAACGTGGTATGAGTCTTGAAGAAGAGATTAATGAAAGCAACCAATATTATTTGCAACACGAAATTGCAGTCATTCACAAAAAGCCAACTCCGATTCAGTTGGTAAAAGTCGACTATCCCAAAAGAAGCGCTGCTGTCATTAAAGAAGCCTATTTTAGAAAGCCTTCAACTACCGATTATAATGGTATCTATCGTGGTTATTATATTGACTTTGACGCTAAAGAAACTAGGAATAAATCTTCTTTTCCTTTAAAAAATTTTCATCAGCATCAAATTGACCACCTAAATGCCTGTCTGAAACAAGGCGGTATCTGTTTTGCTTTTCTTAAATTTACGCAAAAAAATGAAATTTACTTACTACCAGCATCAATTTTAATTACTTGCTGGAACCAACAAGAAACTGGCGGACGAAAATCGATTTCATATCAAACAATTGTGGATCAAGGCTATTCAGTCCAATATCATTTAAATCCACTGTTGCCTTACCTGGACGCAGTAGATAAAATGATTTTAGCAAGTAATGAAGAATAAAGGAGTTTATTATGTCTGACAATCAAGAAAAAACCCCCTCACGAAGAGAGCAATTTAATCGTGATGGTGGTAGCGGCAATCAGCGCAACGGACTGATTAAAAAAATTCTAATTTGGAGTGCCAGCATTCTGGGAATTTTAATTTTATTTGGCGCGGTATTATTCTTCTATTACGCTTCCAGTGCACCAAAAATATCAGAAGATGAGCTTGCCAGCCAAAATGCGACAACTATTTATGATGCTGACAATAACGTTGTATCACAACTGGGCGCACAAAAACGAGAGTATGTTAAATCTTCGTCGATTCCCAGTGGCCTAAAAAATGCGGTTGTTTCAATTGAAGATCGACGTTTCTATAAACATCATGGTGTGGATCCAGTACGGATTATTGGTGCTGCTTTTTCTAATGTTTTTGGTTCATCGGCTGGACTACAAGGTGGAAGTACGTTGACCCAACAACTGGTTAAATTGTCTGTTTTCTCAACAGCTTCTTCTGACCAAACTATTAAACGTAAAGCTCAAGAAGCCTGGTTGTCTATTAATGTGGAACGCCATTTTTCAAAGCAACAGATTCTCGAATTTTATATTAACAAAGTCTACATGGGTAATGGTGTTTATGGAATGCAAACGGGAGCGCAATATTATTTTGGTAAGAATTTAAGTCAATTAAATACAGCCCAATTAGCACTGCTTGCTGGAATTCCACAATCTCCAACGTATTATAATCCAATTACACACCCTAAGTATGCGACTCAACGACGTAACGAAGTTTTAAGTGCCATGGAGCGAAGTAAATACATCTCAAAATCTGAAGCCGTCAGTGCCAAACAAGTTAGTGTACAGACAGGATTAGATTCAAGCCATGGCAATACAGATTCAACTTCTGCAACTGGGCACAACAATGATAAAATTGTCGATTCATATTTAAAACAAGTTGTGAGTCAGTTAAAGAAAAAAGGCTATAACCCATACACTGACGGTCTTCAAGTTCACACTAATTTAAATATGGGTGCTCAAGAACATCTTTATGATGCTGCTAATGATGGTACTGTTAGTTTCCCAGATTCAAAAATGCAAGTCGGTGTGGCTGTTACTAATCCAAAAAATGGAAAAATCATCGCAATGTTAGGTGGCCGAAAAGTCGGTAAAGTTACTTTTGGCCTTAATCGTGCCGTTCAAACTGACCGAAGTGCAGGCTCTACAACTAAACCATTGATGGATTATGGCCCAGCAATTGAATATTTACACTATCCAACATTTAGACCTGTTAAGGATATTAGCTTCACCTATCCAGGTACGAATAAAAAACTATATGATTTTGATCGTAAATACAAAGGAACCATGACAATGCGATCTGCCTTAGTTCAATCAAGAAATATCCCTGCTATTCGAACATTACAAGATGTTGGGATGAATAAAGCGACAACATTCTTGTCAAAATTAGGTATTTCATCAAACAAAGAGTATGACCTGCAAAATGGAATTGGTTTATACATTTCTCCGCTTCAAGAAGCTGCCGGTTATGCGGCCTTCTCAAATGGCGGAACATATTACAAACCTTATTATATAAAATCACTGACTACTAAAAGTGGTGATACCTTTAACTATTCTGCTGAAGGAAAAAAAGTAATGAAATCTTCTACAGCTTATATGATTACTGATATGCTTAAAGGTGTAATTAACAACTCTGAAGGAACTGGAACAAGTGCTAAAATTTCTGGGGTTCATCAGGCTGGTAAAACTGGTACAACCCAGTATCCAGCTGATAGTGGTATTTCTTCAGGGGTCATGGATTCTTGGTTCAGTGGTTATACTAAAAACTACTCGATCTCCGTTTGGACGGGTTATGATCATCAATTTGAAGTTGGTCATTCCGTTTCTGGTTCATATGAAAAAACTGCTGCTTTATTATATAAGACTGAAATGAACTACCTTGAAAACGAAAATCCAAGTTCTAATTGGCAAAAGCCTGATTCCGTTGAAACTGTTTATCGTGGCGGTACTCGAGAATTAGAAGTCCGTGGTGAAAGTTGGAGTAATACCGGAATAAGTGATCAATATGCTGAAAATAATACTGGTTCTGCCTCAGATTCTGAGGCTAATAAGGACGCTGTGACGTCATCTTCTTCATCTAAGAGCGAATCAAAAGCAGAATCAGATAGCGCAAGCAGTAATTCTAATAATTCTAGTTCCGTAGAACAGGCGCCTGGTGGTGGTACTGGTGGTACTGGTTCAGATACCCAAAATAGCGGTACGACCACTAATCCTTCTAATCCTAATAACAATAATTAATAAATAATAGTTAAAAAAATCGCGAACTTTGAAAGTTTGCGATTTTTTCTCTATATTTTGATAATCAAAATCATTGATCACCAATTTTAAATAATGGAATCTGTGGACCTGACTTTTTTTGCTGATGATGTTGAGCATCGTCTTTATGTTGCATATTGAATTTATCGCGTGCTTGCTGAACTTGTTGCGGTGTTGTAATATGCTGCTTTTCCCAATTCTGCAAAATACGATCCATATATTTTAAGTTCCAGACTTGATTCAAGACAGCTTCTTGTAAAGCTAATTCGATCATATTCAAGTCATAGTGATCTTCATCAATCCACTTACCAATTGTTTCCAACTCAATTGGCGATAATTGACGCCCAAATTCAACCTCAATTTTTTCAAATAATTGCTTACGATTATTGATATCTGCCGTCTGTTCCTTTTTTGTTTTTTCTTGCGTCTGTAAGACCATTAATTTATCAATCAATGGAAAAAAACTGTAGTAATCAGTTTCTTTCCCCATCTTGTCTAACTTGGTTTCATGCCGCAGTACTTGTTGTGAAATTAATTGGTGTAAAATTTCATAAACCTGTGTCACTTCAATTTCCAAATGTTGCGCAATTAGATTAATATCCGGTGACTGCTGTCCTTGATCAAGGTAGGATTTTAGTTCAAGATAAACAATCAATTGACTGCTCGACATGCCTAATTGACGATAATGATGCAAAACAAGATTACTGACAGTAGTTTGACCTGCCAATAAATATTGGTGAAATGCACTTTGTTGTGATTCAGTCATTCATGTTCACCTCTTATCTCTTTTCTTCATGAGTAATTCTATGGGTAAATGCGGTTGAGTAATCGTGGAAATGGAATTGTTTCTCGCACATGGTCCTCACCTGTAATCCACGTAATTGCCCGTTCCAATCCTAAACCGAAACCTGAATGTGGAACACTACCATATTTTCTTAAATCGAGATACCAGGAATATTCTTTAGGATCTAAACCAGCCTTTTTGATTTGGTCGAGTAAGTAGTCATAATCAATCGCCCGTTCAGAGCCACCAATCACTTCACCATAGCCTTCAGGTGCCAATAAGTCCGCACAAATAACGACATCATTTCGTGTTGGATGTGGTTTCATATAAAACGGCTTAATCGCCTTTGGATAGTTTAAGATGAAGACTGGTTGTTCAAATTGATCAGCTAAATAAGTTTCTTCAGGTGAACCAAAATCATCCCCCCACTTCACATCCATATTAGCTTTTTGCAACATTTCTATTGCTTCGTCATAACTAATACGTGGGTAAGGAGTTTTAGTGTATTTTTTAAGGATTTCAATACTACGATCAAGTGTTGCCAATGAATCTGCACAATGATCAATCACATTTTGCACCAAAAAAGCCACATAATTTTCCTGAACTTCAAGGCTCTCTTCTTGATGCATAAATGCCATTTCAGGTTCAATCATCCAAAATTCAATTAAATGGCGCCGTGTTTTTGACTTTTCAGCTCTAAATGTTGGCCCAAAAGAAAATACTTTGCCAAACGCCATGGCCCCTGCTTCTTCATACAATTGTCCACTTTGTGAGAGATAAGCATCTTGATCAAAATACTCAGTGTGGAATAAATCGGTAGTTCCTTCGGGTGCACTGCCCGTTAAAATTGGGGCATCAATTTTAGTAAAGCCTTCCTTATTGAAAAATTCATAAGTGGCACGAATAATTTCGTTTCTAATTTTTAAAATGGCATGTGGTCGGCTGGAACGCAACCAGAGATGACGATGGTCCATTAAAAATTCAACACCATGTTCTTTTGGAGTGATTGGATAATCTCCACTGGGGTCAAGAAGTTCAATTGCCTCTACCTGAATTTCGTACCCAAATTTGGACCGAGTATCCTCGTGAATTTCACCAACAATCCAAAAACTGCTTTCTTGATGCAAATGTTTTGCTAAATCAAAAGTTGCTTCATCAACTTCATTTTTTAACACAACACCTTGAAAAAAAGCAGTACCATCTCGCAATTGTAAAAAAGCAATTTTACCACTTGAGCGTTTGTCGGTTAGCCAAACACCAATTTTGACTCTTTCATTTACATGTTTTGCTGCATCAATAATATTAATAGTTTCCACCACAAATTCCTCCAATATTTCTACAAATTACTAATTTTTTGAATCACATGACCATTTTTATAATTTAGGAGGTCATAACATAAATTACCTTTTTGATTGATATAGGTGACTTCCCAAACAGGTTTATCATTAAAAACGCCTAACGCAATTTTTAACACTTTTTTTGGCTTACGTTGTTGCCATGTTTGGGATAAAGCAGCATTTTTGCTGATACCAGCACTTTGTTTCAATACCCTAATTCGGCCACCTTTTTGAGCAACAATCACGTATTCTTTTTGATTTTTTTGATTTGTCCCCGCAACCGTATAATAAGTTTTCTCTCGGTTATAGGTATAAAAACCATTGACATGGGTTAAATGTGCATACTTGCGTGCTAAAGATGTTGCCTGTGCTTGGGCAGCATTTTTAGGATGGTTACCGGTTGCGTATACAATCCAACCAAATAAGAAAACCAATACGACCACAGCAATTGTGATGCGCACCGGATGAAGATGTCGATTTTTATTGCGTTGCCTTTGCATAGTTGTACCCCTTTATAAATATATCGACTGATATTATAGCAAATATCTAGTGTTTAATGTCTATTCTTAAAAAAAGATTTAGTTTCCGTCAGAATTTTAGCTGTATCAATGTCGCTCACCGGTAAGTTTGGCGGTAATGTTTTTAACATGGTTTGGCCATATTTACGTTCAATCAAACGGCGATCCAAAATAACGGCAACGCCATAATCTTTCGACGTGCGAATTAGCCTTCCTAATCCTTGTCGTAATCTTAATGTTGCTTTAGGGAGTGCGGAATTGTAAAAGGGATTTTTGCCGTTTTTTAGTAATAGATTGTTTTCTGCTTTAGTTAAGACTTCGTTTGGAGAATCAAATGGTAGCCTGGTAATGATGAGCAATTGCAATTTAGCATTGGGCAAATCAATCCCCTCCCAAAAACTCGCTGCCCCCAACAAGATAGAATCTGTACCCGTCGCGAATTGTTTCAATATTTTCTCTTTACTACCTGAAATGCCTTGCGCTAAAATATCACGTTTAGTAAATAAGTCGGTATTTCGTAATTGGCTATACACTTGTTCAATCGTCAATAATGAATTAAACAAGATCATCGATTGACACCGATTTTGATTCGTTAACTCATAAATTGTGTTTGCTAAATAATTGATGTAATCACGATAGTTATGCGTTGATATTACGGGTGCATCAGCCGCAACAAACAGTCGGGCATTATGTTCAAAATCAAATGGCGATTCTATTTTTTTTACCTTGGTTTGTGCCGGCTCCAAATCAAGCTGTTGATATAAAAATTGAGACCTTCTTGATGAAAACAGCGTAGCACCGACAAATAATGGCGGCATAAATGACGGATAAATATTTTTGGACAAATAACGATTAGTTGTCAATAGTCCCCCACTTAATCGCATGGTGCTTTGCTCCATTGATTGATGAATGGTTAACCAAAAGGCCGATTCCTCAGGCTGTTTGTCTAATGTGTCCATAAATTGGTTTAAGGTTTCATCCACTTTTGACAAAACATGTAATTGACTATCAAATTGATTCATCAAATAACGGTCACTGGCAAGCCAACGTCCTTCTTCATTGGCAAAGGTATTCATCAACGTATTGAAATGAAGGTGAACGTTTCCTAGTGATTGTTCAATACTTTGAATTAAGGGATTTTCAGGTGTTAAAATTTCAGCCAATGCCTGATTATCAACAGTTTGTTCAAAAATTTGCTGTGATTGTTTTGAAATCACATTTAACATGAACTTGCGATATAATGCCTGTTCAAATTCTTTAAATGCTTCATCCAACTGTTGTAAATCAGCCCTTAACAAACGAATATTATAACTAGCAACTGATAAATTGTTAAAAACCTCATCCAATGTATTTTCTTGATGTTGGCTAACAAGATCTTCAAGCAAATGCAATACTCGCGTAATTGCTTGAAAATTTAGCATAGAACGTGATTGCTGCAAAATATTTTCACTTAGATGTTGCGCTTCATCAACTACCAAGTATGGATGATGTAGGTTTTCACCAATTTCTTGCCCATGAACACTTAAATAAGCGTGATTTGTAATCACAATGTTGGCATGTTCCAGGCGTTTGTTGCGTCGAATTAAAAAATCATCTTCGTAAAATGAATCATTAGGATCCAGTAAATCAATGCCTGTGTGCATAATTTCGTTGAAGTACGGCATTTGGTGATTAGTAAAATTAAGTTCATCTAGATCACCGGTAATGGTCTGTAATAGCCAAACTAAGATTTGAGCTTTAATCAATTGAATCTGATTGATGTCTTCAATGACACTTAAAGAGTGATTAAACTTTGCTAAATCTAAGTAATGATGATTTCCCTTAATCACGACACAGTTCACTTGAAACGGCAAAATCTGGTTTAACTGGGTCATGACACTTTTAGCCATCTGATGTTGCAGTACTTGTGTAGCAGTTGAAATCACTACCTTTTTATCAGGATATGACAGATACATGAGTGGAAATAAATAACCCAACGTTTTACCAATACCAGTCCCTGCTTCAATAATGAGACTATTGGTATCTTGGTGGTGATAATTATTGAAAATTGTATTCATCATTTTAGCCTGTCCGCCACGGTACTTCAGGTGAGTGCCAAAAGCTTTTTGTTTAGCAGGCTTAGTAGAAGGATATTTAGGCGTTTTACTTAAATTAGTCGTCATAATTGGTGGTTCTTTACGCAATGCCAATTGATTTTTAATATATAGCCCAGATGCTAATTTGGTTGAACGACGTTGTGCAAATTCGTTTGAAAAAATCAAACTACTTTGCAACGGTAGTTTAATTTTTAAATTAATAATTGCTTGCAGTGTCACTGTTGGCAATTCGTGAACCCGTTCCAAAATTTTTTGAAGTAATTTACTTGTAGCCAACGCATCAGAATCAGCGGTGTGCGGATTATCATGATTAATATTTAAATAAGTGGTCAAGTCACGGAGTCGGTAGCTTTGTGCGGTTGGAAATAAAATTTGACTTAGTGTCACTGTATCAATAGCAGGAATTTCAAGTGCTGGATAGCCTGCCTTTTCAAGTTCGGCATTCAGAAATGGAAAATCAAAATCCACATTATGCGCCACGAAAATTGTGTCACTCAGGAGGCTATAAATCGTACCAGCGACGTCATCAAAAAATGGTGAGTTACGCACCATTTTTGTATTAATACCTGTTAATTGTTCTATATTCTCCGGAATCGCAATGCGCGGATTAATTGTTGTTTGAAATTTATTAATGACTGTCTGATTTTGAACTAACACACAGCCAATTTGGATAATTCGGTTGTCATTTTTCCAACTAGTTCCAGTTGTTTCAAGATCCACAATCGAATAGATAGGTTGTTTTTGCATGAATGTCACCAATTCAGTAGATTTATACTATTTAATCATACTATTTGTAAGGTAATTTTTCCATTGATCATTTGGCTAACAGTGAACAAATCAGTAAGCAAAACAAAAATTCTTTTTTCAAAACCTAAATTAGGGTATCATTATTAATGATTGAATATAGAAAGTAGGGTCTAATTTTGAAACAAATTGGCGTTGGAAATAGTCATGCCAAAATTATTTTAATTGGCGAACATAGTGTGGTATATGGCCAACCTGCAATTGCATTACCAATTTCAAATATAAAATTGACTGCGACGCTCACAAAAAGTTCTTCAAATGGACAAACAATTGATAGTACCTATTACCGTGGGCCAATTCAAAATTTACCTAATGAAATGAATGGTATTCGCTTGTTACTGCGCCAATTAATTACTTATTTTAACGGTGAAACAGATCAGTGGCAGTTAGTGATTAAAAGTATGCTCCCTGCAGAACGCGGAATGGGATCTTCTGCAGCAAGTGCAATTGCCATCATCAGAGCCTTTTTTGATTACTACCAACGATCATTAAGTAAAACTCAATTATTGTCTTTTGCAAACGTTGAAGAAAAACTAACACATACAAATCCAAGCGGCCTTGATGCAGCTACAACTAGTTCCAGTGAACCCATTTGGTTTACGCGCGGTGAAATTGGGCACTCAATTGCAATGAACTTGTCTGCTACATTAGTGATTGCCGATACGGGTATCCTCGGGCAAACTGCAACGGCTGTGACGCGTGTCGCTGATCAAGCTGCTGAATTTCCGGCAGACACTCAGAAAAAAATCAGGCAACTTGGAACCTTGACGAAAAATGCTGCTACAGCTTTAAAGGAAAACGATGCGCTTGCTCTTGGTCATATTATGGATGAAGCCCAGGCGCAACTCTCTTCGCTGTCTGTTAGTCATCCACAACTTGAACATCTTATTAAAGTGGCGCGAGCAAACGGTGCTTGGGGCGCCAAATTGACTGGTGGCGGAATTGGCGGCTGTATGATTGCGTTAGTTAATAATGAATCAGTTGCACAACAATTAAGTCAGCAATTATTAGATGCCGGGGCAACACAAACCTGGATAGAACCTTTGGGAGGAAAAGTAGATGAATAGTGCAAAGATAACTGCACAGGCGCATACAAACATTGCGCTCGTTAAATATTGGGGTAAAAAAAATTCAGAGTTAATCATACCCTACACGGATAGTCTTTCCCTGACCCTCGATGAATTTTATACGACCACCAGTGTTCAATTTAGTGACACGTTAACCCAAGACGTTTTTATGATTGATAAAAAACAAGTTGTGGGTCCAGGCTATGAAAAGCTGCAAAATTTTATGGATTTAGTTCGAACTAAAGCAAAAGTTAATAGTTTTGCTTTAGTTCTTTCGACTAATCATGTTCCAATCTCAGCTGGTCTTGCCTCTTCCGCCTCCGCCTACGCCGCTTTAGCGGGTGCCGCCAGTAAAGCTGCTGGATTACCAACTGATGCAATTAGTCTATCTCGTCTAGCTAGGCGCGGATCTGGGTCAGCAACTCGCTCAATTTATGGTGGTTTAGCAAAATGGCAAAAAGGCTATGATGATGAGACTTCTTACGCCGTTCCCATTCAGGAAAACGTCGATTTTGGTTTGGAAATGATGGCCATCATGATTGAAACCAAGCCCAAAAAAATCTCTAGCCGTGCGGGGATGCAAACTGTTGTGGAAACTTCTCCTTATTATTCAGCATGGACTAAGGTAGTCAGTCACGATATGGTTGCAATGCAACAAGCAATTGTAAAGAAAGATATAAATTTAATTGGTAAAATTGCTCAAACAAATGCGATGCGGATGCACGCGCTAACGCTTTCTGCGCAACCGAATTTTATGTATTTTACCTCAGAAACATTGGATGCGATGAATTTAATTGATGACTTGCGTTCACAAGGGTTAAACTGCTATTATACTTTGGATGCAGGTCCAAATGTTAAGGTCATTTATGATCAAAAAGACCGATCACAACTATATCACCATTTAGCCAACCAGTTTGGCAGTGACAATATTGTGGTGGCACATCCAGGACCTGGAATAAAATTTTTAAAATAAATTTCATGTTACGAAAGGACATGATTGATTGATTACCGTAAAAGCCCCCGGCAAACTGTATATTGCTGGCGAATATGCTGTCGTTGAAAATGGATATCCGGCAATTATTGTCGCCTTAAATCAATTTATAACGTGCAGCGTTCAAGAAAGTCGTGATTTTGGAAGTATTGTGTCACGACAATATAATGAAAATTCAATTTATTGGCGTCGCCTTGGCGATGAAATGATTTTTGATAATCGTGATAATCCATTTCATTACATTTTATCAGCAATTAAAACGACCGAAGGCTACGCCCGCAGTTTAGGTCGTAGTTTAAGTGTTTATCATCTTAAGATTGACAGTGATTTAGATAGTGAAGATGGCAAAAAATTTGGTTTAGGATCTTCTGCTGCTGTCACTGTGGCAACAGTGAAGGCCCTTTGTAAATTTTACGATTTACCTGTTGATAAAAACAAATTATTTAAATTGGCTGCCATTGCTCATTTTGATGTCCAAGGAAACGGATCATTAGGAGACATTGCTGCTTCCGTCTATGGCGGTTGGATTGCATATCACTCGTTTGATCGTCAGTGGCTAGCTGTTCAACGTAAAACAACTGATTTAGCAACACTGGTTGACTTAGATTGGCCCAATTTACAGATTGAAATTCTGACGCCACCTAGTAACTTGCAACTTTTAATTGGCTGGACAGGATCCCCTGCTTCAACTTCAACTCTTGTTGATAAAATTACGCTTGCCAAGGCTAAAGAACAGGCAGATTATCAAACTTTCTTAGCTGATAGTAAAAAATGTATTCAAAAAATGATTGATGGTTTCCACGAAGGAAGCCTTGACGCTATTCAAACAGGAATTCGCTATAATCGTCGATTGCTACAAAAATTGACTGGTTTCTCAGGAGTTACTATTGAAACACCACTGTTAAAAAGATTATGTCAGGTGGCTGAAGAGTTTGGTGGCGCAGCGAAATCCTCAGGTGCCGGCGGTGGCGATTGTGGTATTGTTGCCATCGATAACTCAATTGATCTCAGTTCGTTAATTAATAACTGGGAAAAAGAAAAAATTGAACGTTTGAATTTAGCTGTCCATGCAATTAGAGATGAAATCACACAATAAGCGAGGTCCAAAATGTCGTCAATTCATTCACATCGTAAAGATGAACATTTGTCATTAGCACAAAAATATTATGATGTTGATCATCAATTCGATTCTTTTGATCAAATCAGAATTATTCATCAGAGTTTACCTGAATTGGGTATTGACGATGTTTCTTTGGCGACTTCATTTGGGGAGCTATCGCTACCCTCACCTTTTTATATTGAAGCCATGACTGGTGGTAGCTCAAAAACTGGTGAAGTTAATGCACAATTGGCCACGATTGCAGCAAAATTAAACTTACCAATTGCCAGTGGCTCTCAAAGCATTGCCATCAAAGATCCTGCTGTTCGTGAAACATTTTCAGTGTTAAGAAAAAACAATCCAAACGGCATTGTTTTTGCCAATCTCAGTGCAAATGCAACTGTGGATCAAGCAAAATACGCGATTGAAATGCTAGATGCGAATGCAATTGAAATCCACGTTAATACGATCCAAGAATTAGTCATGCCAGAGGGTCAACGCTCATTTTATTGGTTACATAATATCAGTGAACTCGTCAGCCAACTACCTGTTCCTGTCATTGTTAAAGAAGTTGGCTTCGGAATGGAACAAAAGACCATTAAACAACTTATTGACTTAGGCGTGCAGTACATTAATGTGAGTGGTCGCGGTGGCACTAATTTTGTTCATATTGAAAATCGCAGAAATCATGAAAATAATTTTGATGACTTTGCCACATTAGGCCAGACCAGTGTCGAATCACTATTTGAAACTCGTCCCTTCCAAGATCAACTTCATGTTGCTGCTTCTGGCGGAGTTATTTCTGCGTTAGATGTCATCAAAGCAGGAATTCTTGGGGCGCAAGCAGTTGGAATTGCTGGTCAGTTTTTACATGAACTTATTGAACATGGTAGTGATGGTCTCCTACACTATATCAAAAATTGGCAAACTGAGATTAAAGCATTATTGGTTCTAAACGGATGTCATAATTTTAACGAGCTCCACAAAGTACCTTTTGTCGCTGATTCAGAACTTAATAACTATCTTAGCCAACGCGGATTAATTTAAAAAGCATCTCAACCTGTGCTTGAAGCACAGAATTGAGATGCTTTTTCAAAATCTAAGACCTTTTGGAAAAAAGTTTTTGACTGTGTGGTTAACCAATTTACCAAAACCAACACTATGCTGATTACAAGTAACTAGATACCAACCATTTGACAGTGATTCATCTATCATCACTGTCTCCCCATGAACATATTGTCGCCACTGCGATAGTGAAATGGCTAATGATCTAATCTGGTGATTATTCAATGCTAAAGCAAATGTATAAGACGGTTCAAAACGATTTTTTTTAAAAGTTCCCAGGAGCAGTCCAGGTGTAATAACCTTTAACCCGTTTAACTTAACTTTTTCTTGAATATCAGTTGTCATGTAAAGATGATCTCCATTGCTGATTAGTCGCGAATTATCCATTTTCAAATGTGTTTGTTCGATGAATTCGTTCAAAAGTTTTGATTCTTCTTTGGACAAGTTATTTTGCTGCTTTTCGCGATGTTTTCTAAATTTTGAAATGGTCATATCTGCATCTGCAGATTTTTTAAACTTAGCAATAAAATGGCCCTCTCCTTTGATATGGTGTGGGAACATTCGCACTGTTTGGCTTACTCTCTCATCTTCTTTGGCCCACTTTGGACGACCGTCATCCATTCCAGGATATTTTTTTATGGGTTGTAATTCGAAATTCGGATGTGTATCCAGCAACCATTTGACGATCTGTTCATCTTCTTCGGGTGCAAAAGTACAGGTTGAATAAATAAGTGTGCCGCCTGGCTTAAGCATTTTAACAGCCGAGTTAAGAATATTTCTTTGGCGATTTGCACATTGTGAGCTGTAATCAGGAGTCCAATACTTCACTGATTCAGGATCTTTACGGAACATTCCCTCGCCGGAACAGGGGGCATCAACTAAAATACGATCAAACGTTGCAGACCACTTTTTTTCTAATTTTTCAGGTGATTCATTTGTGATAATTGAATTTTTTACACCCCATCTTTCGATGTTTGATGCTAAGATATCTGCTCTCTTTTTAAATATTTCATTACTAACGAGCACACCTTGACCGGCCATTTGAGCGGCAATATGCGTACTTTTTCCACCGGGTGCTGCACATAAATCAAGTACATATTCACCAGGTTGAGCGTCGACGACCTCACCAACATACATTGCAGAAGGTTCCTGACTATAGACATAACCACTAACATGATCGATCTCTTTGCCATTCACATTACCAAAATAACCATTTTGAGCATACGAAACACGTTCATTTGCCAAATAGTTTCGATCAATTACTTCATCTTTTTTTAAAGGATTTAGTCGATATCCAGTGGTACTTGGTTCTTCAAATGTGTCAATAAATGCCGAAAATTCTTCATTTAGTAGTTGACGGTATTTATTTTTAAATTCAATCGGTAATTCCAAAGTTAATCTCCTTAATAATAAGTTCTTGCATAGTACATTTAATATAGTTGTATACAGCAAATACCTCATTTAAAATTAAGATATGCTAGTTATTTGCCATTACTTATGCTATGTTAGTTTGGTGTAATAATCGATTAGGAAGTGACTTAGATGAATCAGCATTTAATTGCTATTGACCTGGATGGTACCACTTTAAATAATAACTCACAATTGTCAGATAAGACAGTTGCAACGTTGCGTGCAGCAGCCCAAGAAGGCCATATTGTTAGTATCGTAACCGGAAGACCGTATCGTATTTCCGCCGAAATTTATGACGAAATTGGTTTGCAAACACCAATGGTCAATTTTAATGGTGCACTCGGACACATTCCCCATCAAGAATGGCAGAATGAATATCAAAAAACAATTCAAAAAGAAATTGCACTGGATTTATTAAGCAATCGTCAGAAATTAGGGGTAAGCACAATTACCGCGGAAAATAAAAATCATCTGTGGGCTAACCAAGGTAGTCATATCTTGGCAGATTTTTTCCCAGTATCATTGAAATCAAATGAAATTTTAAATGCCCAAAATCTGACCTCTAATCCTACTGCATTAACCGTTCAGTACCAAAAAGACAAAAAAGATAAGCTAGTAAAACAGATTCTTGCAAAATACGGTGATTTTGTGGATGTTAGAATCTGGGGCGGTCCCAATGATGTTTTAGAAGTCGTTGCTAAAGGTATTCAAAAGGCACGTGGCGTGGAATACTTAGCTAAAACATATCATATCGATCGACAAAATATCATTGCTTTTGGTGATGAAGATAATGATGCGGAAATGATTGCGTATGCGGGTCAAGGTGTAGCAATGCAAAATGCAATTCCAAGTATTAAAGATGTTGCTAATGATGTGACACCCTTAGATAATGATCAAGATGGTCTTGCAATTTATCTTAGTGAATATCTTAAATTAGCTCAATAATCTCCACCAAAATAAAAAAGGATTGTCTGCCAACTTACTTGGTGACAATCTTTTTTTATTATTCATGTTCGCTACTAAAAGCTTGCGCAGCTTTGATTGCTTTTTTCCAACCGGTATAGATTGTTTCGCTTTTATTTTTTTCCATTTGCGGATCAAATCTCTTTCCTGCTCCACTTAAAGCAAGAAGTTCATTTTGGTCTTGCCAGAAGCCAACTGCTAGTCCAGCCAAGAAAGTGGCTCCCAGAGCTGTTGTTTCTTCAATTTGAGCACGTAAAATTGGAGTTTGTAAGATATCGGCTTGAAATTGCATTAAGAAGTTATTTCTCGAAGCACCACCATCAACTGCTAATGCTTCCAAATGGATATCTGTATCCGAAACCATGGTATCAACCACATCTCTTGCTTGAAACGCAATTGATTCCAAAGTGGCCCGAATGATTTGATTCTTAGTTGTTCCTCGAGTTAAGCCAAACATTGCTCCGCGCGCTTCTTGATCCCAGTAAGGTGCACCTAATCCGGTAAATGAAGGGACAACATAGACGCCATTAGTTGTTTTAGCCTCTACAGCTGCTTGCTCTGAATCAGGCGCGTGAACCACCATTTTAAGGCCATCTCGCAACCATTGAATAGCTGAGCCAGCGACAAAAATACTCCCTTCCAGTGCGTAATTGACTTTACCATCGACTGCATACGCAATTGTAGTAAGCAAGCCATTATCTGATAAAGTCGGTTGTTCACCCGTGTTCATCACAATAAAAGCACCGGTTCCATAGGTATTTTTCACCATACCCTTTTTAAAAGCTGTTTGACCAAATAAAGCGGCTTGTTGGTCACCAGCAATTCCGGCAATTGGAATTTGAACCCCAAAGAAATGATAGTCACCAGTATATCCAAAAATTTCAGAAGATGTTTTAACTTCAGGTAACATTTGACGTGGAATATCTAAAAGATCCAAGATATCTTGATCCCAATCCAATTTATGGATGTTATAGAGCATTGTTCGGCTCGCATTAGTCATATCAGTAGCGTGTACTTTACCACCGGTTAAATTCCATAATAGCCAGCAATCAATCGTACCAAAGAGAAGATCACCACTTTTAGCCTTTTCCCGAGCCCCTTCAACATGTTCCAAAATCCACATGATTTTAGTGGCCGAGAAATATGAGTCGATGACCAAACCAGTTTTATCGTGAATCATATCTTTATAGCCTGCATTTTTTAAGCGGTCGGCGATATCACTAGTTTGCTTAGACTGCCAAACAACCGCATGATAAATTGGTTTGCCTGTGTGACGATCCCAGATAATAGTGGTTTCTCGCTGATTGGTAATGCCAATTCCAGCAATTTTATAGGGTTTAATTTGCGATTTAATCATCACATCTGAAATAACAGATTGAACACTGTCCCAAATTTCTAGTGCATCATGTTCCACCCATCCTGGTTCAGGAAAATATTGTGGAAACTCCTGTTGCGCCTTTGCGACCTCTTTCCCGTCGTGGTCAAAAATAATGGCACGAGAACTCGTCGTACCTTGATCGATAGACATTATATATTGTTGATCAGTCAATTTGTTTCATCCTCTCAAAATTGATTCAATCAATTCTTCTCTAATGGCAAATCATGACTTATCATATCTTGCCAACTCTCAGGTTTAACAACTAATTGGAATTGTCCCTTTTCACAAAAAACAACTGCAGGTCGACCGTTTCGATTATAGTTACTTGCCATTGAATAACCATAGGCACCACAATCAAGAATTGCCAAAATATCACCAGGGACGGTCTTTGGTAATTTTTGTTGTTCAATTAAAATATCGCCAGACTCACAATACTTCCCCGCAACTGTGACTGTTTGCTCGAGGGGAGCATTCATTTTATTGGCCAAAACTGCTTCGTATTTGGCTTGATAAAGGGCAGGACGAATGTTGTCCCCCATACCGCCATCGACAGATAAATATGTTCGAACGCCTGGTATTTCTTTTTTAGCACCAATAGTATAAAGCGATGTCCCTGCATTACCTACAACTGAACGTCCCGGTTCAATCCAGATTTCAGGAACATTAATTTGAGCCTCTGCAGCTACCTTCTTAATTTCATCAATAATTGCCTCTACAAAGGTTTCTGGTGCAAGCGGATGCTCATCTTCAGTATATCGAATACCAAAACCTCCGCCAAGGTTAACTATCGGAATTTCACAGTCGTATTTCTTCATCCATTCAACAATTAGATCCATCATTTTTTTTGCTGCCATGACAAATCCTTCAACAGCAAAGATTTGTGAACCAATGTGGCAATGAATTCCCATTAGCTTTAGGTGTGATGATGCGATTGTTTGTGCCAGTGCTTTTTCTGCCTGGCCACTCTTCAAATCAAATCCAAACTTAGAATCTTCTTGTCCAGTCATATCATATTGGTGAGTATGAGCGGAAATGCCCGGGGTAATACGTAATTGAACGTCTACATCTTGATTCAATTGAGCTGTTAATTGCTCTAAACGTTCTAGTTCATAAAAATTATCAATAATAATGCAGCCAATATGATGTTGAAGTGCAAACATTAATTCTTCATCAGACTTGTTATTTCCGTGAAAAGAAGCATTTTCCAATGGGAACCCAGCTGCATAAGCGGTATACATTTCGCCACCAGAGACAACATCGCAATGAATATCTTCTTGCTTAATTAACTGGTACATTGCAACAGTTGCGAATGCTTTGCTGGCGTAACTAATTTGATAATTAACACCAGCTTTTTCAAAAACTGTTTTAAAATGATGAATCTGTTCACGAATTTGACTGACATTGTAAGCCACAATTGGTGTATGAAAGTTTTCAACTAGTTCTGTGGAATCTACGCCATCAATTAGTAAATGGCCTTTTGAATTAATATCTGATGACTTGATTTGTGTCAATTTTCCTTACTCCCCACTCACTTTATTCAAATAAAAAACAGTGTAGAAACACTGTTTTGGCAATGTCATTATTTTTCACTATTCATGGTACCGCCGACACTGTAGCGGTTAGGTTGCATTTCATTTAAGACGATATGTACACGTTCAGCGGGTACATTAACATCTTTTGAGATTGCTTCAGTAACATCTTTAACAAGTGCATTTAACTGTTCTTGTGTTCTTCCAGCAACTAAATCAATGTGTACTAATGGCATAATCTTCACCTCGTTTTTAATCTTGTCATTATTATACTTGAAAACGCTCTAATTGCCAAACTTGTTTTGTTACTAAATTTGACAAAATAAAAAGGACTACCATGTAGGCAATCCTCTTTATGTGATAATTAACGACGTTCTTGAATACGAGCGGCTTTACCATGACGATCACGTAAGTAATACAACTTAGCACGACGAACACGTCCACTACGTACAACATCAATTTTATCAACTCGTGGTGAATGTAATGGGAATGTTCTTTCAACACCCACACCATTACTCATCTTACGAACTGTATAAGTTTCGCTAATGCCGAAACCATGTCGCTTGATAACAACGCCTTCAAATAATTGAACACGTTCACGTGAACCTTCAACGATTCGTGCATGAACACGAACTGTATCTCCAGCACGGAAATCAGGGACATCGTCACGAATTTGATCAGCGGTAATCTTTTCGATTAATGAATTCTGACGCATGTTTTTCATCCTTTCGCCGACATTCATATTTACCAAACAGCGGAATATCGTTTCTATGGCTTTTACAGCCAAGGTAAATGTTATCATACTATGAACACCAAAGTAAAGTTAATTTGCGTTATTATTTTGTTCTTCTAGTTCAAGATGAATATCGGACAGCAAATGTTTCTGTTCACTCGACAATGTCATTTTTTTCAGTAAATCAGGTCGACGTTGCAATGTTCGCTTGAGAGACTCTTTTTGCCGCCACGTTGCGATTTTTTGATGATCGCCACTTAACAAGACATCCGGAACCTTCATCCCCCGAAACTCAGCTGGACGTGTGTATTGTGGAAATTCCAGTAATCCATTCGAAAACGAGTCTCCAGGTGCTGATTCTTGATTACCCAGCACTCCAGGAATTAGACGAACTGTAGCATCAATGACAACCATTGCGCCTAATTCGCCACCTGTTAATACAAAATCACCTAATGATATTTCATCTGTAATGACACTTCTAATGCGCTCATCATAACCTTCATAATGACCGCAAATAAACGTTAAATGTTTTTCTTGAGACAATTCGGTCGCTAATTTTTGGTCAAATTTTTGACCCGCGGGATCTAATAAAATCACCCGACCAGAACCATATTGTTCACTTTGCTTTTGGGTGGCATCAAGTGCGTCCATAATTGGTTGTGCTTGTAATAACATTCCTGCACCACCGCCATATGGTGCATCGTCTACATGTCGTTGTTTGTCTGTGGTGTACTCTCTAAAGTCCGTCACACTGACATCAATAAGATTTTTCTCTCGTGCTTTGCCCAAGATAGACTCACTTAGTGTTGATTGAAACATATCCGGAAATAGACTTAAAATATCAATTTTCATGGCTACATTCCTTCCATTAACTCAACAATGACCTTATGTTGGTCTAATTGCACTTCTTTAATCACTTGGTCAATAACAGGCAATAAGAGGTCTTCTTGTCCTGCACGTTTGACGACCCATACATCATTAGCTCCTGGCGATAGGATTTCTTTAATTACACCTAGTTTTTCACCATCAATTGTTTCAACGTCCAGTCCAATAATTTCACGGTAATAATATTGACCCTCTTCCAAATCTTGTTGTTGATCTTGTGTTATCATCAGTTCACAATTTTTAAAAGGCTCAACTTGATTAATGTCTAACATGCCATCAAAGGTAAGCAAAATGAATTGTTTGTGCTGACGAACAGTTTTGATTTTGACAGATACTGGTTGTTGATTTGTTTGTGAAATATATAAGGTATTACCCACTTGAAACCGATCTTCTGGGAAGTCAGTGGTGGCCATCACGCGAACTTCGCCACGAATACCATGCGTATTGACAATTTTTCCGACGTTGTAATATGTCATTATTTTTTCTCCTAACTAGAAAACAAAACTCCCGCAATATCAACTTGTGGGAGTTTCGTGTGTTTTATGATCATCAATAACAAGACGAATTTTCTTGCTGTCATCAGCTCGATTAATACTGTACACAATTGTTCGAATAGCTGCAGCAACATGTCCATGGCGACCAATAATGGCACCAACGTCATCTGCATGAACCTTCAAGACGTACTGAATAATCCGTTCGTCTTCGGTCATCTCCACTTCAACAGCTTCTGGATGTGACACGATTGGTTGTACAATCACTCTAATTAATGTTTCAATATCTTGATTCGTCATAATTAATTACCATTATTTTTTAGCTAGTTTGGCTTCATGAAACTTTTGCATAAGCCCAGCATTTGAAAGAATGTTACGAACAGTGTCTGATGGTTGTGCACCGTTGTTCAACCATTGCATAATGGTTCCTTCTTCAAGCTTAACTTCAGCTGGGTTAACTAATGGATTGTATGTTCCAACCATTTCGATGAAACGGCCATCACGTGGTGAACGTGAGTCTGCAACAACAATACGGTAGAATGGACGCTTCTTTGAACCCATGCGCTTTAAACGAATTTTAACTGACATAATTAAGACACCTCCCGGATAATTATTAACAGGTAATAATATAACAGTCTTTGAAAGGATTGTAAAGTATTTTTTCTTGACACCAAAAACAGAGTGCGGAGAAAGCCGGGTAGCTCACGAGGATTAACGAAATAATGATTAAATCTCTGGTCTTGGGATTTGATCATTATTTTGTTAACCGGAATGAGCTGGCTTTCGGAGCACGTTTCAGCAATAAAACATGTATTGTATCAAAAAAAATATTTTTTACTAACCTCTGATTACAAAAAACATTTTCATTCTACTTAAAAATTGGTTACAAAAAAAACGCCCCGTAATTCACAGGACGTTAACAGAACTTATTTCATCATTGATCCAAGTACTCTTTAGTAGCTGCAATAATATCTTGCAACCCTTTCTTCGCGTCAGCAAAGAACATACTTGTTTTATCATCGGAAAACAGTTCATTTTGAATTCCCGCATAACCAGTACTCATAGAACGCTTAATGACAACAATTGATTTAGATTTATCAACATCAAGAATCGGCATTCCTGTAATGGCAGTTCCTTGTTTTCTGGCAGCAGGGTTAGTCACATCGTTTGCCCCAATAACTAATGAAACATCAGTATTTTCAAACATAGAGTTAGCTTCTTCCAACTGTTTCATTTCATCATAAGGCACATTAACTTCAGCAAGTAACACATTCATGTGTCCAGGCATACGGCCAGCCACTGGATGAATTGCATAGTTAACATTAATATCATTATCAATTAATAATTTGGCAAGCTCCGCAACTTCATGTTGAGCCTGAGCGGCTGCTAGTCCATATCCCGGCACAATCATCACGTTATGTGCGTACGCTAATTGAACACCAATATCATCAGCACTAGTTTCCTTAACGTTGACAGGTACATCATCAGCCGCACTGGTTGCTGTATCACCAGTCCCAAAACCTCCAGCAATGATATTTGCAACAGAACGGTTCATTGCAGCAGCCATTTGAAGTGTCAAAATTGTTCCGGCAGCACCAACTAACGCACCAGCAATAATTAATACCTGATTATCAATAACAAAGCCGGCCATCGCAACAGCTAATCCGGTAAAGGCATTCAATAGAGAAACCACCACTGGCATATCGGCACCACCAATTGGAATGGTCATTAAAATACCAAAAACTAAACTAGCAACTAAGGTTAATACAAGTGTCCATGGATTAGTTTTAAAGCCAATTGTTAGGACAATTGATGCAATAATAACAATCACAACTAACCCGTTGAGTAATTTAGCTCCCGGAAATGTGATTGGTTTTCCTGATACTTTACCAGCTAATTTACCTGTTGCAATTAGTGAACCTGAGAAGGTCACACCACCAATGATTAAATCTAAAACAACCGGAAATGAAAAGGCAAATCCTAAACTAGTATTTACCGGAACATTTAGATAATCATACATACCAATAGCGGCGGCTGCACCACCACCCACAGCATTAAATAAACTAACTAATTGAGGCATATCTGTCATTTTAACCGTGCGCGCTTTGACTACTCCATAGCTAATTCCAATGGTTAGCCCGACAATCAAAACAATCCACCCCGTCATTGTCGCCTTGTTTTTTTCTAATGCCACAATAAAGGTCATAATCACAGCTAAAAACATTCCGACTGATGACAAACGATTCCCATTACGCGCTGTTTTTGGAACACGCATCATATGCAAGCCAATCACGTAACAAGCAGCACTAATTAAATAAGCTAACGAAACAATCGTTAATAATGGTGACATTATTTGTCACCTCCTTTGTCAGTGTTTTCCTTTTTCGGTTTAGAAAACATTTCCAACATTCGATCAGTAACCACGTAACCACCTGCAACGTTGACGGCTGCCAATACAGCTGCGAAAAAGGCAATCACATAGAACAGCGGTGACTGGGCTTCTAGCGCAATCAAAATGGTCCCGACAACGACAACACCATGAATCGCATTTGCTCCTGACATCATGGGTGTATGCAAAGTAGCTGGGATTTTACTAATTACTTCAAATCCAACCAGGATACTGAGGACAAAAATGGCAATATTAGTATATAATTCCTGGCTCATCTTAGCTCTCCTCCTTTGAAGTTTCGTCTGAAGTTTCTTCGGTAGCTTCATCCACTGGTGATGCTAGCTCCGGTAATCCTAAAGTTTTACGTAATCTAGGATTAATAATTTCTCCATCATGTGTGGCAACCAATTCCTTTAAAACATCATCTTGTAGATCAATTTTAATGGTATCTTCGTTAATAATGTAATTAACAATAGCTTGAACGTTCTTAGCAAATAATTGAGACGCAGAATTTGGAACTTCACTGGCTAAATTGGCTGCTCCGATGATCATTACATGATTATCTGTCGTCACAGTTTCAAAAGGCTGACTGGCGGCAACATTACCACCAAGCTCACTAGCTGCCAAATCAATAAACACAGTTCCTGGTTTAGCTGCATCAACGCTGGCTTGCGTCACCAACAATGGCGGCTTGTGTCCTGGCACTTGTGCTGTCGTAATGACGACATCATTTTGGGCAATGAATCCAGCTAACTCGTCTTGTTGCGCTTGTTGTTCCTCCGCGCTTAATTCACGGGCATAACCACCACTACCAGCACCATTTGCTACTGTACTTGTTAAGAATGTGGCACCCAAAGATTCGACTTCACCTTTGGAAGCAGGACGAACATCATAGCCAGAAACCACTGCACCTAACCGCTTGGCAGTCCCAATTGCTTGCAGTCCGGCCACTCCCGTTCCTAAAACTAACACTTTCGCCGGCTTAACCGTTCCAGCAGCTGTAATCATCATTGGAAAATATTTAGGATAGAGATCACTGGCAACTAGTGCAGCTTTATAACCCGCCACACTGGCCTGTGAACTCAAAACATCCATTGTTTGCGCACGACTAATTGTTCGTGGTAATAACTCAAACGATAAAGCGCTTACTTTTTTGTCAGCAAGTAATTTCATTTGATCCGGATCGATCAATGCATTTAAAAGCCCAATCAGAACTTGACCTGATTTAAATTGTTTCAAGGTTTCTGAACCCGGATTATTAACTACCGCAACAATATTAGCTTGTTCAATAGCCTCTGCACGGCTGACAATTTTAGCGCCGGCATCAACATACATTTGATCTGCGTAAAAAGAAGCTTGTCCGGCATCTTTTTCGATTAGAACCTGAACATTATTTTTGACCAAGCGTTTCGTAACATCAGGATCAATCGCGACTCTTTTTTCATGTGCCGCAACTTCTTTTAAAGCTGAAATGACAACACTCATTCTCACAACCTCCTATTTGTATTTTACTTCACAATCTATCTTCATCTTATTATAAACCCTGTTAAATTACAATGGTTTCAGTCATTTTACCAATAAAAAAGTGCACCGGCAACAAGCCCTCGTGCACTAAATTGATTAACGTCTCTTTTTATTTTTTTTCATTCGTTTCTTTTTATTCTTCTTCACATTTCGAGCCATTCGATTCATAGCTAGTTTACCAAGTTTACCACCTGGCACATTACCGCCCATCATTTGTTCCATGCCATTCATATTTCCGCTCGACACTTGTTTCATCATTTTTTTCATTTGCCCAAATTGTTTGATCATTCGATTAACTTCAACAATTGGACGACCTGCACCCGCAGCTAAACGTCTTCTACGACTCGGGTTTAAAATATCTGGGTTCTCTCGCTCTGTGGGTGTCATAGAATAGACAATTGCTTTAATATGCTCCATGTCTTTGGGATCAACGTTGACATTTTTTAAAGCTGGATTATTCGCCATACCGGGAATCATTTTCATCACATCTTCTAATGGTCCCATTTTTTGCACTTGTTCCATTTGATCTAAAAAGTCATTAAAATCAAACGAATTCTCGCGCATTTTTTCCATTGTCTTTTGAGCTTGGTCTTCATCGAAATCTTGTTGTGCTTTTTCGATAAGGGTTAACATATCACCCATGCCCAAAATTCGTGAGGCCATACGATCTGGATGGAAAACATCTAAGGCATCCATCTTTTCACCTTGACCAATAAATTTGATTGGTCTACCGGTAACAGCACGAATAGACAATGCTGCACCACCACGAGTATCGCCATCTAATTTGGTTAAGACAACACCAGTGATATCAAGTTGGTCGTTAAAACCTTGCGCAGTTTCAACTGCATTTTGACCAGTCATTGCATCAACAACCAATAGGATTTCATTTGGTTGCGCAAGTTGCTTAATTTGGACTAATTCGTCCATTAGTTTTTCATCAATTTGCAATCGACCAGCAGTATCAATCAAAACATAATCGTTATGATTTTGCTTTGCTTGTTCAAGGCCGCGTCGAACAATATCTACTGGGTTGACATCTGTGCCTTCTTGATAGACGGGTACTTCAATAGAATCAGCAACTTGTTGCAATTGATCAATGGCAGCTGGACGATACACGTCAGCCGCAATAAACATTGGTCGTGCGTCTTCTTTTTTTAGTCTTAATGCTAATTTACCAGCAGTGGTAGTTTTACCGGCCCCTTGGAGCCCAACCATCATGATAATTGTTGGAATTTTAGGGGCTTTATTTAGTTCAGCAGCCTCTGAGCCCATTGTTTTGGTTAATTGTTCATTAACAATTTTCACAATTTGCTGTGCTGGATTGAGTCCTTTTAAAACTTCGGCGCCAGTGGCTTGATTTTGAACTTCTTTGACAAAATCTTTAACCACCTTAAAATTAACGTCGGCTTCAAGTAACGCTAATCTGATTTCACGCATTGTTTCTCGTAAATCAGCTTCGGTCACTTTTGGCTTACGCCGTAACTTGGTCATTGCGTCTTGCAGACGTTGTGTTAATCCTTCAAAAGCCATTTAAACAAACTCCTATTCTTCTTCCAAGTTTTCCAAATGTTGGACTAGTTCATTTAACTTTTGATCATGTGGGTAATGCTGCTTGACATAATCTTGAATTAAATCTGATAGTCGATTTCTTGCCGTAAAATCAGAATATAGGTGCAATTTTTCTTCATAATCTTCCAACGTTTGAACAGTCCGTTTTATATTATCATAAACCGCCTGACGACTCACGGAAAATTCCTCTGCAATTTCGCCTAGCGAGTAGTCATCCCCGTAGTAAAGTTGCATGTAATCATTTTGTTTGTCCGTTAATAGCGGGCCATAAAACTCAAACAGTGAATTAATTCGATAATTTTTTTCAATTTCCATGAGTCTGATTTCACCTACTTTGTCGTGACGAGTCCTTTGAATAATCCATAAACAAATTGACTGGCATCAAATTCTTGCAAATCATCGGCACCTTCACCGAGACCAACTAATTTAACAGGAATATGCAATTCATTTCTGATTGCTAAAACAATACCACCACGAGCTGTACCATCCAACTTAGTTAAAACGATACCCGTCACTTCTGTACTTTCCTTAAATATTTTGGCTTGGGTCAACGCATTTTGGCCAGTTGTGGCATCCAATACTAATAAGACCTCATGCGGGGCTTCAGGAATCTCACGCGTGATTATTTTTTTCATTTTAGCTAACTCGTTCATCAAGTTAACTTTATTTTGTAATCGGCCAGCTGTGTCGACAAATAAAATATCGTAGTTTCCTGACTTCGCCTTAGTGACCGCATCAAATACTACTGAAGCTGGGTCCCCATTAACAGGGCCTGCCACAACAGGTACATTAGCTCGTTTTCCCCATACTTGTAGCTGTTCAGTAGCACCTGCTCTAAACGTATCTGCGGCAGCTAATAATACTTTCTTGCCCATCTTTTGATATTTGTTGGCCATTTTGCCAATTGTGGTTGTTTTACCAACACCGTTAACACCCACAAATAAAAAGACAGTGGGGCCACTTTCAGCAAAGTTTAATTGATTCGTTTCTTCTTTAGCACCCTGACTCTCATATATTTCAACTAGTTTTTGTATGATGACGTTAGAAACATCTTGCTTAGTTTTAGCGTTTTCTAGTTTTACTTCCTGACGTAAGTCATCACTCAATGAAACAGCCATATCAAAGCCGACATCTGATTCAATTAACGTTTCTTCTAATTCATCAAAGAAGTCCTCATCAACATGGCGAAAATTAGCCAGCAATGCATTGAGTCGTGCACCAAAACCACTACGCGACTTTTCTAAACCTTGATCATATTTTTCTTCTGTTTGTGTTTCTTCGTCCTCATCGGGAATAGTTGTTGAATTTTCAACACTTTCATCCTTTTGTTCAGTTTCAATAGTGTCCATCGTTGATGATGTCACTTCTGAATCTAAAATACCATTAGCTGTAACCTCAGACTGACTTTCTTTATTTGAAAGTTCAGGTGTTTCAGATTGAGTAACCAGATTAGAATTAGTAATTGATTCAGATTGCACTTCTGATTCAGATCGCTCAATTTGAGTCGCTGAACTAGTTTGCATTTCAGTAGATTGGTTCTCTTCAATCGATTGACTTGGCACAGATGCATTTTGTGATTCAACTTGCGTGTCTTCTTGCGTACTTTCAGGCACTTCTTCTTTAGGTGCCTTTTTTTTGAATATATCAAATAATCCCATCAGGTGTTCTCCTTATTAATCTTTTGCAACATCCTCTAATGAAACAGAAACCATTTTTGATACACCGGACTCTTGCATTGTCACTCCATATAAAACTTTAGCGTTCATCATTGTTCCCTTTCGGTGAGTGACCACGATAAATTGTGGCCCATCATCACCATATGTGCTTAAATAGCGGGCAAAACGATTGACGTTTGCTTCATCAAGTGCAGCTTCTGTTTCGTCTAAAATCGCAAATGGCACAGGACGGACAGCTAAAATTGAGAATAATAACGTAATGGCTGTTAAGGCCCGCTCCCCACCAGACAAAAGACTCAGCTGTTGATTCTTCTTTCCAGGTGGTTGCGCAATAATATCAATTCCTGTTGTCAGCATATCGTCAGGGTCTGTCAGCACGAGTTTTGCTTGACCGCCTCCAAACATTTGAACAAAAATTTTCTCAAATGCTGTGGCAATTTCATGATATGCCGCCTCAAAACGTGTGATTACTTCCTGATCCATTTCTTGCATTGTATCATTTAGTTGTTCTTTTGAGGTTAACAAATCTTCTTGCTGCTCGTGCAAAAAGTCATAGCGTTTTGAAACTCGATCAAATTCATCGATGGCCCCTAAATTGACAGTGCCAATTTCGTCCAACCCTTTTTTCAACAGTTTTAATTGAGTATCGATTTCAGTAGTTTCAAGATCGCTTAGATTTTGTTTAGCTTCTGTCAGACTCATTTTATACTGTTCGGCAAGGCGATTTAAGCCATTATCAATAGCGGCTTCAATTCTAGCCTGTTTGGTATTAACTTCGTTTAATTCATCTAACGCTGCTCGTTGCAATTCTTGCAGTCGGGTTAACTTTTGATCAGCAATTTGAATTTCGTCTGCTTGCGCATCTAATTCTTCACTCACTTGCTGCAGTTGTTTCTCAGCTTCGGCTTGCTGAGCAGTTAACCGAGTTAATTGGTCTTTAGCGGCCTTTTGCGTTTTTTCTTGTTGCGCTTTCGACATTTTTTGTTCAGAGGCTTGACCTGTTAATTGTGCAATGTCATGTTCTAAATTCGTAATTGTTTCTGTTACTGTATTTAACTGTTCAGTGGTGTGAGCAGATTTTTCATTGCTAACAGCTAAAACCCGTTTATGTGTTTGTAATTGTTCTTCTTGAGCTGTAGCGTCATTAGCTAATTCATTTGAATCATGTTTGGCTGCTAAAATAGCCTGTTTTAATTGTTCAATTTGGTTAGTCAGTTGTTGCTCTTTTGTCTCATTATCTTTAACTTGCTGGTCATAATTAGCTTCCATATCTTTTTGATTAGTGGATTCATAATTAATTGCATTCAAACGCCGAGAAGCCAATGTCAACTTTTCACTGTTCACACTTTGTTTAGATAGCAGTTCTTGTAGGCCTTGTTTAGCGTTTGCTAATTGATCAGCCACTTTTGTTTGTACGGTCTGATTGGCTTTAATGGCTTGATTAAACTGACTAACTTGTTCTTCTAATTTATTATTTTGAGTAGTTAAACTGGTAACTTGATCAGCAAGACTGGTTTCATCTTTTTGTCGACTCAATAAGCCTTGCTGTTGATGCTTATTGGCACCACCAGTCATTGCTCCACTCGCATTGATTAATTGTCCATCTATTGTCACAATGCGAAAACGGTGATGGGCTGATTTGGCAATAATTGTAGCATGATCTAGCGTGTCTGCAATAATCGTGCCACCTAATAAATAGTTAATCACTGGTACTACAGATTTTTCACCATTGACTACCTGACTTGCCTGGCCTTCAAATCCACTCATTGTGGCTAGTTGACTAATCAATTGTTGATCAGTTGATCGCACGCGCAAATTATTAATTGGTAAAATCGTGACTCTTCCCGCACGATTATCAACTAAAAATTTAATGATGTCTTTTCCTACACTTTGATCACTAACCACAATATTTTGCAGTTGTGCGCCTAAAACCGTTTCAATCGCTTGTGTGTACTTTGTTGGAACTTTCAGTAATTCAGCCACTGGGCCAAAAAGCCCATTGAACTGATTTTTATGCTGTAAGACAAAACGAACACCTTGATAAAAACCTGCGTAGTCTGCGTCCAGCGAACGATACGTGTCTAATTTAGACTGTGCACTCTGTAATTTCGCTAAACCGTCATACCAAGTTGTCCGAGCATTATCATACTGAGATTGCAAACTTTCGTGATGAGCTTGCCCCTGATTAAATTTTGTTTCAATTGTTTGAACAGACTGCGTCTGGTCTGCAACTTTGTTTTTTAAGTCATTTTGTATCTGTTGAAGATCCTCTGTTTCCTGTTTGATACTTGTAATTTGTAACTCTAATTGAGATTGCCGCTGACTATCTTGATCAAAATTACGTTTTAAAAATGTTTTTTGATTATGAACAGTGGTCAATTCTTGCATTAAATCAACTTGCTGATTTTGCAATTGTTCAATATGTTCCTGCAGTTTTTCTTGACGTTGAGTTGCACTGAGTGATTCCAATTCATGAATTTGTTGTTGCTCGTTCTGGATATCATCAGTTTGTGTTTTTGCAATTTTCTGTAATTCAGCTAACTGATTTCGAGCATCATCTAGTTGAGACTGTAACTTTTGTTTTTGAACTGACAATTGTTCAAGGTTTGCCTGTTGATTCTTTTGTCGTTCAGAATTTAAATTGCTTGTATTCTGCAAGTTGGCGATTTTTTGGGTTAAATTAAGCCTTTGTTGCTGGAGATTATCCTTTTGTGCACTTAACTTGGTTTGTTGCTGTTTTAACTCATTTAGTACCGTTGATGCAGTATTACTTTGGTCATCATATTGTGCACGTAAATTCTCTGCGTTTTGCACTCTAGTAACAATCGCATCTTGCTGTTGCTGATTTGTTTCAATTTGATAGACGGTTTTCGTGCGATCTAATAAGTCAAATCTCTTTTTTTGATCTAAATAGTCTTTAGCAAGCGCACTTTGTTGCTCTAGTGGTGCAATTTGGCCTTCCAGCTCATGAATAATGTCATTAATTCGATGCAAATTATCATTCGTGTCTTGCAGTCGCTTTTCAGCAGTGTCCTTATTCTTTTTATATTTTGCGACACCTGCAACCTCTTCAATTACCGCACGACGATCTTGAGGTTTGCCATTAAAAATTTCTTCAACACGTCCTTGCGAAATAATGGAAAAAGATTCTCGTCCAAGACCAGAATCCATGAATAAGGTAACCACGTCTTTTAAACGGCATTCAGTATTGTTGATTAAATACTGACTGTCGCCATTGCGAAACAATCGCCGTGTAATTTTAATTTCGTTAAATTCACTGGCTAGATAGTGGTCACTATTATCAAAAACAATTGACACTTCGGCCCGATTTAATGGTTTACGTGTTGCTGAACCCGCAAAAATGACATCTGCCATTTTATCACCACGTAAATCTTTAGCAGATTGTTCCCCCATTACCCAACGAATCGCTTCGATAATATTACTTTTACCACTGCCGTTAGGGCCGACAATTCCAGTCATTCCAGGCATAAATTCAATTTTTGTTTTTTGGGCAAACGATTTAAACCCATTGAGTTCAAGTGAAACTAAGTGCATGACTTTCCCCTACTTACAACAACTTTTATTTTTGCTTTCTTAATTGACTGAGTGCATTTTGTGCTGCAGCCATTTCAGCGTGCTTTTTTGACGTTCCCTGGCCCTTTCCAATTGTTTGGTCTGCCGCTGAAACTTCAACGTAATATTGTCTTGAATTATCCGGACCGTCTTCTTTAACAACTTGATAATCAATTTCAATATCGCCATCACGTTGTAAAAATTCCTGAAGACTTGTTTTATAGTCAACTGCATGATCAAACCAGCCTTCGTCAAGTTTTGGAAAAACAACTTGATGAAGAAATTTTTCAACTGTTTTTTTACCTTGATCCAAATATAACGCGCCAATGAATGACTCAAAAATATCACATAAAAGTGAAGGACGATGACGAGCCCCTGCAATTTCTTCTCCATGACCTAAACGAATAAATTGGTCAAAATGGCATTCCAGAGCAAATTTACTAAAACTATCTTCACATACCATCGCTGCTCGCAATCGAGTCAACTGTCCTTGCGGTAATTTTGGATAACGTTGATAAATATACTCTGAAACTGTCAGCTGTAAAACGGCATCTCCTAAAAATTCAATTCGTTCATAAAATTTTAAATTTTGATTTGGATGTTCATTAACATAGGATGCTTGCGTAAAGGCTTCAGCTAACAAATCTAAATTTTGAAAATTGATGCCAAAGTCATCCTTTAACATTTGTTCTAATTGTTTAATTTTATATCTCTCCCTTTAAAAAATTAGCTAATACATAATCATTATTATACTTGTTTTGACGATAAAAATCATTTTTTAAAATCTCCGCTTCATGCACCCGGCGGTAGTCAAGACTTATCGAAATAAATAAAAAGGATTGGGTAATCACTTACCGCAATCCACACTCAATTTAGTCTTCATTTTGGTGAGCGACAATGTAATCGACCACTTCACCAATTGTATCTAATTTTTCTGCTTCTTCATCAGAAATTTCGGAACCAAATGTATCTTCAACTTCCAAAACAAATTCGACGAAATCAATGGAATCAGCATTCAAATCTGTTTTTAGATTTAACTCGTTTGTAATTTTGTCTCGATCAATTTCAAAATGATCAGCAACAATATCGGCCACTTGGTCGAAAACCTTTTGTTTATCCATTTTGCTTGCTACTCCTCACCTTAATTTACTCACAAACTAGTTTAGCTGTTTTCATCATGATTGTCCATTGAATCTTTAGTTTCAGCAGTAGTTGGTTCAAAATAAGTCACTGTCTCTTCAATAACCTGTGATTCAATCATTGTTTTAATCTGTCCAATTGTGTTTTTCACGGCGTCCGCTTTAGCAGAACCATGCGTTTTCACAACTGGAGCTTTTAAACCTAATAAGACTGCACCACCATAGGTTGAAGTGCTCATGGTCACCCCAATTTTACCAAATACTTTTTTCAGCAATAAGTAACCTAGTTTTGCTCGCAGGCCACCAGATAAAATACCCGCCTTAATTAGACTCAGCATTGTTTTAGCGGTGCCTTCAGTTGCTTTAAGCGCTGCATTACCAGTCCAGCCATCAGTCACTACAATATCTGCCTTACCACTTAATAAGTCACTAGCTTCAACGTTACCCACAAAATTAAGGTCATCATTTTGTGATAGTTCTTGATAGACCTCTTTATGGAGCGTATCACCTTTATCTGCCTCCCCACCATTATTGAGTAACGCAATTCGTGGTGTTTTAACATTTAAAACCTTTTGTGCGTAAAATTTACCAAGATAAGCATACTGAACCAAATTTTTGGTTTTACTTTCAGCATTAGCTCCTGTGTCCAGATAAATAAAGTTTGTTTGACTACTATGCGGGTTAGCCACAGGTAAAATCGAAGTTAATCCTGGACGATCAATACCCTTTATTCTGCCGACAACAAATAATCCTGCTGCCAAAACAGCACCTGTATTCCCCGCCGAAAAAAATGCGTCCGCTTGACCGTCTTTCACTGCATTTGCAGCCAAAACAATTGAAGATGTTTTCTTTTTTCTAATTGCACGGACAGGTTCTTCACCCATTTCAATATCATCATTAGAAGCGATAAATGTTAATCGTGTTTCGTCTTTAACTAATGGTAATACACTTTGCTCATTACCATAAATTAAAAATTCAATATCCGGATAAAGATCACGTGCCTGTTTTACACCAGTAATAATTTCTTGAGGGGCGTTGTCGCCACCCATTGCATCCACAGCAATTTTCATAATAAGTTCCTCTTATTCTAATCAAAATGAGTTTGTAATTTTCGTTTCTTTAAATAGGCAACTAATGGCAAATTTTGCTCATCGCTATCCCAATTAGGTGTTGATAATAAATAACTAGCTTCATTTTGCGCAACTTGGAGCATGTTGAGATCGTTAATTGGATCACCAACTTTAAAGTCAGGCATCCCGGATTGATTAACTCCAAAAATATCACCAGTGCCGCGTAATTCAAGATCTTTTTGAGCCAACACAAAACCATCATTAGTTTGCGTCATAATTTGCATTCTCGTGATGCCATCTTGAGTCTTGGGTTCAGCTAGTAGCAAACAATAAGATTGCTCTTTACCTCGTCCAACGCGACCACGTAATTGGTGTAGTTGTGCTAAGCCGAATCGATCGGCATCATAGATCATCATCAGTGTTGCATTGGCAACATCGACACCAACTTCAATGACTGTTGTTGAAACCAGCACCTGGATATCGTTATCCTTGAATTGCTGCATAATCGTATCTTTTTGATCATTTTCCATTCGGCCATGCAATAAACCAACTTTAAATTCAGGTGCAAAGTATTCTTGCAATTTAGTATACAATTCTTGCGCATTTTGTACATCTAATACTTCAGATTGTTCAATTAATGGGGTCACGACATATGCCTGACGATGATGTTTAAGTTGCTGTAGCACAAATTCTAACGCCACACCTTCCTGATTACTTCTAATCCATCTCGTTTGAATTGGCAATCGACCTTTAGGCATTTCATTAATAATTGAAACATCCATTTCACCATAAGCCGTAATTGCTAACGTTCTCGGGATCGGTGTCGCCGTCATGGCTAACACATCTGGGTGATTACCTTTTTCACGTAATTTTTTACGTTGATTTACACCAAAACGGTGCTGTTCATCTGTCACAATGAGGCCCAAATTAGCATATTCCACACTATCTTGGATTAAAGCATGGGTGCCAATAATTAAATTAACTGCTCCGCTTTTAACCTGTTCAACAAGTGAGCGATGTTGTTTGGTAGTCATTGATCCTGTCAATAAGGCTATGTTCACATGAGTATCTTTAAAAATCGCTGCCAAATTATCAGCATGTTGTTTGGCTAAAATTTCGGTTGGTACCATTAGAGCAGTTTGGTAACCTGCTGTAACAGCGGCATAAATCGCAATTGCTGCCACAATGGTTTTGCCAGAACCCACATCGCCTTGTAACAAACGGTTCATTTGTACAGGTCTTAAAAGATCTCGACAAATTTCATTAACTACCTTTTTTTGTGCGTCAGTCAACTCATAAGGTAACTTAGAGATAAAAGCCTTAATTTCATCGTTATGGTACTGAATCACCAGTCCATTTTTTAACTCATTGGATCGTTTAACCGATTGTAACCGTAATTGAAATAAGAAAAATTCTTCAAAAGCAGCGGTTCTCCGCACTTGCTTTGCATCACCATCTTCTGACGGAAAATGCATTTCTTTCATCATGTCACGCCGTGTCATCAGGTGGAAACGATCAATCAAGGGTTGCGGAATAAGATTGGCAATCACATGCTGATAACTGTTAAAAGCCTGCTCAACTAGTTTTTTAATTGTGTTAGCTTTAATTTGCTTATTGGCAGGATAAATCGCACTGACATTATTGCCATCGGTAGTTTGTTTAATCAGTTTGTTACCCGTTAAACGCACATGGTTAGCATCCCATTTGCCATATACGGCCACATCTTTTCCCAGCAAGATCTGATTTTTTAGATACGGTTGGTTGAAGAAAGTAACCATAATCACATCGTCATCAACCATCAATCGAAAGGTTAAGCGACTTTTGCGACCGCCAAAGCGAATTACCACTGGTTCAGACATCACCGTTCCGCTCACTGTTAACTTTTCATCATTTTGGGCCTCATGAATATCTTGTTCTTCGAAATTTTCATAACGACGTGGGTAATAAGTCAGTAAATCTTCAATCGTAAAAATACTTAACGTTTTTAAAGCTTCAAATTTTTTGGGCCCGACACCACTTAAATTGGTGACAGAATCTTCAAGACTTAGCATGGTTACCTCCTTTCTTAGAAATACGGCAATACAAAAATCGAGCCGAAGTATGATACATCGTCTCGATTAACTCAATTATTCAACTGAAATCAAGTACGGATAAACCGGTTGACCACCGGAATGAATTTCAATTTCCAATTCATCATCAATAGCTAAAATTTCATCTTCAATTTCTTTGGCAACTTTTTCGTCACCATCTTGTCCATAGATAATTGTTACAATTTCACTATCTTCATCAAGCATGGCTTTCACCATTTGGACAGCAGCAATTTTAATATCTGGATTTGTGACTTCAATCTTGCCGTCAACAATCCCCATAAAATCATCTTTATTAATTTGAATTCCGTCAATTTTGGTGTCTCGAATTGCATTGGTCACTTCACCACTTTTAACAGCAGTTAAGTTTGAATCCATTGCTTCAGCATTATCATCCAGTGTGTTTTCAGGATTAAATTCTAGCATGGCTTCCATTCCTTGAGCAATTGTTTTACTGTGGACAATTTTAGTTGGTACATCAGCAACTTCAGCTGCTTGACCGGCAGCCATAAAAATATTGCCATTATTTGGTAATACTAAAGCCTTTTTAGCGCCACTTGCATTAATTACCTTCACAATATCTTCAGTGCTGGGATTCATGGTTTGACCCCCACTAATGATGTGTGTGACGCCTAAGCTCTTAAATAATTCAGCAATCCCATCACCACTAGCGACAGCAATCACGGCAGTGTCAATATCTGGCTTAGCTGGCGTATTTGCGGCTTTTGTCACAGCATCTTCGGTTGGTTGATCATTTTCCATGATTGTTTCTTGTTGCCAACGCATGTTGTCAACTTTAACCTTTTGTAGATCACCAAATTCTTGTCCCCAAGCTAAAACTTTGCCTGGATGTTCAGTATGGACATGGACTTTAACAATCTCGTCATCATTAACAACTAAAAGACTATCACCTAATTTGGCTAAATAGTTATAAAAGGTATCATAATCAAATTTTTGATCAACTTGTTTACCACGACCAATGCGAACCATGATTTCAGTACAGTAGCCATAAACAATATCATCTGGATTTAATTGCCCTTGGGCACTACGGTGGTGCTCCGCATTGATCATTTCATCCATTTGAGCATTATCAGGCTGTTGTAAATCATCTTCAGTTGTTTGATCACTCAAAGCTTCATAGAAAGCTTGTAAAACAAACACTAATCCCTGACCACCAGAATCAACAACACCAACCTCTTTTAAAACTGGTAATAAATCGGGTGTTGTCTTCAATGCTTCTTTGGCAGAATTATAAATTGCTTCTAACACTTCCACCAGATCATCAGTTTTAGCGGCAGTTTCATTACCGGTTTTAGCAGATTCACGAACAACCGTAAGAATCGTACCTTCAGTTGGTTTCATGACAGCTTTATAAGCCGTTTTAGCGCCATTTGCGTAACCGTCAGCAAATTCTTTAGCACTTAAAGTCTTTTGACCTTCAATTCCCTTAGAGAAACCACGAAAAATTTGCGATAAAATAACGCCCGAATTACCACGAGCTCCCATCAATAGGCCTTTAGCCAATGCAGCTGCTAAATCCGCAACACTTTCACTGGTTTCTTCACGTTCATATTTTGCACCACTTGCAAGTGACATACTCATATTTGTTCCAGTATCTCCATCGGGAACTGGGAACACATTTAAAGAATTAATGAATTCAGCATTTTGTTGCAGCCGATTGGCAGCAGTTTGAACCATCTTGCCAAATTCATGATTTGTAATTTCTGTAACAGTCAATTCTATTCCTCCTGACGATCCAGCACTAATTTAGTCAGCAATCACGCGTACACCTTGTACAATCACATTAACTGAATTAGCAGTAACGCCAAGCATAGATTCTAAATTATATTTCACTTTATCTTGGACGCTTTTAGAAACTTCAGATATTTTTGTACCATAACTAACAATAATATTTACTTCTACTGAGATGCCGTTATTTTGTTGAGAAACGACAACACCACGGTTATAATTTTCTCGATTCAAGATATCATTAACACCATCTCTAATCTGATTACGGCTTGCCATGCCGACAACACCATAGTTGTCCGTAGCAGCTGCCCCAACCACCGTTGAGATAACATCATTATCAATATCAATTGTTCCAAATTGTGTTTTAATTTTTACTGCCATGATTTGCACTCCTCTTGTGTGAACTCATAACGATATTCTACCATAACACACAGCTGTAAAAAAGCAAACAACCCCTCATTTGCATTCTGTTGAATTTGAGTGTCAAGGAAAAATACTTGAAAGAAAAGTATTGCAAAGTCTGGTGGCGTATGGTAAATTATTTAGGTGAGTTATTGCGTAAGTAAGTACGCTCAAGTTTAAATAAACGAAAAGAGGAGGGGTTACAATGGCAAAAGATTTTATCAATGGTAAACGGACACGTTTTGGTAACAAACGTTCTCATGCCCTGAACTCAAGCCGTCGGAGCTGGAAGCCAAACTTGCAAAAAGTTACGATCTTAGTTAATGGTAAACCTAAGAAAGTTTATGTTTCAGCCAGAACATTAAAATCAGGAAAAGTTACTCGTGTTTAATTTTTGACGAGTTAAAAAAGCATTCATCTTATGATGAATGCTTTTTTTAATCTTTACTTTGAATAACTGCAACAATTCCACTATCAAATGAAAAATGATTGTGAGTGCCTTTAAACTCATTACTAGCCCACGACATTGGCGTTACACTATCATAATGATCTAGTTGATATTTTTCGTCAGTAAGTGTCAGTCCATTGACAGGTGTTAAAGTGACAAATGCCAAATATCTTTTATCAGGTTCTTTTTCAATTTCATAGTGACCAGGCTGAAAAAAACTGATGGTATTTTGATTATCAATGAACCGAATTCGATTAGCATATGGTTGAAATCTGGCTTCCGTGGGTAAAAACAAATTAGCAAGTAAATGATCAATCCGGCCACCGGTTGCGCCATAAATATCAATCTGTTCAGCTTGAAAATGATTAATGGCCAATTTAACACCAATTTGTGTATCAGTTTCATCTTTTTCCGGCTGGTATTGTTCAATATGAGCGACTTTTTGCGTGACCTGTTTCATTTCAGCATCGGTAGTCGAATCAAAATCTCCCACGGCAATTTCTGGAATGATCCCTAGCTTTAATAAGCGAATCGCCCCTTTATCAACGGCAATCCATGGTCCTGCCACGGCTGCTGTTTTTAATTGATCAGGCCACTGGTCAGTTGGGCCACCTACTAAAATGTTTATTTTTTCAATTGCCATAATAACCCCTTCTAAAAAAGTCAGGAAACCGACATCTTCCTGACTATCTAATCATTATTTTGTGGCTGCCTTAATTGCATTGATTTTAGCCACAGGATCATCTGCATTAAAAACATATGATCCAGCAACCGCAACGGTGGCACCTGCTTGATAGCAAGCGACAACTGTTTCATTGTTAACACCGCCGTCGACTTCAATATCAAACTGTAAACCTTGATCTTGTTTAATTTTATTCAATTCAGCAATTTTTGAAACTGTTTCTGGCAAGAATTTTTGACCGCCAAATCCTGGATTAACAGTCATCACAAGTACTTGATCAACCATGCCTAACACGGGTGTAATTTGTGACACTGGTGTACCTGGATTAATCACGACTTCAGCTTTCACCCCGCCATTTTTAATAATTTGTAAGGCACGATGAATATGCGCTGTGGCTTCAACTTGAACACCAATCAAATCAGCCCCTGCTTCAATGAAATCAGGCAATAGATGTTCCGGTTGTTGAACCATCAAATGAACATCTAAAAATAGATCTGAAACTTTACGGATGGCTTTCACAAAGCCAGGACCATAAGAAATGCTTGGTACGAAAGTGCCGTCCATCACATCGATGTGTAAATATTCAGCGCCACCGTCTTCAACGAGTTTGACATCTCTTTGAAGATTGACATAATCGGCACTTAAAATCGAAGGTGCTACCTTAATCATAAAAAATTCCTCATTTCTTCTTATTGTAAATTGGTTTTTGCTTCACAATCAAATCATGAAACAAAACGTAGTTCTCATACCTACTGTCTAATATTGTACCATTTGTAAGTGCTGCTTTCACGGCGCAACCAGGTTCTTTTAGGTGCAAACAACCGCGAAATTTACATTGTTGACTAATTGCGACAAATTCAGGAAATAGCTCACTTAATTCATTTACCGTCATATCAAAAGCCTCATATGACGAAAAACCAGGTGTATCTGCAATTAAACTGCCATTCACATTTTTCAGGCTAACTTTTCTCGTCGTATGTTTTCCACGCTTCAATGCTTGAGAAATTTCACCTGTTTCTAATTGTAATTCTGGGGCCAAATGGTTTAATAATGTCGATTTACCCGCACCTGTTTGCCCCATCACCACTGTAATTTTGTTATTAATTAATTGTGTTAATGTGGCTAAGGAAGCATCATCAAAAGTTTTTTGGGGCAACAACGTCTGATAACCAATTGATTGATAGTATTCAGCTATCTGGGTTAACTTTATCAGTTCATTTTGATCATCGACCAAATCTGTTTTGGAAAAGTAAATCACGGGCCTGATTGACTGTTTTTCTAAGGCAATCAATTGGCGATCTAAAAGGTTGGTTGAAAAATCAGGTTGCTTGACGGCTGTTACCACAATCGCAATATCGACATTGGCAACCGGAGGACGTACTAACGCATTTTTTCTCTTTTCAAGTGCTAAAATATAACCTTGGTCTTCTTGAGTCACGTCAAATTGCACAACATCCCCGACCATTGGCTTTATTTTCTTTTGGCGAAAATTTCCTCGTGCCCGCGTTCTGTATAATTGACCTTCCGAAATAACATCGTAAAATCCACTTAGTGATTGTTGTATAATTCCTGTCAGCAAGGCATTCTCCTTTGTTAACCACCGATATTATCAGCACTCATTATTGTTTTACCATCACGCAAAACTTTATATTTACCAGTTGCACCATCTTTTAAAGTCAATGGAATACTAATTTTAGTATCTTGACTGATGGTTAAATCCTGAAATTCTTGTGTTAAATTATGATTAGCGTCTTCAATATAGACTTGAACCCGATTTTGAGTTTGATTGTTTGAACTGTCAAATGGGATTGTAATTGACACACTAGTTTGTTTTTCTTGTGCTTTAGCAACCGTAATTGTAAATGATCCACCGTGTGACACTCTGCTACCACCTCCTGGTGATTGGCTTATGACGTGGCCTGCCTCGACACTCTTAGAATCATCTTCATTCACGTTTAACTGTAAGCCATTTTGATCAGCAAAGTCTTGAACCTCATCTTGGGTCTTATTAGTGAAATCTGGTAGCGTTATTTTTTTAGTACCTGAGCTAACTTTAAAGGTAATGGTCGTACCATGAGTTTTTACCTTTTTCCCAGACTTAAGGCTTTGGGCCATAATTTGACCGGCCTCAATGTCATCAGAACTAACACTGATTTTTTTAACAGTTAATCCCTTTAGCCTTAGTTTGCGAGCAGTACTTGAATAACGATTACCAACATAATTACCAATTTTGATCTTCTTATGACCGGTACTAATTGTCAATTTAACTTTTGAATTCCGAGCAATTTTATGCTGTGAAGCTGGTGATACTGTAATTACGTTACCTGCTTTAATGGTCTCACTTGTTTTACGTGTCACTTTGCCAACTTTCAAATGCGCATCCTTTATTTTCGTCTCAGCGCTTGCTTGCGTTATGCCATTAACATCTGGTACCACAACTCTTTGTGAGGTAAATGCAAAAAATGCCCCCGCCACAATGACAATAAACAGTAACAATAACCATGGCCATTTTCGCCGTTTCTTTTTATTTTTCTGGGAATCAAGCGGTTGTGTTTTCTGACTTTCAATTTCTTCATTGATTTTATCAGTACTAATCACTTTTGTTTCATCATTGACTGATTGTTGTGCAACAAAACGAGTCTCATGAGCTCTGTTGGATGATAATGATGTACTCAAATCTTGTGACATTTCATCAGCAGTTTTATAGCGATCACTCGGGCTCTTAGCCGTTGCTTTAAGAACAATATTTTCTAAAGCTTGGGGAATGCGCGGATCAAATTCACGAACCGATGGCATGTCATCATTAAAATGTTTGAGGGCAATGGAAACAGCTGTTTCGCCTTCAAATGGTACTTTCCCTGTTAGTAGTTCATATAAGATAATACCTAACGAATAAATATCTGATTGTTTCGTTGCAATACTGCCACGAGCTTGTTCAGGTGACAAATAATGGACAGATCCCATTACGGTATTGGTTTGGGTCAAAGAATTTTGTGAGACAGCAACTGCAATTCCAAAGTCAGTAATTTTAATATTTTTGTTTTTATCAATTAAAATATTCTGTGGCTTTAAGTCACGATGGATAATACCATGCTGGTGGGCCACACTAACTGCTGCCAAAATTTGTTGCATAATATCAATGACAGTTTGAAATGGAATTGGAAAATGATCATTAATGTATTTCTTAAGATCAGTGCCCTCAACGTATTCCATCACCAAATATTGCAGACCATTATCTTCTCCAACATCGTAAACACCAACAATGTGTGGATCGTTTAATGCTGTGGCTGCCATTGCTTCACGCTGAAAACGTCTTTTAGTATGTGGATCATCACGTAAGTCTAACCGCAACAATTTAACGGAAACATCTCGATCTAAAATTAAATCATGTGCCAAATAAACGTTGGCCATTCCGCCTTCACCAAGAGGACGAATAATTTTATAGCGTTGATTAAAAGTATATCCCGCTTGCATTATTTATCCACCTCCTGACTGTTTTTAGCAATCAGAACAGTAACATTGTCAGGTGCGCCAGCATCGTTAGCCATTTGAATGAGCGTCTGACACTTTTCTTTAGTTGAAATTGATTGGCTTAATACTGCTTTGATCTGATCATCACTAACCACATTCGACAATCCATCTGTACAAAGCAAGACCTGATCATTTGGTTGTAATTGGTATAACTTTGCATCAATATCGGCATCTGGGGAGATTCCTAGTGTTCTAGTAATGATATTTTTTTGGGGATGATTTTTGGCTTCTTGCTCCGTGATTTCACCTTTTTTAACAAGTTCATTAACTAAAGAATGATCTTCAGTTAACTGAACAAACTGACCATCACGCTGTAAATAGGCCCGACTATCACCGATATTAGCAACAATCATTTGATCATCAAAAAAAGTAGCAGCAACTACCGTTGTTCCCATTCCTTGCAGATTTTTAAATTGATTGGCTTTTTTGATAATTTGATCATTTTCATTTTTAACTTGTTTTGAAAGCCAGTTGACTACTTCCATCGGCTGATTAAAAGCAGTTTGTTCAAAGTGGTAGCCAATATGCGAAACGGCCATTGAAGACGCAACGTCTCCACCTTGATGGCCACCAATGCCATCCGCCACAATTGTAAAAGTTAAATGATCCTGATTCGAAAAAACGCCCACATAATCTTGGTTGTCTTCTCGCTCTTGTCCAATATCTGTTTGATAGGCAATATCCATAGTAGTTCTCCTACATTTTTTTGACCAAACTAGCCACAAAAAAGCCATCTGAGCCAAAATCACTCGGTAAAATGGTTAATGTTTTCTCCTGTCGATCTTGTTTGACAGCCAGGGCTGTTTTGGTTTTTTGAAGTTCAAACTCTTGATGCAATTGTAAAAATTGATCAACAACTTGCTCATTTTCTTCTTGTAAAATGGTACATGTACTGTAAGTTATTATACCGCCTTTTTTTATTTTTGGGGCAACGGCTTGTAAAATTGCTAGTTGAATCTTTTGCAGATTCAGACTATCTTCTTGTGTTTTATCATATCTAATTTCAGGCTTTCTTCTTATCAACCCAATCCCACTACATGGGGCATCAACTAAGATTGCGTCAAAAGATTCATCGGCAAATCGCTCTTGAATTTTACGTGCATCTAACTTAGTGGTTGTCACAGCAGCATCAACGTGCATCCGCTTTGCATTTCTGGCCACTAACTTCAGTTTATGCTCATGGATATCCAAGGCAACAACTTTGCCGCCTTCATCTGAATTCAATTGCTCTGCAATTTGAACCGTTTTACCACCAGGTGCGCTGCACGCATCTAACACATGATCCGTTGACCGTAATTGCATGTTTTCAACTGCCAACATGGCACTTTCATCTTGAATCGTGATGTCACCATTATTAAACAGTGGATTACTAATCAACGGCTGATCAACCACAAGGCCCCCTGCAGAAACTTGACTAGGGATTGCCTGAATTTCTTGCTGTTTCAGTTTTTCAATGACTTCAGTTTGCGTCGTTGTTTTTTTATTCCAGCGAACTGAACGATTAGCTGGTTCATTAATTGATTGGACAATGGCCAACATACTTGTTTCACCATATTGTGTTGATATTTTATTAATTAACCATAGCGGTACACTGTACTGAATGCTTAGTCGTTCGTTTTGGTCCTTAATTTCACTCAAGTCAGACAATGGTTGTTCAGTTAATCGATGCAAAATAGCTGTGACAAACTTTCGTACGCCAGTGTGACCAAACACTTTAGCGACATTAATACTTTCATTGACAACCGCAAACGTTGGCACTTTATCAAGGTACTGGATTTGGTAGATAGCGGTTAAAAGTAATGTGTTAACCCACGAGTCGATTTTTTTATCTTTAATAAACGGTGCTAGCCAGTACTGTAAAGTGATCTTATGTTGCAATACACCATAAAAAATCGTGGTAGCTAATCGACGATCATTGTCAGGCAACTGAACATCTTGTAGCACCTGATTTAGCGAAATATTCGAATATGCTTTGCTGCGCAGCACTTGATCTAAAGCATAAACAGCAACTTGCCGCGCAGTCTTTAATTGTTTAGTTGTCACCATTGAAAATAACCTGCATTCCTTGTTTTAAATTGGGATGACCATTCAAGTAAGCCGTAATATCCATCTTTGCTTTTCCTGCTGGTTTTAATTTATTGATTGCCAAAACACTATGATTGCCAGCCGCAATTGTCATTTCGTGTTTAGTCAGCAATACAATTTCACCAGGTTGGTGCTCAGTTGTTTCATCTAAGGCTTCAACGTCCAAAATTTTGGTTCGCTGACCGTTTAAAATCACATTTGCAATTGGAAATGGGCGTAATCCACGCACCTTGCAATCTAATTGATGTGCAGTTTGATTAAAATCGAGCTCTTCTTGTTCACTGGTAATATTAGGTGAGAAACTCACCAAGTCCTCATCTTGCTTGACTGGTTGAATTTCATTTGATAGCAACTTAGGAATCGTTTCTAATAATAAATCGCGTCCTAGCAGGCTCAATTTATCAAACATGGTTCCCGTATCGTCTTGAGTTGTGATTGGTATGGAACGTTGTGCCAATATATCACCCGCATCCATCTGCTTAATCATATACATGATAGAAACGCCTGTTTCATGTTCACCATTCATGATTGCATAGTGTACAGGAGCACCACCACGATATTTCGGCAACAAAGAGGCATGCACATTAATTGCTGCCACTTTAACGCTATTTAGCAATTTGGTGGGTAAAAACTGTCCAAAAGCTGCTGTCACAATTAAATCAGGTGCTAAATCAATCACACGCCGCATTTCGTCACTATGATTCATTTTTTCAGGCTGTAACACCTCAATATCATGTTTTTGAGCAGCTTGCTTCACGGGTGAAGCAGTTAATACGTGCTTTCTCCCCACATATCGGTCTGGTTGCGTGACGACAGCAACAACATCATACTCGTCATGCGCTATTATTAAACTTTCTAAAATTGGTACTGAAAATTGAGGGGTTCCCATAAATACAATTGAAGTCATTTATTTCATTCTCCATTCTTACATAAAATGTTGTGGTTCTGGATCAATGCTGACTAAATAACCGTTTCTAGCAGTTTTTTGCACTCGTGTCATAATTTGTGTAAGAAGAGCATTAATCTTGGTGTCATTTTTATACTTAATCACAATTTGATAATAATAACGGCGGTTTACTCGTGCGATTGCTTTTGGTGTCGGTCCTAAAATGATACTGTCGTTATCTAATTGTGGCTTTAACCAGTTATTTAGTTGATAAATTAATTTTGCAGCGTCAGCCTCATTTTCATGACTGACAGAAATTTGAACCGTGTAATAGTAAGGTGGATACCCACCTAAATGTCGGACTCTCATTTCTTGTCGATAAAAAGCTTCGTAGTCTTGTTTCTTGGCTAATTCGATGGCATAGTGATTTGGATTATACGTTTGAATCACGACCTGCCCTAATTTGTCGGCTCGGCCAGCACGACCACTGACTTGAGTTAATAAATCAAATGTGTGTTCACTTGCCCGAAAATCTGGTAATCCTAATGCTGTATCTGCATTTAACACACCGACTAATGTGACGTCTGGATAGTCTAATCCCTTAGCAATCATTTGGGTACCTAGAAGAATATCAGCTTCATGGTGGCCAAAACGGCTTAGTATTTTTTCATGCATCCCCTTTTTACGGGTCGTATCAACATCCATTCGCAAAACACGGGCTTCTGGTAACTTTTCGGCTAATTCTTGTTCAACTTTTTGTGTGCCAGTGCCGTAATATCTGATTTTATGACTTTGACAATTTGGACAAATTTGCGGAATTGGTTCTTCATGACCACAGTAGTGGCATTTCATCGAATGAGAATCCATATGAAGGGTCAATGAAATATCACAATTTGGGCACATTAACACATAACCACAGTCACGACATAAAACAAATGATGAAAAGCCACGTCGATTAAGCATTAAGATGCTTTGTTCTTTTTTTTCTAATCGATCTTTCAATAAATCAATTAGAGAATTTGAAAAATTACTTTCAGCATGTGACTTTAACTCTTCGCGCATATCGACCACTTGAACTTCAGGCAATGGTTGATGATTAATTCTATGGGGTAACTCTAAACGTTGATAAACACCCTTTTGAGCACGCGCGCGTGTTTCCAGGCTCGGAGTTGCACTGCCCAATATTAAAGGTGCATCGTGATACTGACTACGCCACAAAGCAACTTGTCTAGCATGGTAGCGTGGATTTTCATCTTGTTTATAACTAGTTTCATGCTCTTCGTCCATGATAATTAAGCCAATATTTTTTAAAGGTGCAAAAATTGCAGAACGTGCGCCCACCACTACTTTGGCGTCACCGTTATTAATTCGACGCCACTCATCATATTTTTCACCATTAGATAAGCCACTGTGGAGCACCGCAATCTGATCGCCAAAACGACCTTTGACACGCGATACCATTTGCGGCGTTAATGAAATTTCAGGAACGAGCATAATTGCTGTTTTATCCAATTGAATCGCGGCATCAATAGCTCGCAAATAAACTTCTGTTTTACCACTACCTGTCACTCCCTGAAGCAAAAAAGTTGTGTTTTGTTGTTGTTCAATAGCTGTTTTAACAGTATCAAACGCTAACTGTTGATCATGATTTAAAGTTACTTTGCTATCTCCTTGATCTTGTTTTTTGACCTTCACATCAGGTTGACGATAAACTTCTAACCGAATTTTTTTTAACCATCCTTTTTTCTCACCGATGGTAAACTGTTGAGGCGTCAGTCCACTTGCCTTCGTGGCTTGTTGCAGTGATATCTGCTGTCCAATGATGCTTTGCAGATAAGATAATAATTTATTTTGTGAATGGGCATTAGGCCTAATTGAACTTCTGGCATCTTCATATGCTGCAAAATCTAATGCTGGTTCAATGCCGAGTACTGTCTTAGCTTTAGCTTGATTTTCAAGCGTATATTTTAATTCAATTTGATGATTTTGTCGTAATTTTAATAAGTGTGCTAGCATTTTGTTATCTAATGCGGCGGGATCAAATTCAACGCTCTGTTGGCCCTTAAAAACATGAAAAAGGGTTTCTTCATCAATTTCATCGGTTAGCTCTAAATATTTTTTGCTTTTTGTTTTCATCACATTGGGTAGCATGGTATATAAGCAAGTGATTTGAAAAGCAAATGTTTGCTGGGCTAGCCATCTAGAGAGTTCCAGTAATTCAGTATCTAGCACCGGCGTTAATTCAAGCAAGCCGCTAATTGGTTTTAGTGTGCCATCAAATTCATTTTGATTATCAATGTTTACCACAAATCCTTGAACTTCTCGATTGCCCTTGCCGAAAGGCACACTAACTCGCATCCCTGGCTGAATTTGATCTTCAAGCTCAGTCGGAATGCTGTATGAATATGGCAGATTTGTCTGCATAGTGGGTACATCTACTACCACGTGTGCAATTTGTATCATTCAATCACCTAGTTAACTCTGTTTGAATTACTGATATTAATTTTCTTGCAACTGCTTGTTTGGACATTTTATCCCATTTTTCAGGTGCTTGATCTGGTCGTAAAAGTGTCACTTGATTGTTTTCGCTACCAAAACCAATTCCTGCTTTACTCACGTCGTTTGCAACAATTAAATCGGCATTTTTACTAACTAACTTTTTTTGTGCGTTTTCCAATAAACTTTGCGTTTCAGCAGCAAAGCCAACCACAATCTGCCCAGACTGTTTTTGTTTAGCCACTTGTTTTAAAATATCTGGCGTTTTTGTTAATGACAGTGAAATGGTTGCTTGATGAGGATCTTTTTTGATTTTTTGATTAGCTACAGCCACGGGTTTAAAATCAGCAATCGCCGCAGCCATAATCAAAACATCAGTTGTTTTAAAATGAGTTAAAACAGCCGTTTGCATCTCTTCACTTGTTTCAACATGGATTAATTTGATGTGTGGATTTATCTGACCTTCATCGCCAACTTGACCGACAATTAATGTCACTTCTGCCCCAGCGTTGACAGCAGCATTCGCAATGGCAATACCCATTTTTCCTGATGAATGGTTACCAATAAATCGCACTGGATCAATATTTTCCCTTGTGCCACCTGCTGTAACTAACACTTTTTTGCCAGTCAACGCTGCCTCCTCGCTTACACCATTATTAATTGTTTGCGCAAACTCAAAAATTTGTTTGGGTTCAGGCATTCTTCCTTGTCCTTCATAACCTTCTGCTAAAAATCCTGTTTCTGGCGTCATGACGACAAGCTGATCATTTTTTAGTTGCTGAATATTTCGCTGTGTCGCTCGATTTAGCCACATATGCGCGTTCATGGCAGGTACTACTATTTTAGGTGCTGTTGTGGCAATTAACGTGCTTGTAACAGCATTATCTGCAATCCCATTGGCTAGTTTTGCAATCACATTAGCAGTCGCCGGAACAACAATTGCCAGTTCAGTCCAATCAGCTAATTCAATATGAGCAATGGGTTGTTCATTATGTTCATCCCACAAATCACTCAAAACTGCGCGCTTAGTTAACGCTTCAAGCGTCGTTTTGGTCACAAATTGACGGGCATCATTTGTCATAGCAACACGAACCTGATCCCCATTTTTTTGAAAAAGTCGAATCAAATTGGGAACCTTATAAGCTGCAATGCCACCTGTAATATGGATTGTCACGTTTGTCATGGTATCACCCTTTTGTCTTGGTATTAATGCTTTTAATTATAACATTAAACGATTAGATTTCAGTTTTTCAGGCATTAAAAAAGCTTGAAACATCAGAATAGTTTCAAGCTTTTAAATTAGTTATTGTCTTCTTCAGTATGTTCAGTATCAATCGTCACATCACCTGCAACAATTTCTTCCAAGGCTTGACCCACAGATTTAACTGAATCATATTTGCTGAGCAAGGGTTGCGCCCCAGCATCTAACTCATGTGCCCGTTTACTAGCAAGCATGATTAAAGAATAACGTGAATCAACGCGTTTTAATAGTTCATCAACTGATGGATATAAAATCATAATTATAATTCTCCTAACATTCCAAGATAATCAGGCATGACACGTGTAACCTTAAGTCGCTCACTGCGAATGATCATCTTAATCTTTTCAACTGCGTTGTTGACTTCATCATTAACAACTGCATAATCGTAATTTTGCATCATTTTAATTTCGCCAACTGCTTTTTGAACTCGTTTATTGATGACATCCATTGAATCTGTGCCACGATGGATTAATCGTTGCTTCAGCTCAATTAAATCTGGTGGTGTTAAAAACACAAACACACCATCTGGAGACTTAGCTCGCACTTGCATCGCGCCATTAACTTCAATTTCTAGAAAAACATCTTTACCCGAATTCAATGTTTCATTTACATATTTTAAAGGTGTTCCATAATAATTGTCAACATACTTAGCATATTCTAACATGCCACCAGTTTGAATTTCGTTTTCAAATTCTTCTTTTGAAACAAAAAAATAATCGACACCATTGACTTCACCAGGTCTGGGCTTTCTAGTTGTCATTGAAATTGAATACTGAAAGTCGTTATTGTCTTGATCAAAAATTGCTTTTCTAACAGTCCCTTTACCAACACCGGAAGGACCAGAAAGTACAATTAACATTCCTCGTTTAGCCATGTAAAAGATAACTCCTTATATTTAGATATTAATAAACATTTTGCACTAATTACCGTGTTTTATCAAGGATTCTAGCAGATTAATCAAAATAAATAAAAAAATGCTTGCAAATAAGAACGCTTGTTCGTATACTGTAAATACAAACAAATGTTCGGGGTGGAATCATGCAAAATAAACAAAGTACGTTACAAAAACTCACAACTAATTTTATGGATCGTTATGAAGACTTCTTTTTGGGGAATGATCGTCCCACATTAACAACAGTCGAACGTTTGCCACAAATGCCCTTATTTCAAATTCAACATTTTTTAAATCAAGCAATGAAACAAAATTTGATTGTCAATATACAACTAGAACCCGCCACAAGTGATGGTCAACTCGTTAACGTGTTCGGTCATATTGTCAGTGATCAACACGGTAACCGTCAGCTAAAGACAGCTGGTAATGTTACCTATGTTTTAAAACCAGAACAAATTAGATATGTCAGCAAAAAATAATAGCTATTAAAAAATGTCCGTCTTGCAAATTGCTAGACGGACATTTTTTTATTGTGAGCTTTTTTCGGAAGGATCTAGTTTTTTTTCAAGGAAGCCCAAAACCATATCGGATAAAATTGCCATCAACGCGGTTGGTAATGCACCAGCTAAAATGATGGCACCCCCGTCAGTGGCATTTGTTCCTCGGATAATAATATCCCCAAGGCCACCCGCACCAACGAAAGAACCAATTGCAGTAATTCCGACAGCTAACACTAACGCGTTTCGCAGTCCTGCCATGATAACTGACATTGATAAAGGTAATTCAACGTATTGTAGTCGCTGAAATGAAGTCATTCCCATTCCCTTTCCAGCATCCAAAATATCAGGACTCACATTCGTCATTCCAGTGTAAGTGTTCTTCACAATCGGGAGCAGCGAGTATAAAAAGACAGTCACAATAACAGTGTTGACGCCCAATCCAAGTCCCAACATAATAATCGACAACATGGCTAAAGATGGAATCGTTTGAATCACGTTTACCAGCCCAATTACCCAAGGACTCAACTTCTTGTATCGTGCAATTAATATACCAACTGGAATTCCCACGATTGCAGCGAACAAAACACCATAAATTGAAATCAAAAAGTGTCGTGTAAATTGGCTCAAAACATACATTCCATTATTCGAGAAGTAGATCCATAACTGTTGCCAGATATTTAATCCTTGCATTACTCGCCACTCCCTTCAAAATAATGATGTTGCTGCAAGAATGTCTTAGCAACAACTTCAGGTTCTTTCAAGTTATTATCAACTTGATAATTTAGTTTTTGCATTGTTGTCACCGAGATTTTACCCGCTAATTTATTTAAAACGGGGGTTAACTCAGGATGTTTTTTTAAAATTTTCTTAGTGGCCACTGGACTAGCATAATACGGTGGAAAAAATTGTCGGTCATCTTTTAATAGTTTTAAATTATAACTACCGATCCTACCATCCGTGGAATAGCCTAACACCGCGTCCATTTTTCCTGCTGCGAGTGAATCATACACTAGCCCAATTTGCATTGGATATACTTTACCAAATGAAAATCCGTAAATTTTCTTGAAATCGCTGTAACCATCACCCTTACGGTTTAGCCACGTTTGATCAATTCCAACTGTCATTTTAGGAGCATAATTGCGTAAATCATCTACAGTTTTTAAATTTTTTCCTTTAGCAGTCTTTTGCGTTACCATCCAAGCATAAGTATCAGCAAATCCATAAGTTGGAAAGTATTTCATATCATATTGATCATTGAAAACTTTTTTTACTTTCTCAGAATCATGTTTTGCATTATGGGAACCAACAGTGTTTAAGATAGTGGTTAGATCCGTACCATCATATCGTGCTGCAGACATATCCGCTTCTCCTTTTTTTAAGGCATTGAAACTCACACTGGCTGAACCCAAATTATTAATTGTAGTTACTTTTAAATCGGTATAGTGTTCAATCATTTGTGCATCAATAGCCGCGATAATCTGTTGCTCGCTGGTATTTTGTGCAGCAATTCTAATAGTATCGTCAGAATTAGAGGTCAGTCCAGGAAAACCGCAACCACTGGTGATAAGAAGAATCAAAGATAGTGACGCAATTAATTTAATTATTTTTTTGGTCATTGCGATCCTCCTTAAGCATTTTTAGTTTTTGGAGTCAAAAATTCTTCCAATTTTCCTAATAAGAAGTCAGTTAATAAAGCAAGTAAAATAACTGGAATTGACCCGGCTAAAATTAAATCACTGCGGTACAGATTTAATCCATTAAAAATAAAATCACCTAAGCCACCTGCGCCAATATAAGAAGCCAGTGCAGCCCATGCAATCACATATGTGGCTGACAAACGAATACCTGACATAATCACTGGTGCGGCTAGCCTTAATTCCACTTGAGAAATAGATTGGAAGTTATTCATACCCAATCCTTTGGCCGCATCCAGAACAGCCGGATCCACATTTTTAAGGCCCAAATAGGTATTTCTTAAAATAGGTAATAGTGAATAAATAAACAGTGCAGCAATTGCTGGTACAAACCCAATTCCAAAAATTGGAATCATCATGGCAAGTAAGGCAAGTGATGGAACTGTTTGCAAAATACTTGCCAGGCCGATCACAAAACCAGCGATTTTTTCAAATCTAGTTAACAAAATTGCAAGTGGCACAGCAACCAAAATTCCCAATGCTAATGAAGCAAATGATAAATAAATGTGTTGCCAAATTTTAAGTACCAGTAACGCACCATTACTTTGGAGAAACTGAATCATGAGCTAGCCCCTCCTTCTCGTCAACATCGGGAATTTTGACATCATCCTCAACTTGTTGCGCACTCAAGGCATCTTTTGGTTCATCTTCATCATTCGTATCTTGCCCCCAAAGTGCATCATAAACCATATCAACTAATGTCGCACGTGTCACAATACCGACTAGCTGATTGTCGCGATTAACTACTGGAACGTTCTTATAGCCTTTCTTCAGAATTCGATCCACCGTATCACGAACCACTGAATCGGAATGAACATAAAAGACGTCATGATCCATGATTTCACCAACAGAAGTGTTATCAAAATAATGAACATCTAAATCTTCAATACCTAAAATACCAACTAATTTGTCTTGATGATCCGTAACAAGTAAAGTATCTACTCGCTTGTCATGCATTAACTGGAGGGCATCTGGTAATTGCTGGTCAATAGAAATCGAGATTGGTGATTTCAACATAATCTGTTCAACAGTTGTAATACTTGGTTTTGCTTGAATTAATCGCTCTTCACCGATTAATTGGCGCACAAATTCATTGGCGGGATGTTTTAAAATATTATCCGGGGTGTCCAGTTGCATCACTTTACCATCATCCATAATCATGATTCGTGATGATAATTTAAGTGCCTCATCCATGTCATGCGTCACAAAAATAAAAGTTTTACCTAATTTTTGTTGCAAATCTTGCACCAAATCTTGTAGTGATTCACGTGTAATTGGATCGAGAGCCCCAAATGGTTCATCCATTAAAATAATATCTTGATCAGCTGCAAAGGCTCTGACAACCCCGATTCTTTGCTGTTGACCACCAGATAATTCTGCAGGATAGCGCTCTAAAAAATCCAATGGCAGTTGGGCCATTTGGATTAGTTCCTTAGCGCGTTTATCACGCTTTTCAGCAGACCATTTTAATAGTTTAGGAACCAACGTAATATTTTCTTTAATCGTCATATGGGGCATCAAACCCACATTTTGAATAACATACCCCAGCTTGCGGCGCAGTTTAACTGGATCCATTTTGGCAATATCTTCACCATTGATTAAAATTTTGCCAGATGTTTGGTCTAACATCCGGTTAATCATTCTTAAAGTGGTAGTTTTTCCTGAACCAGACGTTCCGATGAAACAGATAAATTCTCCTGCTTCAACGTCTAAGTTCACGTCGTCTACGGCCACTTTACCGCCTGGGTACTCTTTTCGTAAGTGTTGTAATGACAGTAACACATGATCAACCCCTTCTTACCTTTAATTAAACACTAACGTATATCCACGTTGAAATGCAACTATTAACTATAAGCATTTTCGCTACAATATAAAAAACATGACTTCAATGTCATGTTTTTACAAAAATTCTTAATTTTTCTGCGCCATTTCTAATAATTCAGAAGCATGTTGGAGCGTTAATTTAGTGACGGTGCTTCCAGATAACATTCTGGCTAACTCTTTAACCCGAGCTTCCGTACTTAAAAGTGTCACATCTGTCGTTGTTCGGCCATCATTGATTTGTTTTGTGATCAACATGTGATGATTAGCGATTGCAGCAACTTGAGGCAAATGAGTGATACACAGTACTTGTGAATGTTTGGAAATCATACTAATTTTTTCAGCCATTGCTTGGGCAACGCGTCCGCTTACCCCCGTGTCAACTTCGTCAAAAATAATACTAGTAATATTTTGACTCTGGGCAAAAATCGTCTTCAGTGCCAACATGACCCGAGAGAGTTCTCCGCCAGATGCAATTTTTCCCAACGGCCCCATTGATTCACCCGGATTAGTTTGAATATAAAATTCAACTTGATCCATTCCATTAGCAAAGAAAGCTTGCTCGTGTGGCAAAAACTTGACCTCGAACACGGCTTTATCCATATACAATTCTTTGAGTTGCTGGTGAATTTGCTTGGCCAGCTTTTCAGCCGCTTTTTTTCTCAACGTTGTCAGTTGCTGCCCATCGTGAATCACCTTTTGTTCGGTCTCATTAACTTGTTGTTCTAAATTAGCACTATTTTCATCAAATGTTTCCATTGAATCTAATTCTGCTTTTATTTTATCGTAATAGGCTAAAATCTGTTCAACGGAATCGCCATATTTATGTTTTAAATCTGTAATTGTTTGCAATCGTGTTTCAATTTCATCAAGCTGATTTTCATCAAATTCTAAACCATCAATTTCGTGACTCACTTCATTAGCGACATCTTGGAGGGCATAATATGCATTCGTCAACGATTCAGAAATGTGGGAAAACGTTTTATCATATTGACTAATTTCACTCATCTGATCCATGACATCTGCAATCCCATCAATACTCGAACCATTTTCATCACCATTCAAAACGGTCGAGGCATTTTGCAAAGTTGTATAAATTTGTTGATAATGACTCAATTTCTGTTTTTGATCATTTAGCTGTTCTTCTTCACCACTCACTAAGTTTGCAGCTTCAATTTCTTGAACCTGAAATTTAAACATATCAATCCGTTGTGCCCACTGTTTTTCGTTTTGCTGTTTATCGGTTAGTGTCTTTTTTAGTTTTTGGTAATGATCGTACTGTTTAAAATAATCATCTTTGACAGTTTGAATGTCATCTTTAGCAAATTCATCAAGTAACGTTAAATGTTGTTCAGGTTGCATTAAGAGTTGATGTTCATTTTGTCCTTGAATATCAACCAAATTACTGCCAACAGATTTTAGTTCAGTTGCATTGACTAATGTGCCATTAATTCTAATCGTATTGCGTCCATTGCGATGGATTTCTCTTTGAATGATTAACGTCTGTTCATCATGATCAATTCCAAGTTCGTCCAGCACATTAATTAATTTAGGGTTTTGCGACAACAAAAATTGCCCTTGTAATTTGAGCCTATCACTACCCTTGCGAATAAATTCTTGCGAGCCTCTACTGCCTGCGAGCAAACCAACTGCATCAATAATGATTGATTTTCCAGCACCAGTTTCACCAGTTAGCACTGTCATTTTACTATCAAATGACAACTCAAGATGTTCAATAATAGCTAAATTATCAATTGTCAATTCCTGTAACAAACTGGTTACCCCTCTCTGGATGATAAATTATTGTAATAGCTGATCAAAAACTTGTTGGAGTTCTTCAACAGCTGCTTGCGACTTGCAAACAATCAAAATAGTAGAGTCATCTCCCAAAGTACAAAAAATTTCTGGAAAATTCACTTGTGAAATTAAACTTGATAAGGCCGGACCATTTCCAGGTTGCACGTGCACAACCATTAATTTATCTTGTGAATCAAGCGAAATAAAAGCATCGTTAAGTGTTTTCTTTAATTTTTTTTGTGTATCAAGTTGTTTTTGAACAGGCAAACTATAGTGATAGCCACCATTTAAACTTGGTACTTTAACTAATTGCATTTCTTTGATATCACGCGAAATGGTTGCTTGCGTCACGTCAATATTTTCACTTTTCAATAAGGTGACAAAATCTTCTTGTCTTTCGATATTATTTTCACTAATTAACTGTCGTAAATACTGTTGTCTCTCTACTTTTCGCATACCGCCACCCCATTTTATGATTATTTATACAGATTATAATACTAGAAATGTATAAAAAATGAAAGTTTTATCTGGCTTTTTTATTTAGGGATAACTCTTACAATTCTTGTGAAGCCTTTAAAACTGAGTCAATTGAGATTTTTGGATTAATTTTTCCTAATTCACTGCTCAGTTTTAAATGAACTAAAAATTCAACATTTCCATGTCCACCTTTAATAGGCGAAAAATCTAATCCTAAAACATCATAATGAACGCCAAGTGCAAACTTCAAAATCGTTTCTAAAACTTCCTGATGGATTTTAGGATCTTTAATGATGCCATTTTTACCGACATTTTCTTTACCAGCTTCAAACTGAGGTTTAATCAAAGCGACCACTTCACCACCAATTGGCAATATTTGTGCCAAGGTTGGCAAGATCAATTTTAAAGAAATAAATGACACATCAATGGAAGCGAATTCTGGTTGTCCATAGTCGAAGTCAGCTAATTTAGAATATCTAAAATTCGTTTGTTCCATCACAACGACGCGTGGATCTGAACGTAATTGCCAAACTAATTGGTTAGTCCCAACATCTAACGCATAACTCAATTTTGCACCATTTTGGAGCATGACGTCTGTAAAGCCACCTGTCGAGGAACCAATATCCAAAACAGTTTTATCGTGAACATCAATATCAAAGACTTTCAGCGCTTTTGCTAATTTTAGCCCACCACGACTCACATATGGCATTTTATTTCCCTTAATGTGCAAAGTAATTTTGTCATCAATTTTTTCGCCGGGCTTGTCCATTCGCTCATTATTTAACCCTAAAACTTCACCCGCCATCACTGCTCTTTTGGCTTGTTCTCGAGAATCAAACAGTCCTTGTTTAACTAATAATACATCTACACGCTCTTTTGCCATTTTATTTGCCTCTAAAGTTTAAAGTACGTCAAAAATTGAGATAATTGCTCAACATCGCGACCGGTTTGTTTGTTCAAATTTGATAAATTGTGTCTAGCCGTTTCTAGCGTCTTAGTGAGTGCTTGTTTTGTACCCTCGACACCCAATAATTCTGGATACGTATTCTTTTGTTCGGCTTCATCTTTATGCGTGCGCTTACCCATTTCCGCAGTCGTTGCAGTGACGTCCAGTAAATCATCATAAATTTGGAATGCTAGGCCAAAATTTTCACCAAATTGAATCAATAGGTTTAGCGTTGGCTCATCAACATCTGCCAAAACTCCTCCGGCAATCAAGCTATAGCGAATAAGCGCACCAGTTTTTTCACGATACAAATGCTGTAGTGCGGCTAAATCTAAATGTTGACCTTCGCTGCTAATATCAATTGCCTGACCAGACACCATTCCACTGGGACCGGCAGCCTTAGCCATTTCATAAACTAAACGACTTTTTTTTGACTCAGGTAATTGATTATCGACTAGCCATTGAAACGCGAGCGTGAGCAACCCGTCACCGGCAAGCGTTGCCATGCCTGCGCCAAACTTAACGTGATTAGTTGGTACGCCACGTCGTAAGTCATCATCATCCATAGCTGGTAAGTCATCGTGAATTAAAGAGTAAGTGTGAATCAATTCGACACTCAAAGCAGCTTTCAAAATTGTTTCATTTACATCAATACCAAAAACGCGTAAAACACTGATGGTTAATAGCGGTCTTAACCGCTTACCACCAGCTAACAATGAATAACTCATTGCTTGTTTTAACGTAACCTGGTCGATATTTTGTTCAATGTGAGTTTGAAGAAATTGATTTACTAGTTGCTGATCTTGATCAAATTGTTTATTCATCTTTTTGTTCATCTGACTTTTCTTGTGGTTGCTCAAAACGTTTTTCCTGCCCGTCATCATCCATTAGTTTTGTTAATGTTTTTTCAGCATTATCCAATGTATCTTGTAACGACTTACTCAACTTAATTCCAGTTTGAAATTGATCTAGTGCTTTTTCCAATGGAATATCACCTTGTTCTAATTGTTCAACAATTGCTTGTAATGATTGTAATTGCTCTTCAAAGCTTTTCTTTTTTTCTGCCATTATTGATCCTCAATTTCTTTTATTTGTGCTGATGCAGTCCCATCTGTGAAATGCAGTCTAATCGTTTGTTCTTTTGTTAATTGACTAACTTTTTTGACAACTGTATCTTGACTCGTCACATATGAATAACCACGACTCATTATTTTTAGTGGGCTTAATAAATCTAATGAAGCAATCGTTTGTTGCATCTCATTATGCTTTGTCTTTAAATAACGCGTCATCGTTTGTTGTAACTTCAATTGTTCAGTCTCTAGGCTATGTTGTTCAACATCAATTCGCTGTTGAATCTGACTTTTTGATAATCTCTGGCTAGTCAAAATTAATTCCTGCTGCCAATTAACAAAATAGGACTGCACTAGTTGTTGAAATTGTTGATTAATCAAATCTACGCGTTGGATATAGCCTTCATATAATCTTTTTGGTTGTGTCAAAATATAACTATGAGACAACTTCAATAGTTTTTGTTGATCAACTTTCAGTATAGTTTGCATCGCATTCATTAACCGCTGGCGATCCTGACTGATTTTTAACAACTCATCACTTAACACCGGAACGGATAGCTCGGCTGCAGCTGTTGGTGTGGCTGCACGCACATCAGCCACTAAATCAGCAATTGTGGTATCTGTTTCATGACCAACTGATGAAACTACTGGTGTCGCACTCTGTGCAATTGCTCTCGCCACGATTTCTTCGTTAAATGGCCACAAGTCTTCAATAGAGCCCCCGCCACGACCAATAATCACAGTATCATAGCTACCATCTTCATTAACTCGTTTTAACTGACGTACGATATCTTTTGCTGCCTGGTCACCTTGGACAAGTGTTGGATACAAAACCAATTGAACAATTGGAAATCTTCTCCTTGTCGTCGTGATAATATCACGAATCACTGCCCCACTGGGACTGGTAATCACCGCAATTTTTTTAGGAAACTTTGGTAATGGACGTTTGATTTGGTCAAACAATCCTTCACCTGACAATTGTTTTTTTAGTTGCTCATATGCCTGGTATAGCGCGCCAACACCATCTGGTTGCATGCTATCAACATAAATTTGGTAACTACCGCTTGCCTCGTAAAGTCCAACTCGTCCAGACACTAGCACTTTCATGCCATCTTCGGGTTTAAATTTAATCTTTTGAAAAGCCGATTTAAACATGATGGCACTGATTTTTGCGTGATCGTCTTTTAGACTAAAATACTGATGTGCATTGGGACGTAAACGAAAATTGGAAATTTCACCAGTGAGATAAATACGGCCGAGATAAGGGTCAACATCAAATTTGCGCTTAATGTATTTAGTTAAAGCTGAAATTGTTAAGTACTTAGAACTATCCATTCATTTTACTCCATTGTGTAAGCTCAACTGTTTGTTGCATTAAAGTGGCAATCGTCATTGGCCCCACGCCACCTGGAACGGGCGTGATTGCACTTACTTTAGTGGACACGTTATCAAAGTCGACATCCCCAATTAAGTGACCCTCTTCATCGTGGTCAATGCCGACATCAATCACCACTGCATCTCGTTTAACTTGATTGCTTTTAATAAAGTGACCTTGGCCGGCAGCGACAATTAAAATGTCAGCCATGCTAGTTAAACTACTCAAATCTTGTGTGTAATGGTTAGCAATAGTTACAGTTGCATTTTTATTTAGTAATAAAGCTGCCATTGGCTTGCCAACCAAAATGCTACGTCCAACAATCACAGCACGTTTGCCACTGATTTCTATGTTGTAATGTTTTAATAACGTCATAATGCCCTTAGGTGTGCAGGCAACTGGATAGTGACCATCTTGATTTGCATATAATTTACCCAAATTCATTGGGTGAAACCCATCGACATCTTTTTGTGGCGCAATCGCATTAGTAACGGTAGTAGCATCAATTTGAGGTGGCAATGGTGCTTGGACCAAAATCGCATTAATGGTGTCGTCATTATTTAGAAGCTCAATTTCATTTAGCAATTCAGTCTGCGTTGTCTGTGGCGGTAGCACCTTTAACTCAGACTTCAAGCCAAGTTTTAAAGCCTTTTTATGCTTGTTGCGGGTATACATTTGGCTGGCAGGATCCTCGCCAACCAAAATAACAGCAATTCCAGGGGTAACATCCTGCTGTTTCAGCTGTTCGACCACTATTTTTGTGTGTGCATTCAACTCTTTTGCTAGTGCTCGGCCATCTAAAATTGTTGTCATAATTTTTCCTTCTTTCACCCTGTATGTATCCTACCATTTTATCATATCTATAAAATGTTGCATGATTTCAAAAAAGAAATGGTCAAAATGTTAGGTTCACATTCATCCCATTTCTTACTTAACTAAATGGCCTAAAATACCATTTACAAATTTTCTAGATTTCTCATCACTAAACGTTTTGGTCAACTCTAGCGCCTCATCAATTGCAACTTTATCAGGCGTATCATCAACAAATTGAATTTCAAAAAAAGCAATTCGCAAAATGATTAAATCAGTCTTAGCCAATCGGTTCAATGACCAACCATCAGCTAAAAATTTCGTAATTTGATCGTCAATTTCAGTCTGATGAGAATCCACGCCTTCAATCAGTGTCGTAAAATATGGCGGCACTGGTGTATCTTCCAACAATTGATTGATCAGATCTTGATCATTGTCTGTGTTAGCGTCCTTTGCAAATAAGTACTGAAATGCCAATTCTCTGATTTGATGTCGATTTAAACTCACTGTTGATCCTCATTCCCATTTTCATCGAAAATATCGTCTGGATCAATTTGTTGTTCCGCTTTTTCAGGAATAATACCCTCAATATGAACATTGACTTCTTTTACTTTTAAATCAGTCATTAGCGAAACTTGTTGTTTAATCCGATCTTGAATTTCAAGGGCAATTTTAGGGACAGAAACACCATAATCTAAATAAATCGCAACATCGATCACTAACTGATCACCATCTTGTGTTAATTTAACACCTCTGCGATGATTGCCTCGGCCCAAAAGTTCGTTAACACTGTTAGCAAGAGATCCTTGCATTTTAACGACGCCTTCAACCTCACTGGCAGCAATTCCAGAAATGCTTTCTAACACACGTGGTGCAATTTTAATTGCGCCTTTTTTTGCATCATCATTTAATGAAATATTTGTTTCTTCAGCCATTGGAAAACCTCCAATTAATTGTTCTATGCTCGTGAAATATATGTTCCATCTGTAGTGTTAATAATCAATTCATCATCAGCATTCACAAAGAATGGCACTTGAATAACTAAACCAGTTTCCATTGTTGCTGGTTTAGAACCACCTGAAGCTGTATCGCCTTTAATTCCTGGCTCAGTTTCAGTAACTTTTAAAGTAACCGTGTTTGGTAGTTCAACACCCAATGTTTCATTACCAAATTGAGTAATATTAACTTCCATATTTTCTTTCAAATATTTTGCTTCTGAACTGATGCTTTCACTTGGTAATTCAAGTTGCTCGTAAGTGTCTGTATCCATGAACACATAATTATCACCATCAGCATACAGATATTGCATCTTGCGTGTTGTGATGTTAGCTTGTTTCATTTTGGCACCTGCACGGAATGTTTTTTCTTGAACGGCACCTGTTCTTAAGTTTTTCAATTTTGAACGGACAAATGCGCCACCTTTACCTGGCTTAACATGTTGGAATTCAATAATTCTCCAAATTGCGTTGTCTACTTCAATGGTTAATCCATTTTTAAAATCTGCTGTCGAAATTGCCATGTGACTTCCTCCTCGATTATATCTTCTTTATTTTGCAATATCTTGCCTTAAATTGCAACATTATTCAGTTTTTGGCCCATAAAAAAAGGTCTCACCATTGCGGCTGAGACCCGATTAACCGTATTAAGCAACGGGATAAACAGAAACCTTACGCTTATCGCGACCTAAACGTTCAAATTTTACGACACCATCTACTTTAGCAAATAGTGTATCATCACCGCCACGGCCAACGTTTTCACCTGGGTTAATGTGTGTACCGCGTTGACGATACAAAATTGAACCTGCCAAAACAGTTGAACCATCAGCAGCCTTAGTTCCTAAACGACGACCAGCTGAATCACGACCGTTAGCAGTTGATCCACCACCTTTATGGTGAGAGAAGAATTGTAAGTCCATAATCATAATAACTTCACCTCCGAAACTAATTAATTTTCATGAATTTCTTGAACTTGAATAAAATCAGCATAATTTTTTTGAATGTCTGTGATTCCGTTTGCAAATGTCTGTAACAACACCTCGGAATCATGATTAACTTGATAGTCACTGACAATTAAACGACCACCATTATCATCATCGGAGTCAATTTGTGGACGTGCCTCGATAACATTGCTAAGACCATTAACTGTTGTAATGGCCAACGCAGACACTGCTGCACAAACAATGTCTTGTCCGTACGGCCCTGAATCGGCATGTCCAGTCAATTCCAAACGATAAATTTGATTATCAGAGTTTTTAAATAATTTTGCCTTAATCATTGCTGTTCACTTTATGCATTAATAGCATCAATCGTTACTTTAGTATATGGTTGACGATGACCTTGTTTAGTATGTTGATGTTTCTTAGGCTTGTATTTGAAAGTAACAACTTTCTTTTCCTTACCTTGTTTTTCAACAGTACCCGTCACAGTTGCGCCGTCAACGGTTGGTGTACCAATCTTAGTTGCATCACCACCAACAAAGACTACTTGATCAAAAGTAACTTTGTCGCCAGCATTAACATCAAGCTTTTCAACATAGATCGCTTGACCCTGTTCAACTTTGTATTGCTTACCACCAGTTTCAATAATTGCGTACATTTGTGCACCTCCTTAAATCTAAGACTCGCCGAAATAAGTGTTCAGTTAAGAACTTTAAACTTATCAACGTGCGGTTGTAGTTGTTCGATTCACAAATACAACGTAAATATCTTACCAGTTTACTAGATGGTTGTCAAACTACCAAGTGCTGTCCATTGGGTCATCATCACCATTGTCTTCCGATACAAAAAAATCTGTAAAGAAAATACCTTGTGTTTTAAACTGTGACAATAGCTTGCCCACACTTTGCGTCATATAATGAGGCGTATAAATCATACCTTCATGTAACCAATGTTTGACGAGGCCCAATTGGGCGGAAACAACAAAAGAAATTTGCAAATTTTCAGGTAATTCAAGATCAACAAATTGATTTCCCAATTTATGTTGAAATTCAGTTAAGTAATCAGTTAACCGATTGTACAATTGTGCTGAAAATAAATCATTTTCTTGATTATTGAGTAATACATCAAATACTTCTGCCTCATCTTCAATGTATTTAAATGCTTGTTTCAAGGAAAAAACTTCAATCGATTGGCCATCAACAGACTGCAACTTTGAATCTTCCACGATCACTGCGTTAAAAAAATCATCCAAAATCTCATCCATTGCACGTTTAATGAAATCTTGTTTATCTTTATAATGTAAATAGAATGTCCCCCGGGTGATATCAGCCGTTTCTGTTATCTTTTGTACACTAATATTTTCTATTTTATAATGGCGCATCAAACGTACCAAAGCTTTTTTTAGGTTTGTTCTAGTTTTAACCACCCGTGGATCCGTTTTACTATTTGCCATTTTTTTCAGCTCCTTGACCACTATTAGTCTAAAGATTAACAATTGTCGGATTTTATAACTAAAGTTGAGTATAATCTATATGTAAGCGCTTAGTCAAGCTAGAAAAAAGACATATTGTGCCGTATTATATAATAAGTAGTAATATATTAGAACTTTCTTCAATAAAAAAAGATGTCAACTAATTGACATCTATAAATAAATATTAAGCTTTTCGATCATCATAGCGTTGTTCAGAAAAATGCTTGCCATTTGCTTGCTGCTTTTTAAGGGAATTAGAGAATAATTGCCCAAATCCTGCAAGTAATAATATAAATACGATCACGATAAATGGAACCATCTATATCCCTCCAATCAAAATTTTAACATCTAAGTTACATTATTATTACTTATGTAACATTTTTCAAGGATCTGCCTTTTAAAATCTTCAATCTTAACTATTCACTAATTTTCTTAATATTTTCTTTATCTTTTTATGCAACGAATTACTGATTTACAATTGACAGTCATAAATTTCTTATTTACAATGGTTAAGGTTTGGAGCGGTAGCTCAGCTGGATAGAGCATTCGCCTTCTAAGCGAACGGTCGTGAGTTCGAACCTCACTCGCTTCATAAAAACGTACACAAAAAGAAAACTCTCAGGCAATTCTGTCTGAGAGTTTTCTTTTTTTAATAATCATTCGCTTGTCGTTGATAATTAACTGCTGATTTTTTTTGATAAGCTTCCATGATATCATCTTCACTAAAACCAAAATCCACCAATCCAATTTTCAAAAATAAGTGCCAGGCGTGTTCGAAGTCCGCTTGACGATGATCAAAGTAGCTACCATAGACCATTTTTTTAATCATCAGATACTGTTTATTTAATTCACTGGATTTTTGATCTTTTAAACGTTTAACAGCATCACGGTCCATGACAATCAGGTGCGTCCATTGTTGTTTAGCACCAATTAACAAGAAAAAATCAAGTGCATCTGCATACTCTTCTAGTAAAGTTTCTTGTTTAGTTTTACCCTCTGTAGACTTGCCACGATGTGTTTTCCACACTTTAAACCATTCTGCTGTATTTGCCACTTCGGCTAATTCAACATCCAATGCCACGTATGCATTAGTCAAACTTTCTTGAGGCTTCATGATAATATTTCTATCCTGACTAATTTGTTGGTCAAGAGTGATACTTGCATGAATTAACTTTGTAAAATCTAACATTTGAACTCCTTATGAGGCAAAAATCAACGGATCTGATTTAACTTCAAGTGCCTGCCGATTATCTAAATACCACGACCTGATAAATTCATATGACATCAAAACATCAAAAAATGAAATTGCTTCACGATTGTCATTAACAGTAAAATACCAGTTAGTTGTAGTATCTCCTTGTTGATCACCCGTCGTTAACGTCAATTGGACATTATCAGCCAGTTGCAACGTAGCACCTAATCCATGTGATACATTCATCAGCATATAACCAGTTTCATTCGTTTTAACAAATAGTTTATCAATGACAACTAGCGGTAATGAGGGATTTTCTAAATAATATTTTTTTTCATTATCCGTATCTAAGATACCAAAGTCCGTGCTAAATCCTAGATCTTGTTTTAAATAATGGAATAATTCGATAATTGGATTAGCAGCATGATCCACCTGATGTTGATCAAATTGATCAGCGAGTTTAATCACAAACAAATTAATTAACGCGGCATTATTAATGCGCACCATTCGCCGTTCCAAGTTCAAATAAAACAACTTTTCACTTGTTTTTTCTTCAACAAAAAACGCACCACCGTTTTCACTCTTTTCAATTTGAAATTTAAATTGCATTTCAACAGGTAGTTCAATCAGCTGTCCCGTAACCTCCCAGGTTTCAGGATCCATTGATAACGTTAAAGACTTATTTTGATGTACAGACAACAATTTATTAATAAAAATTAAATAGAAATCAGCTGCCGAATGTAAATGTGGAAAATTAACATAGCTGTTATTTGGGTGAAGCGTCATAATTTCAGTACAGGCGGATAACAAGTCTTCATAGTCGCTACTATTTGTAATGGTATCAATTAATTCGACATAACGTTTACCTTCAAGTAAACCCGTTTTCACCTGACTTTCGAAATTCAACAAATGCTGTTCAATAGTTGAATCCTCAATTTTTTCAGTCATTAGTTTCCACCTGCTTTTCTTGTGCCAAATAGTTTAAATAATCGGCATATATATTACGATTAGCAGCTTCAAAATTTTCGAACGTTGTAAATGTATCTACGATACTTTTTTGTTCATAACTTAAAATCGTATTCTCTTTTGATAATGTTAAAATCAACTCTTCGTTGCTTTTAATTTGCTTTGAAGCATCTCTGCCACGTTCATCCTGATCTTCTAAAACACTTAGTTGATCAACAATTTCTTGCCGTGCCTCTTTTTGTTTACCCGATTCCCAAGGCATACCAGATTTGCCGGCCGTTTCTTTGAGTTGCGCTTGCAGCTCATCTTTTTGCTGTTGTCTCTGATCTTGGTTATCAATTAAGTTTTGTAACTCGTCGTTTTGTTCTGAAATAGTTTGAATTTGATCACTATTAAATCTTTTGTTGTCATTATTAAGTTCAAAAGATTGCGATAATTTATGATACTCTTCGTCATTAAAGACAAATCTGATATTCAAAACATCCAATTCACCAAATTCGCGACGATCCCACCAATTTCCAAATAGAATTCGAAAATGTCCTTTTGAAAACTCTTCATAATAAAAGAAAGGATAGGTTTGACCCAAATATTTAATTAATTTCGTGCTTAAATAACTGCTTAATTGCTCAGAGAGATCATCAACTAAGTTAATTACGGCAGTTTCGTTTTCATTATTTTCAGTATGTAAAATTTCGGCCGCATACCTCTGATTATCAAGCAACGCAAAAATTTTGCGATCATCATGCGCTTTAACAGCTGCTTGTAATTCAGCCAAGTAATTTACTTTTAACGAAATTTGTTGATTAATCAAATCGGTAGTTTCCGACTGATTACCGTGGTCCATAATACTAGTCATAGCCAATCTCCTATCAATGTTTATTATGGTTATCTTACCGAATTTTAGATTATTATTAAAGGCATAACCCATCAATTGTCACATTTCTTCAAAAAAGATTAATTTATATCAATCATTAATCTTTTGCATTAAAAAAGTCACAACCAAATGTGACTTTTTTTGATACTTTTTTATTAGATTAATATAATTCAAGATATTGATCGCGTTCCCAGTCAGAAACTTGCTGACGATAAGCGTCATATTCCAAATTTTTGGCTTCATAAAAATTCTGGAAAAGATGTGGTCCCATCGCTTTTTTCATGATTGGATCAGCAGCCAAGTCTTTTAAAGCATTGTGTAATGTATCGGGCAGGTTTGTGATGTGATTATCTTCTCTTTCAGAAGCATTCATGCGATAAATGTTACGATCAACACTTTCTTCTGGTTTCATTTCATTTTTAATGCCATCAAGCCCCGCTTCTAGAACTGCTGCAATGGCAAGGTATGGATTTGCAGCAGGATCAACAGAACGCACTTCAAGTCGGGTTGAAACACCACGTGAACTTGGAACACGAATTAATGGTGATCTATTGGAACCTGACCAAGCAACATAAACTGGTGCTTCAAACCCAGGCACTAATCGCTTATATGAATTAACAATCGGATTGCAAATAGCGGTATAGCTACGAGCGTGTTTCAAAAGGCCACCAAGAAAATGATAAGCCGTATCAGAAAGTTGCAATTCTCCTTTTTCGTCAAAGAAAGTATTACCTTTCTTATCAAATAAAGACATGTTGAGATGCATTCCTGAACCATTGATATTAGCTAATGGTTTAGGCATGAACGTAGCATGAAGTCCATATTTACGGGCAACCGTTCTAACAACTAATTTAAATGTCTGAATGTTGTCGGCGGCTTCCAAAGCATTGGCATACTTGAAATCAATTTCATGCTGACCAGGTGCGACCTCATGATGAGCAGCTTCAATTTCAAAGCCCATATTTTCTAATTCAAGGACGATATCTCGACGACAATTTTCGCCAAGATCCATTGGAGCCATATCAAAATAGCTACCTTGATCATTTAATTTTGTAGTTGGTTTGCCATGTTCGTCTATTTTAAATAAGAAAAATTCAGGTTCTGGTCCAATATTAAAATCAGTGAAACCTGCTTTTTTCATATCATCCAACACACGAATCAAATTATTTCTTGGATCACCCTCAAATGGATCACGATCAGAAGTAAAGACATTGCAAATGACGCGCGCAACTTTACCATGTTCTGCACCCCAAGGAAAAACCATCCAAGTTGACATGTCTGGATACAAATACATATCACTTTCTTCAATACGAACAAATCCATCAATTGAAGAACCATCAAACATCACTTTATCATCCAATAGTTTGTCTAACTGACTAATGGGTAATTCAACATTTTTAATGGTGCCAAACAAGTCAGTAAACATTAATCTTAGAAAACGAACATTTTCTTCTTTAATAAGTTTTCTGACTTCATCTTTTGTAAATTCATGCCTTGCCATAATAAGTACCTCTCCTCTTAATCAACATTAGAAACCAATTTTTAAAATCTATTTTGTATTCCAGAGCGTGATTGTTTGCCTGGATTCTGCAAACCACCAACTTGAAGAAATTCATCATGAAGAATTGCTCGAACATCCGCATCGGTTAGTGATTGCTTTGCTTGATCTTCTTTACGTTGTTTTTCGATTGCTTGTTGTTCATAGACTGCTTTAATCCCTGCAATGTTTAATCCATCGCTGATGTAGTCTTTGATTTCAAGCAGTCGATCAATATCGTTGAGAGAATATAATCGACGATTGCCATCACTACGTTTGGGAGTAATCAAGTCTTGTGACTCATAATAGCGAATCTGCCTTGCCGAAAGGTTCGTTAACTTCATAACTGTACCAATTGGCAAAACAGCGAGTGAACGTCTAAGCTCTTTTTCATTCATAATGACCCTCCTCTCTTAATACAGTGGCAAGAATACCAATTGAATCAAAAAAAGTCAAGGTTCTATGTCACATTTTATGACATAGAACCTTGAATCAGTAAAATTCATTATATTCTTAACCAGTCAGCACAGAATTCTATGATTTCTTTAGTGGTACTTTTTTGAGAAACCAAATCAAACCAATGGACATCCATTTTATTATTAAACCACGTTAATTGTCGCTTGGCATAATGCCTAGAATCTTTTTTGATTGTTTCAATAGCAACGTCTCTGGTTACGATACCATCAAAATAATCAAACAGTTCATGATAACCAATTCCTTTTCCGGCTGGTAATATTCGTCCGTTTTGTTCATACAAGTGCCGAGCCTCTTCTTCTAATCCATCAGCCATCATTACATCTACTCTTTGGTTAATTCTTTGATATAGTGTTTTGCGGTCTGTTGTTAATCCAATCAGCAAAACGTCCAAATCAGATTGCTGCACTGTTTGCGTTGAAAAACGTTGTCCAGTCAACTCAAAAACTTCCAGCGCACGAATAACACGCACACTATTATGTTGATCAATTTTTTTTGCGCTGTCGGGATCAACTTTATTTAATTGTTCCCAAAGGGCTTCTTTACCGTTTGTTTCACCGTATTTTGTTAGCTCTTGCCTGATTTTTTTAGAATCAGCCGTATAGTGATCCGCCCCAAAAGATAATTTTTCAACCAAAGATTGTAAATAAAATCCAGTACCCCCAACTACCAATGGTAATTTACCCTTATTCTCAATTTCATCAATGGCCAAGCGTGCCTGTTGCTCAAAGTCAGCAACACTAAACCGTTCATTAATATCTAGAATATCAATTAAATGATGTCGGATACCGTCCATTTCTGCAGGTGTAATTTTAGCTGTGCCAATATCTAACTCTTTGTAGACCTGCATTGAATCTCCAGAAATAATTTCTGCATTTAATTGACGCGCCATTTCAATAGACAAGGCTGTTTTACCAACTGCAGTTGGTCCAACAATTGAGATTATTTTTTTCATTTTTTGCTCCTATTTATGGTTATTACTGGTAAAACAGACTACAATTTTGCATAATAGAGATAAACATTCTGGGAGGAACAGATTATGAAACAATTTACAAAAGGTATTTTAGTTGGCACCGCTGCAACACTTGGTGCATTAATTGGTGGTGCAGTTTCATTTCACAAAACGGTTGTTAAACCAATCGAAGACGAAGAAATCAAGTTTGATGAAAATCGCAAGGCGGCCATTCGAAAGGGTCGTTCTACCCATAGCAAATAAATATTATCAGATAAAGTAAAGAAACTGGGCAAGCGCCACAGTTTCTTTTATTTTTTTCTATTTTAACCACTATCAGTTTTCCTAGCAGTTGTCACATCACATTTTTAATATTTTTTACTTTTGGTTTTACCCTGCCATTGGGCATATCCGCCCTTTAAGATTGACAAGTCTTGATATCCCTTTTTTCCAAGGGTGGCAGCACAACGCGTACTTAAAACCATTCCTTGATCATACAAGTACACTGGTAAATCTTTACGAATTTCCGCATACCGTTGACTCATCATGGAATAAGGAACACTGCGCGCTCCCAAAATATGACCCTTATCAAAATCATTTTTTTCACGTAAATCAATAACTTGTGCTTTATGCATCCCTTGTTCAAATTGTTCTTGTTCAATGACTTTGGCATACCGTTTTCTTGTGATTGTTTGGTACAACCTCATAATTAACCAGCCAACAAAGATGAGAATGACAATAATGTCAAAAATTAAAAAACCAGAACTTACCGCTATTACCAAATTGGTTCCCTCCAAAAAAAAATTTACTTAAAGTCCATTGCTAAAGATGCCGCACCGATAACACCAGCATCGTTACCTAATTTCGCTAATTCTATTTTAGTTGATTTCTTAACCGTTGCAAATGCAAATTCTTCAAAATTTTCTCGAACTCGATCAAGTAAAAAATCACCAGCAGCAGAAACACCGCCACCAATCACGACGTATTCTGGATTTAATACATCACTCATATTTGCACTGGCAAGTCCCAGATAATAGGCAACTTTATCAACAACCCGATTAGCCAGATAATCATCTTTTTTTTGCGCTAAATCAAAAACAATTTTAGATGTAATTTCATCACCGTTATCAATCATGGCCTTTAACTGACTGTCGCCCACGTACTCTTCTGCTAGATCTTGAGCGATATGCACGACACCAGTTGCTGACGCGTACTGCTCAAGACAACCACGGTTACCACATGTACATAGATAGCCATTTGGTTCGACATTAATGTGGCCAACTTCGCCAGCTGCTCCAGCGACACCGTGAATTAAGTGACCGTTTGCAATTAGGCCACCACCGACTCCGGTACCTAAGGTAATAAAAGCAACATCATCACTATTATTGCCAGCACCTTTCCAGCGTTCACCTAATGCAGCCACATTGGCATCATTATCCAGCGCAAATGGTAAACCGGTTCCCGTTTCAATCAAATGTTTAACAGGCTGCTCAGTTTTCCAATTTAGATTGAATGCGCCCCAAACTGTACCATTTTTAACATCAACTGTCCCCGGAGTGCCCATACCAATTCCAATAAACTGCTCGCGTTTCATTTGATACAAATCAATATGATGGTTAATTGAATCTACGATGTCAGGGACAATATGTTGCCCTTCGTTTAGAATATTCGTTTTTAGCGACCATTTCTGTTGGATTTCACCACTATCAGTTAAAATAGCAAACTTGATTGTGGTTCCACCCAAGTCAACGCCGATTAATTTACGATTCATTAGTTTTACCTCCTGCTAGATGATTTTGACTGGCATGCTGGTCTTCTACATGGTGTTCATGTCGCAAAACCAATTTTGCTCGAGTATAAAGGTCTTGTTCAACAACCCCAGCTTTAAAGAGATTATCAAGTTCTAACGCCATCAGTTCAATATCATAAACTCGTTTACCAACGTAAACATATACACCAAACTGTTTCAATAACTGTTGAACATCATATAAGGTTTTCATTTCCATTTGTTTCATTTATAGTGTCATCCCCATATGGTAAAAAAAAATCATTGCTACAAGCAATATAATGCCACTCAAAATTCGCTTAATCAAGTCAATTTTGCCAAGTCTAGGAACTCCTACCAGATATGCAAGTAAAAAGCCACCAAGCAATCCACCAATATGGCCGTAAATGTCAATTCCTGGTGAAAAGAGGTCAAAAACAAGATTTAACACAACAAATAGTAAAAATTGGCGACTTAATAATCTGATGTAAGCATTGTTTCGATATGATTCACCCAGCATCAAAAAAGCACCAAACAGGCCAAAAATTGCAGTGCTAGCTCCGGCTGATAATGTATTGGGTAAAAAAACAAAGCTGGCAATATTACCTGTAATTCCACTGAGAAAATAAATCAGTAAAAAGCGCCAATGACCAAATATCATTTCAATTTGTGTCCCAATATAATAGATCGTGATTGAGTTAACAACAATGTGCATCAACCCAATGTGCAAGAACACGGGAGTAATTAATCGCCACCACTGTCCTTGCTGAATTAGAGGTGTCATTCTTGCCCCAAACTCAACCAGTACATTTGTATTGGTTGAACCACCGGCGATCGTCATTAAAATAAAGACAATCACTTGAATGCCAATGATAATTTCTGTCATGAAGGGTTGACGTTTTAACGTTTGTAAATTCATCGATACACCTCTTCTCGAGTAACAACGATATCTAATAAAATATCATGAGGCTCCACGGGCCACGTTGCAGTTAGCTGAAACATTTCGTTCAATGCTAAAGTCAATTTGATTCCCTTAAAATTCACGAGGTATCGATCGTAATATCCTCCGCCAAATCCTAACCGTTGCTTTTGTGACGTAAAACAGACTCCTGGAACAATCATCAAGTCAATATCATCTTTATTCACTGCAATGCCATCAATTGGCTCATTAACACCAAATTTACTCTTCTTAAAATGTAATTTTTTGTTAAACTCAAAAAATTGCATTTGTCTGTGCGGCAAAGTTCTCGGGACACAAACCCGTTTATTTTGTTGAAGGGCCAACCTAATAATGGGAGAAGTATTAATTTCAAAAGACTGACTTAATGTAATGCCCACCATTTGACTCTTTTGCCACTCTGGTAATCGACCTAATTGCCTCATTAATTGTTGTTCTTCTATTTTTTTTTGTGAAAATGTCAAATTCTGAAGTTCATTTAAAATTCTGTTTCTTTCTGATACTTTGTTTGCCGTCATGGTTCACCTCATTGGTTCAATTAATAATATAAAAAAAGACTGGCCAAAACAAAGTTTTGCTACCAGTCTAATAGTTTAATACTGTTTTCTTGAAACGTACAATAATTTCAACAATTAAAATTATTTTGTTTCGCGATGCAATGTAACTTTCCGTTCACGTGGGCAATATTTCTTAAACTCAACGCGATCAGGATTGTTACGGCGGTTTTTACTTGATAAGTAATTCCGTTCATGGCATTCAGTACATTCTAATGTAATGTGTACACGCATGGATGAACCCTCCAGACTTTTCTAATAATTGGGGTGAACCCTAACTCGTACAACTATATCATTGATTGACAAATTTGACTAGTGTTTTGAAACAACTTTGTTAAGTAATTTTGCTTGACGCATTATTTATAATTTTGATCTGACTGGACAGTCTTCCAATAAGCATTATAAATTTGAGTCGCCATTGTCATGTTGACTCCTGACGAATTTGTTCCTAAGCCAGGTATAGCAAGTGCAATTGCAACTTGTGGATCATTGTATGGTGCATAAGTTACCAAACTCAATGTCTCTGTCGATGCTCCACTAGGCGCAAATGTTTCTGCGGTTCCAGACTTGGCAGCAACGGCGGGGCTAATACTTTCAAGTTTCTCCCCCGTTTTGTATGCGCTGCTACCATGGACCACCATATACATCCCATTTTTTACAACATCCCAGTCAGCTTTTGTTGCATTAATAGAATTTAGGATCGTGGGCTGGGTAGTCGACTCAACCTTGCCCAATGAGCCATTTTTAGTTGTTCCGCGAATCTGCTTCACAACATACGGTTTCATACGATAACCACCATTAGCAATGGTAGAAATGTATTGTGCTAATTGAATAACCGTATAACTATCGTAGTTTCCGTAAGATAAATCCAAAGCTTTTCCAATCTCAGATTGGTTAGCAGGTCCAGTGTAACCATTTGTTTCCCCAGGTAAATCAATTCCCGTTTTTACACCTAAACCAAATTGATTAAAATAGCCACGCAATTTGGAAAAAATACTGGTTGGCATGTTAAGCCCAGCACCAGGTGTATATTTAGTACCAGCTTCTTTCATCGCTAATTGCATCATATAAGAGTTCGAAGACACTTCTAGTGCTTCTGAAGCTGAAATTGGTACTGATCCATTCCGATTCCACCAAGAACTCTTACTTTTCGTACCTAAAACCTTAATTGGCATATCATTCATCGTATTGTTTGTTGGTGTAATAGCACCGTCCATCAATCCACCCATCACTGTTGCACCTTTCACAGCAGATCCCATAACAATTGGATGATTAATTGCACCAATTTGATCATCGGTAATTTTACCTGTATTAATATCTCGATCAACGCCACCCATAGCATAAATTGCACCCGTGTTAGGGTTCATAACCACTGCATATGCGCCAGTTGACGAACCAATACTTCCGGAACTGTAGACAGTTTTCACAATTTTTTGGACTTGATTTTGAAAATCTGAATTAATTGTTAAAACTAAATTATCGCCCTTCTTGCCGGAGTACTCCTCAATTGACTTTGTTAACTTGTTAGAGCCACTGCCTTGTGTTGACACTTTTGTTTGTGATTTAGATCCTGCCAAAGTTGATTGATATTGTTTTTCCAAATAACTTTGACCAACACTGTCATTTCGAGAATATCCTTGTGACAACAACATATTAACTTCATCACTTGGTAAACCTGTTTTCTGATTGGAAACAGTTCCAGTTAAGGACTGTACAGACTTGCCTTGGGGATAATTTCTCGACCAACTTGTACCAACTTTAACACCAGGCATTTCATTTAAGTGCTCGCCAACCTGCGCGATTTCACGATTTGTAACTCCTGACTCCTTGATATAAGTTGTTGATAACGCATAGGCACCACTCATTTGAGCATAGATCATCGCTTTGTTTTTTTCTAACGCTGTCAAGTGAAATGAGTTTGGATGTGCACTCAAATAGTCTAAAGCTTTATTGTATTTTTCATTATCTGATAATGAACCTGAATTAGAAACATGACGCAATATTTGTTTTAAATGTTTGCTGTTAGCCAAATAGTAATCTTGTCGATTGCGTTTAGTCAATTTGGTGGTTGAAACTGTCACATAACTGCCCAACCTATTTGCAGTCTTGAGAATGTCCGTCGATAATACATTTTCCCCTTTTGTGTAAGAAATGGATTGATGTGCTTGGTTACCAACTAATACTTTTCCGGTTGAATCATAAATCATTCCACGCTGCACATTGTTCGTTTCAACAGTTGAGTCCGTTCGATTAACTTCAGCTTTATAACTTGTTCCATTTAAAACTTGTAGATAAAACAACCTTACTGCTAAAACTAACAACAAAAGTGACACTGTCCATAGCAAAAAGTTCAATCTAAACGGAATTTCAGATTGATTATTCTTTTTCTTCTTGCTATTTGTTTTAAAGATACTTTTAATTCGGGATGAAAATTTCAATGCTAACTTGCTCCTTAGATGTAATGAATCCATTTTAACAGACAATTTTGTCTATTTACTAGTTTATATCTTATGCTATTCTATACGAAGTAGATTAATAGCGCCAATCGTTTTTAACAAATTTAAACTTTAAATTATCAAATGAGGTATTTTTTTGAAGAATTACATCGTTCGCCATCGACACTTTTACATATTATTACTTACTTTTCTGGTACCAAGCTTGATCATGGCTAGTTACTTCGCGTATCGCTCCATGAGTCCATTTGGCAATAGTAGTATTTTAACGGTCGACTTAGGCCAACAATACATTGATTTTTTTGCATACTTTCGCTCAACAGTTCTCCATCATTTTGATACCTTTTTTTATTCATTTTCAAAAGACCTTGGCGGCGACATGTTAGGCGTTTTTTCCTATTATTTAATGAGTCCATTGAATCTCCTGATTCTATTTTTTCCTGGTAAATACCTAAGTGCCGGGGTTTTAATATTACTTATTTTAAAATATGGTTTATCAGGACTCAGTTTCGCATGGTTACTAGATAAAACACACTTGCAATCAGGTATTCGATTAATTGGCTTTGCTACTGCTTATGCATTGATGGGGTGGATGATTGCTAATCAGCTAAATGTGATTTGGCTTGATGTTTTAATCTTATTACCATTAGTCATCTATGGCCTTATTAAGCTTTTAAATGGTGGTCGCGCAACAACCTATGTTATTTGGTTAACAATTTTGTTGATCGACAATTATTATATGGCGTGGATGGTCGCTATTTTTTCTATTTTGTTCACGTTTTACTATCAATCTGGTCAATCACTTTCCGCTTCAGAAAAAGGGCACCGCTTTGCCTCATACGTTGGCCATTCACTGCTTGCAGTTTTACTAGCTGCCTGGTTGTTGTTACCAACACTGTATTCTCTAAGCCAGAGTAAAGGCACCTATACAGAAACCAAATGGCTCTTTAAATTTGAATACTTTGCACCAAAAATGTTAGCTAAGTTGTTTTCTGGTAGTTTTAATTTTGATCAAATGCCAAACGGTCAACCTAATATTTTTGTTGGTGCTTTAATGATTTTTGGCTTTTTACTCTATTTTACAAATCGTAAATTTTCACGCAAAAACAGAATCATCACTGCAATTATTAGTGCTTTTTTTGTTTTATCAATGTGTTTTCAACCTTTGGACTTATTGTGGCACGCAGGTCAATTCCCTGTTTGGTACCCCTACCGATTTTCGTTTTTAGTTTGCTTTTGGATGATTTGGCTTGCAGCCAATACATTAACTGCAGACTTTCGAATTAATCGATTACAAATCAGTGGATTATTAATTATTTTATTGATTGTCAGCCTTTATCTGTATCTCAATTTAAAATCTTTTTCATATCTTTCAAGCTCACAGCTCTTATTCGGTATTGGAATCAGTTTAATTGCAATTGTCTGGTTACACCTACCAAGAAAATACACACCATTAATTTATGATATTTTATTTGTTTTGCTGGTCGTCGCAGATTCAGGCATTAATGCTGTAGTTTCCCTCAATAATATCAGCTATGTTTCCCAAGCTGATTTTGGCCATTATACAACACAGTTAAACAAAACAATCAGTAAGCTTCCCAGTATGAAACAGAATTTCTATCGTGTTGGTCAGACCTTTATGCGCACCAAAGATGATCCCATGCAAGGTGACTTTTATAGTGCTTCTCACTTTGGATCAACACTTGAACCGTCAATACCAGCGTTTATGGGCAGTATTGGACAACCGGATGGTGATGGCTTTGTCACCTATACAAATGGTACCCAAGTTTCTGATTCATTGTTATCAATGCAATACTTCATGACCACTGCTACACCAACGAGCATTGTAGGCCAACAGATGGTTGCTAAAACATTACCAATTGTTTCTAATAAGCCTGATGTCAATCGATTCAAGCAAATTAGTGGAGATGCACTGACTAAGACATATCATAACTCAAACGCGCTACCAATTGCGTTTGGTGCTAGTAATTTATTAACCAAACAAAAATTGACAACGAAAGATCCTCTAGCTTATCAAGCACAAATTTATCAGTCCCTCGCCGGTATCAAAACAAATCAAAACAAATTATTCCAGGTTCAAAATTTTGATAATGTTTCTTTTGAGAATATTCAACAATCTTCTAAAATTACGGGGATTATCTTAAAAAAACTAGATCTTCTAAAACCAGCAGCTATTAAAATGACATTTACCCCGAAAACAAATAATTCGTATTATCTAACTATGGGTTCTGAACTGGACGAAGATGCAGGTACCTACTATCTAAATGGTAAAGAGCTGAACCAGTATCCAACTTACCGCAATACAATTGTAGTAAACGTGGCATCCCAACAAAAAGACGAACCCGTCACAGTCACCTTTAAACTTAAACATCAAACACTTTGGCTTCAAAATGTGAGTCTTTATATGCTCAATCAACCTAAATTTAACCAAATGCACAGCCAACTAGCTAATGAACCATTAAATGTGAAAAATTCCAGCAGTACGAAAATATCGGGAAACATTAACATTAAGAAAAATCATCAATTATTAATGACGACGATTCCTTACTCAAAAGGGTGGCAAATTCAAATTGACGGCCAAAAAGTAGCTACTAAAAAAGTAGCCAAAACCTTTCTAGCCGTTCCAATTTCAAAAGGTCATCATCATGTCGTGATTAAATATCGATCACCATTCTTCATCCTAGGAACAATCATTTCAGGAATAACTTTGGTTGTAACTCTAAGTTGGCTTGGGATTAAAAGACGTTCAAAATAATACAAAGGATTGAGAGTTTTATCTCAATCCTTTGTATTTTTTAATTTAATATATATCTACTGAACAAAATAAAAGTTAAAATATAAACTTCTAAAATGCACACTTCAAATTAATCTAATTCACCATTTTTTGTATATTCATATTTAGGCCCATCAGTTTGTTCATCATAGTCAACTTTAAAATCTAGCCCTTTAAAGAACCATTCATCTTGTCCATCAACAAAGTAACGAACGCCATCTTTTACTGTTTCCACAGCGGCACTTAACTTGCGATCATCTCTAGTCATTCCTAAGGAAAAGCCATCATGAACGGGTGTCTTGCCGTACACTTTACCAAAAAAACGCACACCATTACCACTTTTGACGCCTACTTCGTCTTGGAACCATTTACTTGCCGCATCAGTTACTACTAATTTCATTAAGTTGTCCTCCAAACAATAAATCGCTTTCATTAATTAATAGATATATCATACCACATACTTACAAAAAAATAGAACTAGATGCTTAAAGCATCTAGTTCTCATTCTATTTAACAGTCATAATTTTAACATTCATTGCGCCATTTGGAATTTGAATTTCAACTTCATCATTTACTTTGTGGCCAATTAAGGCTTTAGCAATTGGTGATTCATTTGAAATTTTACCTGACATTGGATCTGCTTCAGATTGACCAACAATTTGGTAAGTTTCAGGATCTTCGTCTGGTAATTCTTTAAAAGTCACCGTTCGACCAACTGAAACTTCATCTTTAGCAACATTATCAGTATCGATAATTTCTAGATGCTGAAGCATATGTTCAATGGTACTAACGCGACTTTCAACCATTGCTTGTTGCTCTTTTGCTGACTCATACTCTGAGTTTTCTGATAAATCACCATAACTACGGGCAATCTTAATTTGTTCAATGACTTCTGGACGCGTTTTAGTTTTTAATGTTTCTAATTCGTCTTCTAAATTTTTTTTACCCTCTAAGGTCATTGGGTAAGTTTTTTCTTCTGCCATGTTGCACCTCTATTATTTACTTTTAATCAACAAACAACACATTACCATGAAGTTTGTTTCTTGTAAACTAGAATCATTGATGTTTTATTAAAGCCATCAATAATAACTTTAGTTTACGCTTTGGTATCATGCCCTTTTTGGGTTAATATATCTCTAATTTTTGTTGTTAAGAGATCAATGGCAACTGTATTTTCGCCACCTTCAGGCACAATAATATCCGCATACCGTTTAGTAGGTTCCACAAACTGATGATACATTGGCTTAACTGTCGCTAAATATTGATCAATCACTGATTGTAATGAACGGCCTCTTTCTTGCATATCTCGTTTGATTCGTCGAATAATACGAATATCGTCATCTGTATCGACAAAAACTTTAATATCCATCAGATCACGTAACCGCTCATCATCTAAAATTAAGATACCTTCTAAAATGATGACATCTTGCGGTTCAACACGAATAGTTTCTTTAGATCTTGTAAACTCAGCATAATTATAAACTGGCATGTCAATCGCTTCATAATTTAAAAGCTTTTTCAAATCACTGATTAATCGATCAGTATCAAAAGCTAGCGGATGATCATAATTAACTGCTTTTCGTTCTTCCATACTCATTGATGCTTGATCATTATAGTAGGTATCTTGTTGCATAATCATGATTGATTTACCTGCTAATTGATTATATACAGCGTTACTAACCGTTGTTTTTCCAGAACCTGAACCACCGGTGACTCCCACAATAATCGGACGCTTTTCCTGACTACTCAAAATACTTAATCTTCCTTCCACATTTAATTAATTTATTATTCATTATCTTTTTTTAATTTATCTGTTATTTTTTGGTGTTGCGCATAGGTTTTGGCATAGTAAACTTTACCAGTCTTCATATTAGCAACAAAGTATAAATAGCCCTTCTTTTGATCTTTTGGATTTAATACAGCTTTAATTGCATCGCTACTTGGACTGTTAAATGGTCCAGGTCCATAACCTGAATTGGTGTAGAGATTATAAGGTGAATCAACCTTAAGATCTTTGTAAGTCAGGTTCTTTTTATGTGTATTCAACGCGTACATGACAGAAATATCAGATTGAATTGGCATGTCTTTTTTGATTCGGTTAAAGAACACACCCGCAATTTTTCTACGATCTGAAGTCGATACGCCTTCTCTTTCTACCAACGAAGCTAGCGTCAAGACTTGTTGAACACTCAAATGTTTCTCATTCATAGTTTTGTAATAAGGGCTCAATTGTGTATTTGTTGCAGCAACCATTTCATTAACAAGGGCCTTTAAACTACTGATATTTGAAACATCATACGTTGCAGGAAATAGATAACCTTCTAATCTATAACGCACATTTTGTGCACTCATTGCAGAGGTCATCAATTGTGGATACTTTTTGACTAGTTCGTTTAAATAGCTTTCATCATTTAATAAAGCTAAAAATTCTTTAGATGTGTACTTCGTTTGTTTTTGAACGGTTGCAGCAATTTGATCAGCTGTTTCTCCTTCAGAAACAAGGACCTTACCCTTCAAGCTCAAATTTGATGTTGCATTACCGCCAGTTTTCAACAACTTAGTAATTGTCTTGACATCCATTGATTTTTGCAGTGAGTAATAACCTGCCTTAAAACCACTCTTATCGTTTAATTGAGAATAATAGTTAAATACTACTTCACTTTTAATTAAATGTTTTTTTGCTAAAATTTTTCCAATTTGTTTATTCGTCGCACCCATTGGAATCTTAACAGAGACAACCTGATCATTCTTTTTATCGACAGCTTCAAGTGAATGATCAAAATAAAGTTTGGTCCCTAAACCGATCACCACTAACACAATAACGATAATGCCTGCAATCCAATAGCGTAATTTATTTTTTCGTTGCTGATTTTCCAATTATTTTCCCACCTAAAATTTATCAATGTACCTTCAATTATACTAAACCACCAAAAAATATCGATAATAATTTATTAATTTAAGATTAAATTTATGCATCAAAAAAATCGCGATAAATAAATTTTTCTCCATCGCGATTAATTGACTGAAAATAGTTAACGAATTTCAGCGGCAAATTGTGTTTCCAGATAGTGGACAACTTTATCAAAGGCTTGATTAACCTGGTCATCTACCAATGTTTTTTGCTTGTCTTGATACGTTAATGTGTAAGCCAGAGATTTTTTATGTGCAGGTAAATGAGCGCCTGTATAAACATCGAAGAGATGAACATTTTGTAAGAATGCGCCACCCTTTTGTTGAATGGCAGCAACAATATCACTATTTGAAATTGATTTATCCACTAAAATCGCGATATCTCGATTAATAGCTGGATACTTACTAATTTCTTGATAATGATCATTTTCTTTTGGCGCTGCAATTAATGCCTCTAAATCAAGTTCAAATACATAAGTGGTTGGAATTTTTAGTTGTTTAGTAACACTAGGATGAACTTCCCCAATGTAACCAATCACTTGGTCATTCAGCAAAATATCTGCTGTTCGGCCAGGGTGCATCTCTGTTCTTTCTTCATTTGCTTGGAAAGTAATTGGTTCCTCTAATGACAGATTTTGAAGATACCGTTCGACAATCCCTTTTAAAACGTAAAAATCAACTTCGGCAGTCGTTTGTTCCCAGGTTTTAGCACCCCATTGTCCTGTCACCGCGGCGGCAAGATGCTCATGTTCAACCGGCCGGCTACCTTCTTGTTCACTCAAAAAGACACGGCCTTGTTCGTATAAACTAACGTCCATTTGCTTACGAGCAACATTATAGGCAACATCGTCTAGTAAGCCACTGATGAGGCTCATTCTAGTAGCAACATGATCTTGGCTCATCGGATAGTCCAACATCATCGGTGTTTTTTCTTCAATAATTGCAAACTGCTGAGCTTTTTCTTTAGTCGTCAAAGAATAGCTAATAGCTTGATTCAACCCTAAACCTTCCAGAATATGGCGTGATGATCGAATCAGTTTTTGCCGCTCACTTAAATGACCAACGTTTTGGGTTTGAGTCGGCAAAGTTGAAGGGATATTGTCGTAACCATAGATTCGCGCAATTTCCTCAAGTAAATCAGCCTCAATGTCAATATCCCATCTTCTAGCAGGGACTGTTACTTTAATTTGCGTTTGATTAATTTCGTGTCCAAATTGTAAATCATCAAAAATTTGACCAACTTGTTCAGTTGATAACTGCGTTCCTAATACATGATTGATGCGGTCAAGTTCTAGTGTGATTTGTTTCGTTGGAATATCTTGTTTGCTGCCAATCACAATTTCTTTTGTAACGCCACCATTGCCAAGATCTGCAATTAGAGCTGCGGCTTCGTTTAAGGCTTGCTCAACCGTTTCTGGATTAATACCACGTTCAAATCGTGATGATGACTCACTGTGTAGATCATGACGTCTTGCTTGTTTCCGTACTAAAATAGGATTAAAAATCGCCGCTTCAAGTAAAACATTTTGAGTGTGATTGTCAATTGCTGTTTCTAACCCACCCATGGTTCCCGCTAATGCAACTGGACGATTATCAGCAGTTACCACAATATCATTACTATCTAGTTCGCGTTCTTGTTCATCTAAAGTAACAAATGTTTCTTTAGCTTGCGCATAACGCACTGATATTTCATGACCAGGTAATTTATCATAATCAAAACTGTGTAATGGTTGTCCATACTTCAGTAAAATATAGTTTGTCACATCAACAACGTTACTAATTGGACGAATGCCGGCGTTCCATAACCTGATTTGAAGCCAAAGTGGACTATCTTGTACAGTAACATTTTGAATTGCCAACATGGTATAAGTTGGTGCCAATGTTTGGTCAGGAATATTAATGTTCACCAAATCGGCTGTTTTAACATCACTGAATTTTTGGATTTCGCGTGTTTTGAAATGTGGTTTAATGCCATAAAATGCCGCAATATCATTCACATTACCCAGCATCGAGAACATGTCACCACGATTAGGTGTCACATCTGTGTCAATAATCGTATCGTCCATCCCTAGATAAGGATAAACAGATTCACCTGGCTTGGCATCATCTGGTAAAAACCAAATGCCATCTTCATAAGCTTTTGGTGCAATTTGTTCGCTAAAGCCAATTTCTTGCAGTGCACAAATCATTCCTTCAGAAATTTCCCCACGCATTTTTCCGCGCTTGATTTTCACATTATTACCAATACGTGCACCTGGAAGAGCAACAATAACGTTCTTACCTGCTTCAACATTTGGAGCACCACAGACAATTTGAACAGGCTCATCATCACCTGTATCAACCATGCATAACTGCAAATGATCAGAATCTGGGTGAGCTGTCATACTTTCTACGTGGCCAACGACTAGTTTACTGAGGCCATCACTTGGTGAATAAACATCATTAATGTCCACAGATGTTCGTGCAATTTTTTCAGCCAAATCGGCTGGCTTTACTGTTAAATCTAAATATTCTTGTAACCACTTATATGAAACCTTCATGAATGTTTATCCTTTCTGATCAAATTGAGTGAGAAAACGCATGTCGTTTTGATAAAAATCACGGATATCTTCGACACCGTATTTCAACATTGCAAACCGGTCTGGTCCAAGCCCAAAGGCAAAACCACCGTATTCATTTGAATCGACACCGGCCATTTCAAGAACATTTGGATGTGTCATTCCTGCACCTAAAACCTCGATCCAACCCGTATATTTACAAATTGAGCAGCCCTTACCTAAACAATTGAAACAGGTAATATCCGCCTCAACAGAAGGCTCGGTGAATGGAAAATAACTTGGTCGTAGACGAACGTCTAGCTCATCACCAAATAATTCTTGCGCAACGACCTCTAACGTTCCTTTCAAGTCAGCCATCGTAATATGCTTACCAATCACCATTCCTTCAACTTGATGGAATTGATGACTATGCGTCGCATCATCTGTATCACGACGGTAAACTTTTCCTGGTGAAATCATTTTCAATGGACCTTGACTGAAATCATGCTTTTCAAGCATGCGCGCCTGCATTGGCGAAGTTTGGGTTCTCATCAAAATTTCTGGCGTCACATAAAAAGTATCTTGCATGTCTCGTGCAGGATGATCTTTTGGTAAATTCAACATTTCAAAATTGTAGCGTTCTTCCTCAACCTCATCACCGACTGCTACTTCATAACCCATTCCAATGAAGAGATCAACAAGTTGGTCAATAATTTGTTGAATCACATGTGGTTGGCCCTGAACTGTTGGTGTGCCTGGCAAGGTCACATCAATTTTTTCATGTGTTAACTGGGCATTCAAAACTGCCTTTTCTAGTTCTGCTCGACGATTTTCGATGGCTGTTGTCAATTCATCGCGAATTTCATTGGCAAATTGCCCTACTTTTGGTCGTTCATCCGCACTCAAATCGCGCATACCGCGTAATACCTCGGTAATCGGTCCCTTTTTTCCAAGTAATTTAACGCGAATATCATTAACTTTATTTAGATCTTGTGTTTCTTTAACTTCTTGCATGCCTTGTTGGCGCAATTGTTCTAACTTATCCTTTAATCCCATGACGACTCCTTTTCTTATCGATTCCACAAAAAAAGCCCCATCCCCAAAAAGGGACGAAGCATCGCGGTACCACCCTAGTTTGCATTAAATGCACACTCACAGAATGGTAACGGCATTCTACCGGAATACGATTAAGTATCAACTATGAAAGTGAAATTCAATTTTTTGAAATGACTATTGCTTACAGTCAATGACAATAGCTTCCTGAACATTCGCCAAATTTACTAACTCTCATAAACGTTATTAATTACATTGTAGTGAAACTAGTCGGCTTGGTCAACAGGTAATTTATCAAACCACTTGTCGCCCCATGCATGAACAGAGTCCATAACTGGCCGAAGTTCTTCACCTTTAGTAGTCAGTGAGTAGATAATTAAAGATGAATCACTGTAAGTCTGTCGTTGAACAATGCCATCTTGTTCCAACTCACGGAGGCGTTCAACCAGCACACGGTCACTGCACTTAGGTACATTATTAACTAAATCCTTAAATCGTTGTGTGCCTTCATTTAGTAAGACCTCAATGATTAGGCCATTCCACTTACGACCTAAAATATTGAAAGTTTCTGCGAATTTTGGACACAGTGTGAAGTTTTCTTCATCGGTGGTCATAACTTGATCCATAACTCATCCACCCCTTTTTATAATATAGTTTAAATTTAAAATGTTGCTCTTACTTTTAATCTGCGATACCAAACGGAAACCCGTTTACGCATTGGACTGAAAAACTCATGTTCTGCTTCGTAGTCATCAACTAAAGAAACTAATAAGCTCTCTTTGTACTTTGGTAACGCCAGTGTTGCGCCAAACATGTGTTTTAAAATAATATCTTTTTCCATATCATTTAATGGCGTAATTTTTTCTGCATTGCGTAAAGCCACTCGTGGATGAATAAAAGCATGTGATCCAAGATTAAACTTTGTTGTCCGCCAATCATAGTAAAACAAATCATGCAGTAATCCAGCCCTAGCAACACTACGATAATCCAAATTCATTTTTTTGGCAATTTGGTAACTATCAAATGAGACGCTGATAGAATGTTGTAATCGATCTGAATGATGATGTTGCGTGTAATTGGCCAATTTCTTTACGGCAGGTTGTGCTAAAAGATCATCAACTAAGTTTAAGTACTCTTGATCATTTTGCCATGCATTCTTTTTCATACATTGCCCCTTTTCTTGATACCTGCAAGATATAATACACGGTTTTCAAAAAAATGCAAACGTTTCGCATATTAACTGTCAATTGCATGTAAATGAAACATCAAAATGCCGGCTGCCACAGCCACATTTAAAGACTCTGCCTGGCCTGCCATTGGAATAAATAAATTAGCATCCGTCTGTTGTAAAATATCTTCATGCATGCCATTTCCTTCATTACCCATAATTAGACCAAACTTGTTACCTGGTGTAATTGATAAATAACTTTTAGCACTCGGATTTAGTTCACTACCATAAACTGGAAGTTGTTGCCGTTTTAAGGCCGAAATCCACTCATGTAGATTACCTTGTCGCAATTGTAAATGAAACTGGCTACCTTGCATTGAACGCACTACTTTTGGTGAGAAAAAATCTGCAGCGTGTGGACTGGCAACGACGCCCTCATACCCTGCAGCATCAGCAGTCCGAATCATCGTGCCAATATTGCCAGGATCTTGTACCTCATCTAACAGTAACCACGGTCCGATAAAATGCGATAGTACAGTTGATGTATCATTTGGAATATTTATTTCAGCTATAATTCCCTGCGGCGTTACCGTTTCCGAAATTGCCTGCATCACTTCTGGAGACACTTCATATATTGCTGCATTTAATGTTAAAATGTCATCGTGTTTTGCGAGCTGGTCTTTTGTTGTTATGATACTAACAAAGTTAATGGACGCTTTGTTTGCTTCATTGAAAAGATGCCAGCCCTCAATCAAATATGTACCCGTTTTTTGACGTTCTTTTTTGGTTGCTAACTTTTTCCAACGTTTAACATGTTGGTTTTGCACAGACGTTATTTTGTCCATTGACTGATCACCTCATGACGACAATTATACCATGAAATACACGAACTAATTAGTAAGGAAGAATAAAGATGAAAACAATTCAAATAACAGTAGAAGGCATTGTTCAAGGCGTTGGTTTCCGATATACGACCATGATGCTGGCAAAAAAATGGCATATCACCGGCCACGTTTCTAATCAAGCGGATGGTAGTGTGTACATTGTGGCTAGTGGTACCGACACAAATCTTGATCACTTTTTAACGGCGATCAAAAATGGTCCCACATCATTTTCACGAGTGGATCATGTGTTTTCTCAATCAGTTAAAGAACAACACTTTAATAATTTTTCAATTCGTTAACCTCGAAAAGTTAGTGGCATTTACTACTTAAATACTGTATAGTACTTACTGTTTACGAGAAAATATCAAAAAGGATTTGAGTCATTTATAATGAAGAATAAAAAAATTACAGTAATTACTTTAATCACAACATTGGCCTTATTTTTAAGCGGATGTGTTCGTGTCAATAAAGCGGGTAAACCCTATGGTATGATTTATGATTATCTAGCAAAACCAACCCAACACGTTATGGAATGGATGGCTAACTTTTTGGGTGGCAGTTACGGTTGGTCAATTGTGGTCATCGTTTTTGTTGTTCGCATGATTTTGTTACCAGTCATGATTAGTCAAATGCGTAAGTCAACCATTACTCAAGAAAAAATGAGTGCTGTGGCACCACAAATGAAGGCTATTCAAGCACGTCAAAAAGCGGCAAAGACCCAAGAAGAGCAGGCTGCTGTCAGCCAGGAAATGATGGCGTTATATCGTGACAATGGCATTAGTGTCACTGGCGGAATGGGATGTCTGCCATTACTCATTCAAATGCCAATTTTTGCTGCATTATATGCAGCCATCAGATATTCACCTGACCTATCAAGTGCAACTTTTATGGGTATCAAATTAGGCGCCCCAAGCATTTTGTTAGCCGTCTTATCATTTGTCACTTACTTAATTCAGGGATACTTGTCAATGTTAGGCGTACCTCAAGAACAGAAAAAGCAGATGCGAATTGCCATTTTTGCTAGCCCAGTTATGATTCTATTCTTTACACTTTCTTCTTCTGCCGGGTTAGGCCTGTACTTCTTTATTGGTGGATTATTCGCAATTGTTCAAACCTTCATCATCAATCTCTATCGTCCTAAAATTAGACGTGAAATTGAAGCAGAAATGAAGAAACATCCCACAAGAAAAGTTGTTACCCCTGTAGTGGAACCAACGACTACTTCAGAGACCATTGATGAATTAAAACAGCCACAACCAACTGAAACACAGCACAAAAATCGTAATGCCGGCAAACAATCTCGACATCCTGAATCTTAAAAAAAACAAAAAGGCCATTAGGCCTTTTTTATTTGTCTTCAATTGCAGTAATTTTTGAAATTGGCAATGTAATTCGGAATAGTGAACCTGAACCTAATGAACTTTCTAAAGAAATTTGTCCATGGTAGCCTTCCACCAATCTTTGCGCGATTGACAGTCCAAGTCCATTTCCACCTTTTTTACGGCTCCGTGCTTTATCAACACGATAAAAACGATTAAATACTTTGTTCATATCTTCTTGTGAGATTCCCTCACCAAAGTCTTGAATGCCAATCTCAATTTGCTTAGTTGAACGAGAAAGCGACAAATGGATTTCTTTCCGCTTCGTCGAGTATTTAACAGCATTATCACATAATATGATCAAGATCTGTTCCAAATGATCACGATAGATCTGGACCCAAACATTTTCTTTTAAATCATCATCCAACATAAATAAAAAATCAGGATGAATCATTTTAAAATTATTGTATACCTGATGAACAACTTCGCGAACCTCAGTTTGCTCATCACGGAAGTTGATCTCAACTTGTTCAGCACGACTCAAATCAAGCATCTCTTGAACTAAGTCTTGCATCCGTTTTGTTTCTTTTAACGATGCACTCAAGGACTCATCTAAAACTTTAGGATCATCTTTACCCCAACGATTTAACATTTCCATATGTCCTTGAATAATTGCCACTGGCGTTCTTAGTTCATGAGAAACATCTTCCACAAATTGTGACTGTTGTTCAATGTAGCGCTGCATTTGATCTAGCATATCATTAAACATATCTGCCAAATCCGACAATTCATCATTACAATGCATTTCTGGAACTCTTTTTTCACTAGTGGGATCATTTTTCATTTCACTTAAAGTGTCATGGATATCGTCAATTGGTCGCAGTAGGAAATAAGAAAGAAAATAACCCATTAGACCACTTGCCAAAATAACCAGTATTAAGACGAGGATCGAGATGATAATCAACCTATCGTACGTGTCATAATAATTTGCGAGCAGATTTTCTACATGCACGTATCCAATAATTTGATGGTTTTTTTGGGAACGAATTGGGTAATTTGCAACAATCATTTTTTTACTATGATTAGCTACAACCTGAGTCTTTTTTTCTCGCGTAACAGCTGCTTGTTGGCTTTTTCCAGTTGTGAATAAGGAGTTCCCTTTCACATCAGTAATATTAACAATCACGCTTGTCGAACTCAGTTGTTTAACAACGTCATTACGATACAAACGTCTCGGGGTGCTTGCACCCTTATCAACCAGTTCATTTGGCCGAATTGTTTTTTTTACAGAGGCACTAGTCAACTGCGCATTATTTTGCCCCAACTGTCTTTTCAATACTTTAACGGTTTGATTAACATGCGTGGTTTCTTGTTTCAATAAATCTTGTGTGAATGAATGAAACAAGACAAAAGTCAAACACGCAAAGATAATCAGTGCGCCAACTGAAGTACCAATTGCCCATTTTAATTTTAAAGACCAGCGGTATTTAACTGTATTTTTTTTGGCTTGCAAAGATTAACATACACCACCTAAACACTTCATATTATTCTGAGCGCATTACATATCCAGTTCCACGAACCGTCTGAATGTAGCTCTTTTGTCCTTTTTTATCGATTTTATTTCTAAGATAACGAATATAAACATCAACAACATTAGTTTCGACATTAGATTCGTAACCCCAAACTTGATTCAATAAAATTTCGCGCGCCATCACGACATTAACATTCTCCATTAAAATCAGTAATAACTCATACTCGCGTTTGGTTAAATTAATAATTTCATCGCCACGACGAACAACACGATTTTCTTTTTCAATCGTTAGATCACGATATGTAACCGTCGTTTGATGGAAATCTGCACTTTTGCTATTTTGACCTTCAATATTAATCCGGCGTAATAATGCGCGCACTCGTGCTAAAAGTTCTTCAATTGCAAATGGTTTAACGATGTAATCATCAGCACCGTGATCTAGGCCAGAAACGCGATCAATCACTGAATCTCTGGCAGTCATCATCACAATTGGCGTACTCTTAACTTCACGAACCCGCCTTGCAACTTCGATGCCGTTCAATTCAGGTAACATTAGGTCCAACAAAATCATATCAAAATCTTCATTTAAAGCTGCTTCAAGGCCTCCTCTACCATCCAATTGGACCTCGGTGTCATAGCCTTCGTGTTTTAATTCTAGTTCCACAAAACGTGCTAAATTTTCTTCATCTTCAATAATTAGAATTCGACTCATGAATTTATTCCTTTCTTCATTGTAATTTCGTATTTATTTAATTTTTTACTAAAACGCTTTTCACAAACATAGTTATTTTATCATAATTATTTAATCAAACATAGTAGCTTCGGTTGCGTCTTCAAATTTTTTTAAGTTTAATTTCACAATGATTATTACTGATATGTGAAACGTTCACTTCATTTTTTAGTTTATAATCATCCATGAAAATGCGATTTTACAAGGATTCTTAATTGTTATTTTTTTAATTTTGTGCACTATTTCACTTGAATATCGTGAAATTTTCTGTTAATCTCAACTTGTAGAGCTTCACAACTATTTTGTGAAACTAAAAATTTCAGCAAGAAAGAGGTTGTTTTTAATGAAAGCTGCTGTTGTTCGCGATCCAGTTGATGGTTATGTTGATATTATCGAAAAAACATTGCGCCCACTAAATTATGGAGAGGCGCTTGTTGATGTAGAATATTGTGGTCTTTGTCATACTGATTTGCACGTTGCAAATGGTGATTTTGGGAAATTCCCTGGTCGAGTCATTGGTCATGAAGGTGTCGGTCGTGTCAGCAAACTAGGTGATGGCGTCACTAATTTAAAGATTGGTGATCGTGTCTCCATCGCTTGGTTCTTCGGTGGCTGTGGACACTGTGAATACTGTCTAACCGGCCGTGAAACGCTTTGTCGTAATGTCCGTAATGCCGGTTTTACAGTAGATGGCGCAATGGCACAACAAGTAATCGTTGACGCAAACTATGCCGTTAAGGTTCCTGATGGATTAGACCCTGTCGAAGCTAGTTCAATAACTTGTGCAGGTGTTACCATGTACAAAGCATTAAAAGTCGGTAATACCAAACCTGGTGACTGGGTTTCTGTTGTTGGTGCTGGTGGCCTTGGTAACCTTGCCATTCAATATGCTAAAAATGTTTTCGGTGCTCACGTTGTTGTAGTTGATGGGAATCCTGATAAATTAGCTGCCGCAGAAAAATTAGGTGCTGATTTACTAATTAATCGTAAAACAGAAAATGTTGCTGAACGCATTCAAAATGAAGTTGGCGGTGTTAATACCGCGCAAGTCACTGCAGTTAATGCAGATGCCTTCACCGCAGCAGTTGATTCGTTAAAACCAGATGGCCGTTTAGTTGCCGTTGCACTACCACAAGGTAATATGGAATTAAATATTGCTAAAACTGTTTTAGACGGTATCCAAGTGGCTGGTTCACTTGTTGGTACACGACAAGACCTTGCTGAAGCTTTCCAATTTGGAGCCGAAGACAAAGTTCATCCAATCGTACACACACGCAAATTATCTGAAGTAAATGATATTATTGACGAAATGAAGGCCGGTAAAATTGTCGGTCGTGAAGTCGTTGATATGTCACTTTAATATAGGCTTTCATTCAAATAACAATTTAAAAGCATTCATCTAATGATGAATGCTTTTTTAGTATCTTCAACTAAAATCAATCAGTTTGTCCGCTTTGAAAAGATAAATAATTGCTACTACTAGTAAAGGACAAAATACAATCGACAATCCTAACCAACTATTTGTTTGAGTAATGGGTTGGCCAATAGTTGGTTGAAAATCAATTAGACTATGCAAAATGATTCCTAAACTTAGACCATTTGTAGCAACACGAATTGCCGAAAATCCAACTCCCATTACGAACGCATAAAAAACTTGTTGGATCGTAATTGCAACAGATTGATGATTGGTAAAAATATTGGAAAAATGTAACAAGCCAAAGACCATGCTATTACTAATTCCAGCCCAAACTAATGGATGAGCTGATTTTTGCAAATAATCTAGCGCCAGTGAAAATAATAACCCACGGCATATTGTTTCTTCAAAAATTCCCGCCGCTAAGGCCATAAATAAAATCCTAAATAATAATGATTCATTTCTGACTACATTGCTAACGTTAACTAATAGTCCTCCGCTGACAAGCACCAGCACATAAAAAAGTCCTAGTATTATAAGACAAGAACGCATTGGATATTTAAATCCAATCGTCAGATTAGTCACTCTTGTTGTTTTGAATACCGATATCATAACGACTGCAAGCAGGATACTCAATATTAAGCGATACGTAGAATAGCCCAGAGACTCAGTTGATACCCCACTTGTACGTATTAAATAACCAACAGCAAAGAATATAAACAGGCTGGATTGAAGTCAATATTTGAGACAGGTTTTAAGAGACATTCAGAACCGCGTTTACCTTCCACAGCTCAAATAAATCATTAATCGTGATTAATAACTTATTTGAACCATGGAAAGCATTAAATCAGG